>DATJZQ010000075.1:0-73913 GCA_035499005.1 Burkholderiales bacterium | reverse complement strand
GCCGAAACGGCTCAGCTGTGAATGTACTGCTCCAGCTGCTCGATGACAAAACGCTGCTCCGAGATGACCTCCTTGACCACGTCGCCGATGGAAATGACGCCGATCACCCTGTTTTCCTGCAGCACGGGAAGGTGCCGGATGCGCTTGTCGGTCATCAGCGCCATGCACTCCTCCACGCTCTGCTCGGGCCGCACATAGACCACCTTTGAGGTCATGATCTCGCGTACGGACGTGTCCTTGGACGACTTGCCGTGCAGGATGACTTTGCGCGCATAGTCGCGCTCGGAGAAGATGCCTGCCAGACGCTCGTTCTCGAGCACGACCAGCGCCCCGACCTCTTTCTCCGCCATCAGCCTCAACGCATCCAGCACAGAAGCCTCGGGCGCGATGCTCAGCACACCGAGCGGTTTGCTCTGCAAAATCTCTTTGATCGTCTTCATGGGCACCCCCTCCTTCGCCGGCACCGCAATCGGTGTACACCCCTCGAGCGGCGTTTTCAGTTTAGCAGCTTGGGCGCGAATGGGGACAAGAGATCAAGGCCGCGCCGAGGAGCAACAGAACTGGGTCGCCGGATGGCAACCGTCCAGGCCGCCACGCCCGAGGCGGGCTTCAGCTCAGCTGGCTCCAGGTCTTGCTGACACGCTTGAACGACACCGGATAAGGCGTCTTCAGCTGCTGCGCCCACAGCGAAACACGCAGCTCCTCGAGCATCCAGCGAAATTCCTCGAGCCTCGGATCGTGCACGCCGCGCTGTCTGTCCGCGGCCAGGCGCCCTTGATACACCTGCCACCAGCCCTGCAGCTGCTGCTGCCAGTCTGCATCTTTCGCGGGATTGATGGAGAACTTGTCCAAGCGCAGCTGGATCGCTCTAAGGTAGCGCGGGTAGTCTTTCAGATGCGCCAACGGGACGGAGCAAACGAAACCCGGACGCAGCAGTTCCTTGAGCTGGTTGCGGATGTCGGTCATGGCGCGCTGCCACACGGGTACACCGTGCTGGTTCAGTCTGGGCCGCAGCGCCTGGTACTCGGCCATGACCTCCCCTGCCGTCCGGCATACCTCCTGTGCAACCTCGACGAGGCGCGTCTTCGCCTTGCCCACTCGCTCGGCGAAGGCGGCGCGCGTGCGCACTTGCTCGCCATCCAGGAAGAACGCGCGATCGCAGATGGCATCGATCAGCTCGTCGCGCAGCCGGTCCGACACCGCTCCCTTATCCGCCTTCCCGCCTTCCAGTTCGAGGAGCAGCGCGTACCGCAGTGCCATGTCCTGGAACCCCGGCAGGTTACGGGCCACAAACTTCACCTGGTCGGGAGCGGCCAGCTGGAACAGCCGACGAAGCCCTCGGTGGGTTGCGGCCTGGGCGTCGTGTTCCGTGTCGAGCAAGCTCAAGCCGACCGATTTACCCTCATCGACCAGCGCCGGATAGCCGATCAGCTTCTGCCCACTGCGCGTGAACTCGACCTGCTCCGGCATCTCATCGAGGTCGAAGCTCGTGAGGCCTTTGCGCTCGAACTGGCTGGCTGCTCGCTCGCTGAACTGCCGTCGTGCCTTCACTCCGAGCTGCGTGCGCAACTGCGCGAGGTTACGACCCATGGCCACCTCATCGCCTTGCTCGTCCACAATTTTGTAGTTCATATGGAGAAAGGGCGGCAGCTCCCCCGGATTCCAGGCGTCCTGGGGTACCTCGACGCCCACGGTCTGCAGCAGGGCATCCGACAGGGCGGCGGTGAGCGGGAAGGATCCAGGCTCCAGGCGTTCCATCGCTGCAGTGACCACTTGCGGCACGGGGACGAACTGCTTGCGCAGGTTCTTTGGTAGCTCGCGGATCAGCTGCGTCACTTTCTCCCGCAGCAAACCCGCCACCAGCCACTCGCAGCGGCGTTCATCCATCTGGTTGAGCAAGTGCAGCGGCACAGTCATGGTGACGCCATCGAGCGGGTGCCCAGGCTCGAACCGGTACATGAGCTTGTAGACCAGGCCGTTCATCTCGAGCGACTCGGGGAAACGTTCCTCGGTGATCGCCTCCGCGGCGTGGCGCATCAGGTAGTGGCGTTCCAGGAACAACAAACGAGGATTGCCGCGCTCGGCCTCCCGCCGCCAGCGCTCGAACTGTTGCCCGCTCCAAACATCCGCTGCGATGCGCTCGTCGTAGAACGCGAAGATGCGCGCCTCGTCCACCAGCACGTCACGGCGGCGCGACTTGTGCTCCAGCTCTTCTACTTCTCGCATCAGGTCCAGGTTGCGGCGCAGGAACTCCGCCTTGGTGTCGAGGTGGCCATGGACCAGCGCCTCTCGGATAAAGATTTCGCGCGCAGCTTTCGGGTCGATCGGCCCGAGTGCGACACGCCGCCGGGACACCACCACCAGGCCATAGACAGTCACCCGCTCGAAGACCATGGCCTGGGCCGGCTGCTTCTCCCAGTGGGGATCGTGGTAGGTCTTGGCTGCGAGGTGCGCGCCGATGCGCTCCAGCCAGGTCGAATCGATCGCCGCCACGCAGCGTGCGTACAGGCGGGTCGTCTCGGTCAGCTCCGCCGCCATCAGCCACGGCACGCCTTTCTTGCGCAGCGGCGAGCCTGGAAAAATGGCGAACTTGATGCCGCGCGCCCCTAGATACATGCCAGCCTCGTCCGACTTGCTACCGATGTTGCCGAGCAGCCCGGCCAGCAGCGCGCGGTGAACGGCGTCGCTCTGCGCGGGCTTCTCGTTGGGATGCCAGCCCATCTCCGACACCAGCGTGTGCAGCTGGCCGTGCAGATCCCGCCACTCGCGCAGGCGCACGTGCGACAGGAAATTCTCGCGGCAGACCTGGGCGAGCTTCCGGTTCGACTTCTTGTGCTTGAGGGCATCGTCGAAGAAGGCCCACAACTTGACGAGCCCCATGAACTCGGAGCGCTCGTCGGCGAACTGGGCATGGGCGGTGTCGGCGAGCTCCTGCTTGTCCATCGGCCGCTCCCGCGGGTCCTGAATCGCCAGACCGGACGCGATGACGAGAATCTCGGACAAGCAACCTTCGTCGCGCGCCGCAACGATCATGCGCGCGAGTCGCGGGTCGATCGGAAGATGGGCGAGCTGACTGCCGATCGGGGTAAGCCGGCGTTGCTCGTCGACGGCGTTCAGCTCAGCCAGCAGCTGGTAGCCGTCGGCGATCGCGCGCGAGGCGGGCGCCTCGATGAATGGAAAATCCTCCACTTCACCCAGGCGCAGCGCCTTCATGCGCAGGATCACGGAAGCCAGCGACGAGCGCAGAATCTCCGGGTCAGTGAACTCCGGACGCGTGAGATAGTCTTCCTCGGAATACAGGCGCACGCACACCCCACTCATCAAGCGTCCACAGCGGCCGGCCCGCTGATCGGCGGAGGCGCGCGACACCGGCTCGACCTGCAGCATCTCCACCTTGTTGCGGTAGCTGTAGCGATTGACCCGAGCGAGGCCGGAGTCGATCACATACTTTATGCCAGGCACGGTGAGGGAAGTCTCGGCGACATTCGTGGCGAGCACGATGCGCCGTCCGGTCGAGCGCTGGAACACCCGCTCCTGCTCCTGTGCCGAAAGCCGCGCGAACAACGGCAGGATCTCGGTGTGTGGAGGATGGTGTTTGCGCAGCTCCTCGGCGCACTCTCGAATTTCGCGCTCTCCGGGCAGGAACACCAGGACATCACCGTTGGCCGAGAGCCGAGACACCTCGTCGACCGCGTCCGCCACGGCCTCCGCGAGAGGCGCCGCCTCGCTGCTGTCTTCGTCCTGCTGGATCGGGCGGTGACGCACCTCGACCGGGTACAAACGACCCGACACCTCGATGACCGGAGCGTCGTCGAAATGACGCGAGAAACGCTGGGCGTCGATGGTGGCCGAGGTGATGATGAGCTTCAGCTCCGGGCGCTTGGGCAGCAGTCGCTTCACGTAGCCCAGCAAAAAATCGATGTTGAGGCTGCGTTCGTGCGCCTCGTCTAGGATGATGGTGTCGTAGGCGTTGAGAAAACGGTCGGTTTGCGTCTCCGCGAGCAGGATGCCATCGGTCATCACACGGATGTAGTTGTGCTCGCTCACCCGGTCGCTGAAGCGCACCCGATAACCGACCTTCTCGCCCAGAGGGCCGCGCAGCTCATCGGCTATGCGCGCGGCTACGCTGCGCGCAGCGATGCGCCGCGGCTGCGTATGGGCGATCATGCCGGCTGCGCCGCGCTTGAGCTCGAGGCACACCTTGGGGAGCTGAGTGGTCTTGCCGGAGCCTGTTTCACCGCACACGACCACCACCTGGGTGCCCGCGATCGCCGCGGCGATCTCGTCCCTTCGGGCCGAGACGGGCAGCTCTTCTGGATAGCTCACCGCCGGCAACCCCGCTAACCGTGCCGAGAGCGCCTGCTCGGAGCGCGCCACCGCATCGTCGAGCGCACGGAGCGCATCCGCGCTCAGCCGGCCGCGGCGTGCGTCGTCGCGCGCCTGCCGCAAGGCGCTGCGCAGCCGATAGCGCTGCTGGATCAGGCAGCCCGAAAGCCGAGCTTCGAGCGCGTTGAACGCGTCGAGCGATGGGTGCGTGGCAGGAACCGAGGACAAGGCGAACCCATTGGGATGGGCAGCAACTGCGCGAGCACGGACTCTAGCGGTTGGAGCCCGCTCATCCCAGCGAGTTCCAGCTCCCGAATCGCGCGCGGGAAACCAGAGGCCTCCTCTGCGATCTTGACCAGAGCAGCGGAGTCCCAGCACACATCGGAACGCGCAAACAGTGCATTGAAGGCCTGTGCCGCGACGGCTGCGCCAGCGGCATCGATCCGAGACTCGCCATCGACTCAGACAACCACGACGGATGCGCCGCACCTTACATGCGGACGAGGCTCAGGCGCTTCTTTCGCGTGCAAGAAGGTTGCGGAACGGCAGCTGCCGCTCGCACCACATGGTCGTGGCGAGCAGATGGTTGGATTCGCCCTGGTTGCCGACGATCTGCAAGCCGAGCGGCAGACCGCGGGCGCCGAGCCCGGTCGGGATGGTGATGGCGGGAACGCCGAGCAGTGTCCAGATGGTGCAAAAGCTGGGATCACCGGTGCTCTCGAGCGAGCCCGGGGCCTCGCCCGCGGCTGGCGGGGTGACCACGGCATCATAATCGTCCAGAAAGCGCGAGAAGTCCCGCTGCAGCGCTTCGCGTTTGCGCACGGCGCGCTCGTATTCCGCGACGGAAATGCGCTCGCCCTCGTCCAGCGCCTGGTTTATGACAGCGTGAATCTTGTCGCGATGGTGGGCGCGCACGCGTCGCGCCGCCGCAGCCGCCTCATGCAGCATGATGATGCGATGCACGCGATGCGCTTCGTTGAAACCCGGCGGCAGATCGAGCTCGTCGACGATCGCGGCGGCCTCGCGCAGCACGGCGATGTCGCTCGCGAAGCGGCTGCGCTGATCTGGTTCGGCCAGGTGCCACACCGGCGTGCGCACGGCCACCACGCGAGGCGCATGCTTGAGGGCGCTGATCTGCGGGCTGATGGTCCAGCGCGAATGCGCCAGGTGCGCTACCAGCAGGGCCACGTCTTCGACGCTGCGCGCGAACACGCCCGGCTGATCCAGACTGGTGCTGAACGGCAGAATGCCGTCGGTGGACAGCACGCCCTTCCCGGGCTTGTATCCCACTACGCCGCAGAACGCTGCGGGCCGGATAACGGAGCCGTTGGTTTGCGTGCCGATGGCGGTCGGCACGAAACCGGCCGCGACCGCGGCCGCCGAGCCGCTAGACGAACCGCCCGGCGTGTGTGCAGGATTCCATGGATTGCGAGTCTTGTTCGGCACGAGGAATGCGAATTCGGTGGTCACCGTCTTCCCAAGGACGAACGCGCCCGCCGCGTGCAGGCGGTCGACGACCTCGGCGTTCATTTCCGGGACATAGCGCTCGTAGACCGCCGACCCCATCGAGGTCACCATGCCGCGCACATCGATGATGTCCTTTACGCCTACCGGCACGCCCTGCAGCGCGCCCGGGGTACGGCCAGCGAGGATGCGCCTGTCGGCCTCGCGGGCCGACTCGAGAGCGCGTTCTTTGTTGAGTGACTGCCAGGCCTGCACGCGCGGCTCGAGCTGGTCGACGCGCGCGAGCAAGCTGCGTGTATAGGCTTCGCTGGTCATCTCACCGGAGGATAGCCTGCGAACCGCCTCGATCAGGCCCAGGCTGTATAGCTCATGCATTCTTGTTTTAGCTCAGATCGAAAGCACGACCCCACGACCGCGCCGCGGAAGTCACGCGTTTTGTCTCAACACCTCGCGATTCAGCAGGTCGGGGGGGTCGCCCCCGGTCAACGCCGCGACGCAGTTGCGCGCCGCGGTCATCGCCATGGCCTGCCGAGTGGGCTCCGACGCGCTCGCGATGTGCGGCGACAGCACCACATTCGTGAGTTTCAAAAGACCGGGGTTGAGCCGCGGCTCGTTCTCGTAGACGTCCAGGCCGGCTGCCCAGATGCGCCTCGCACTCAACGCTTCGACCAGCGCCACGTCGTCCACGATCCCGCCTCTGGCGACGTTGATCAGCACGGCCTTCGGCTTCATCAGGCTCAACTCGCGCGCGCCGATGAAATGATGGGTCTGCTGCGTATACGGCAAGATCAGGATGACGATATCGGCGCGGCGCAGCAGCTCGTCCTTCTCTACGAGCACCGCGTTCACCTCGCGCTCGACCCCGCCGGGAGCACGAACCTGGTCGCAATACAAAATGGTCGGGTCAAAACCCCGCAGACGCCGGGCGATCACCTGGCCGATGCGGCCGAAGCCGCAGATCCCGACCGTGGCGTGGTGCAGATCGGCACCGAGAAGCTCTTTGAGGTGAGTCCCCTGCCAGCCGCCGGTGCGCAGAAAGGCCTCGCTCTCGGTCAGACGGCGGCACGTAGCGAGCGTCAAGCACACCGCGTAGTCTGCGACGCTATCTGTCAGCACCCCGGGGGTGTTGGTCGCCATCACACCATGCCGCGTGCACGCCTCGAGGTCGATGTGGTTGTACCCGACGCTCACGCTGCACGCCGCTCTTAGACTTGGGCAACGCGCCAGGAGCACCTCGTCGACGCGCTCGGTCGTAGTGATCACGGCTCCATCCATCCCTTGGAGCTTGGCCGCCAACTGCTCAGGGGAAAGCTGCGCGTCAGCCTGGTTCGATGTGATGTCGAAATGCTGCGCCAGATAGGCCAGGGTCTCGTCGAAAACCGCCCGCGTGACGAGTACCTTCTTCTTCATCCAGATCTCTCCAGGTTCGAGTCGGCGTGACAGCGAGGGAGCTTGGCTTGCCTCCGGGCATGGCTGGGCGCGGCCTCTGGGCCATGGACACCGGGGCCACACGCCCCCGATTCAGGCCGCAGTCGCGCCGACAGAACTCGCGACCCTCCCCCACCGTCGCAAGAGACGGAGAGTACCTTGAAGCGGAATCGATCCGCAAGCGCCGGGCGAGGCTCGGCCGATCCAGCGGGTGCCGGCGAAGGGTACCGTGAACCACAAGGGTAATCCCTGTTGGTTCAAGGGGTTTGATCTTGGCTGCGTCGCTCGCGCGGCGTTACTGCCTATCCCAGCCAGCGTCGAATGGAATGGACTGATGGACCTGGGCGTGCCCGCGGAGAGAACGCTCGGGGGTAGGATTCCAGCCCGTGATCAGCATGACCGCGGCAAAACCCAGCAGGTAGGCGACCACGACGTGCCATCCCGCTCCCAGCCACCGCACGACCGACCGGGACTCCGGGAACAAGTTGCTCAGCGCCACCCCGGCCGACGAGCCGAACCAGATCATCGATCCACCGAAACCCACGCTGAAAGCCAGGATCCCCCAGTCGTAGCCGCCCTGTTCGAGGGCCAGGGCGGTGAGCGGGATGTTATCGAATACCGCGGACACAAACCCCAGCCCGAGCGCTGAGCGCCAACTGGGTTCGGGCAGTTGTTCGACCGGCATGAGCGACGCGCTCAGGACCAGGGCGAGCAGGAACACGCTGCTGCGGGTGGCCGCGGGGACGAGGGAGAAATCCGGACGGCGCAATGCGCAGCCCGCCAGCAATGCGACCCAAACCGCGGCTCCGATATAGGGCAAGCCATCGGCATGATCGGGGAAGAACCCGCTCACAACGACATTCGTCCCAATCGCAGCGGCGAGGACAAAAGCCACGATAGCCACCCGGAGCCAATCGACTGTCAGCCCGGCTGGCGCCTCCTTCACGATGGGCGAGTAACGCTGCTGCTGGATTGCAGCGAGGATGCCGAAGAACAGCACTGCGGCCGAGGAGGCAACATAGGCTTCCACCACCGCAAGCGGGCTCACCCCGGCGATCCACATCATGGTGGTGGTGGTGTCGCCCACCACGCTGCCAGCGCCGCCAGCGTTGGAAGCGGCCACGATGGCGGCAATGTATCCGGTGTGCAGCTTGTCCCGAAACAACGGTCGCGCCATCGTGCCTCCGATCACGGCCGCGGCGATATTGTCGAGGAACGCGGACAGGACAAACACGATGAGCAGCAGGGCCCAGCCACCCTTCCAGTCCTTCGGCAGCCAGCGCGGCAACTCGGCCGGTACGCGGCTCTCGGAGAAATGATTGGCTAGAAGCGCAAATCCGGTGAGAAGTCCGAGGAGATTGACGAGCGGGACCCATTCGGACGCAAGGTGGTGGACCAAGCCCATCAAGCCTGGGCCGTCCCGGAAGCCGGCGAACATGAGCTTGTACAGGACCACCGCGCTCAAACCGATCAGAGCGACCTCCAGCGTGCGCCGGTGAAACACGGCGATGCCGGCCAGCGTCAGGCCAAACAGGAGGAATTCGATCGGAACGGGACCCACGGTCGCGTGCAACGCCGACGAGACGGAAAATCCTCAGAACCTCTGCGCGCAGTTCAAGCGCTGCCGCCGAGCAGGCGCACCTCGCGTTGCGGGAATGGGATCACGATGCCGCGCGCGTGGAAGGTCTCGACGATACCCTTGTTGATCTCGCCGAATGCATCGCCGTAGTCGGAAACGTTTACCCAGGGCTTCACCGCAATGTTCACCGACGAATCGCCCAGCATCAGCACTTGAATCATGGGCGCGGGCTCTTTGAGTACCCGCGGATTGTTACGCAGCAGGTCCTGGACGACGCCGAGCGCCCGATTCAGATCCGTTCCATAGGACACGCCAACCATGATGTCGATCTGGCGGATCGTTCCGTAGTTGTGCAGGATCTCGCCAACTATCTTGCGGTTCGGGATCACCACTCGCGACAGATCCGGGTGCGTGAGTGTGGTGCTGAACAGACCGATCACCGCGACCTGCCCCTCCTCACCGGCCATCGAGACGTACTCTCCGACCCGGAAAGGGCGGGTGAAGATGATCGTCAATCCGGCCGCCACATTGCTCAGAACGCCTTGCATGGCCAGCGCGATCCCGGCGCCCGCGATGCCGATGCCGGCAATCAGCGGCAGCAGCTCAACGCCGAGATTTTGCAGTGCCATGATCAGGAACAAGCCCAGCACCAGGATGCGCACGATGCGCACCAGGAGCTGACGCACGGGCACGTCGAGGCGCAGTCTCTCCAGCATGCGGTCCGTCACTGCACCGAGCCAGCGCCCCACAAAGAAACCCACGCCCAGGATGATGAGCGCGACCAGCACCTTCGGGCCGAATCTGATGCTGAGATCGATGAGCGTGTTCTTGACTTGCGCAACGGATTCGAGTTGTTCGTCCACCTTCCCCCCCTTTTGACCAGTTTGTTTTATCCGCTATTACCGTCAGCCGAACCGTGCATCCACAGCCCCGCGGCCCAGCGCACGACATCGCTCAAGGATTTGCTCTGCGCCATGCGTTCGCGTAACAGGACGCTGTCGCCACGCCGCGTGGTTGCCGCCTCTCGCAGGTGCTGCAAGGCGCTCGCGCCAGCTTCGTCGCTGGCATAAGGGCCCACGAGTCCCAGTGTGTAGCCGATCTCCTCGGACAGCAGCCGCTTGCGCCGCTCATACGGATCGATCACCTCGGCCTCCAGCCCGAAGCGGCAGGCGAGGAAGCGGTTGTAGCCGTACACGCGGTACACATCGGCAGAGGGCTCGAGCGGTCTATCCTCCCAAAGATAGCGCGCCAGAGCCCGAGCGTACTCCGCCAGCGCTGCAGAACGCTCCAGGGTCAGCGGCGTGTCGCACACCCGCAGCTCGATTGTGCCGTACTCCGGCTTCGGGCGGATATCCCAGTAAAAGTCCTTCATGCTCTCCACCACCTGCAGTCGGCGCATGTGATCGAAGTATTCGGTGAAGGCGGTCCAATCCGGCACGAACGGAATGTGACCAGCGAGAGGGAAGGCGCTGACGCTGTTCAAGCGCGACGACGCAAACGCGGTGTCGGCGCCTTGAAAGAAGGGAGAAGATGCGGACAACGCGATGAAGTGCGGAATATAGCGGGAGAACAGGTGGATCAACCAGACGGCAGCATCGCCGCTGTCGCAGCCGATGTGCACGTGCTGTCCGAATACGGTGAACTGCTTGGCCAGGTACCCGTACAGATCGTGGATGTAACGATAGCGGGGCGCTGAGAAGATGCGCTGATCCTGCCACTCCTGAAACGGATGGGTGCCTCCCCCGGCAACACCCAGATTAAGCCGCTGCGCCTGGCGCACCATCACATCGCGGATTGCAGTCAGCTCGGTCAGCACGCCTGCATAACCGTGCTGGATGCCCGTCGACACCTCGATCATGGCTTCCGTGATCTCGGGCTTGATCTCGCCAGGGTGAGGCACCTTCTCGAGCAGCGCTAGCAGATCCCCCGCAGCGCCGACAAGGTCGAAATCGCGGCTGTTCAGCACCTGCAGCTCGAGCTCTACGCCCAGCGTATAGCGCTCGGAAGTCTTGAACGGCAGGGGTGGCGGCATGCTAGCTGACGACTGAGGATGTCAGCGCCCGTTCGCGTCGGCGCGGGTTTCGCCGGCGGCGCGCAGCGCGATCTGGGTAGCGAGCGGCGCAGTCAACTCCAGAATCAGGACTGCGCCCAGCACAACGGAGGCCACACGGTCCCCGAATTGAGGATAGTAGCGGGCGGTAGCGTCCACCATCGCCACTGCTGTGGCCGACATCGGCATCAGCGTCAGCCCGAGCAAGCCGGCTTTGCGCGTTGACAGGCCGGATGGACCCGAAAACATCACCACTCCCAGCAGCTTGCCGGCAAGCCTGATCAGAACATAGGCGAGAGCCATCCCAGCGCCCGCGGCCAGCTCGCCGAGCGTCACCGCTGCGCCGGTGAGCACAAACAGGACGACGAAGAGAACCTGTGCGCTGGGGCCGAACTCCACCGGTAGGAGGTGCCGAGCGCGATCGCGATTGCGCGCCATGACGCCCAATGCGAGCAGGGAGACCAGCATGGACAGCTGCAGCGCTTTCGCTATGCCAACGGTAAGCAGCACCATCGCCACCAGCGCAATGAACTGGAGCTCCTCGCGCTTGCCGAGCCAGCGCGCGAGCAGCACCAGGGCGACACTGGTCGCGTAGCCGAGCAGGATCGAGCCAAGCAACAGATACGCTGGCTGCAAGAGTAAAGTTGTGACGCCTGGCCGGTATTGGAGATGCAGAGGTGCAAGCAGCATGGTCACCGCCACGACCGCAACCACGTTGTTCAGCGCAGTCAGGTTGACTGCACGATCGGTAAGGGGGCCGTCCGCACGCCGGTCGTGAATGACGACCAGCAATACCGATGCACCGGTGGCTACGCCGATTGCGGCTGCGATGGCTGCGTGCAGCAAGGGCATGCGCAGCGCGCCGAGCAACAGCCACACGAGCGAGAACGAAAACGCGATCTCTGCCAAGCTGCTCGCCAGCAGCCAGCGGTTGTGTCGGAACCATTGCCAGTCGAGCCGGGAGCCGAGCTCGAACAGGATCAGCCCGAGAGCAATGTCGAACAGCAGCTGCGCAGCTTCCAACATCCCGCGGTCGAGCAGGCCGAAGGTGCCCGGCCCCAGCAGCACGCCGGCCAGCACGTATCCGCTGATGCGCGGCAGCAGCAGTACGCGGCGGAACAACTCCCCGGTCCCAAGGCCGGCGAGCAAGATGAGCGCGATAACGCTCAGATCCCCCAGTGCGAATGGAAAGCGCGGCAGAAAGCTCAGGTCCACGATCGCCCCGGGACAGCATCAGCTACGAGCAGGGAGGGGGCCGCGCTAGCCGCCCACGACGATGACATGGACGCGATACGGCCCATGGATACCGAGCACCAATGTCATCTCGATATCGCCGGTGCGGGACGGTCCGGACACAAAGGTCACCTGACGCGGCAAGGCGCCACGCTCGCTTCGAAGCAGGTCCCATGCGTCCTCCATCGAGCGCACGATGCGCGTTGCCGGTACGACTGCGATATGCGTGTCGGGCAGCAAGCTCGTAGTGGCGTAGTTTTCAGCGCCGGACAGGAGCATGAGCGTTCCGGTCTCCGCGATGGCACAGAAGACCCCGCTGATGCCGGTTGCGTCATCGCCGGTCGCTGGCCGCGCTTCCACCTGCAGTCCGGCGGCAGTCCATTCCAAGGGCGCGAGCTCCGGCCAGCACACGCACGCCGACGGCAGCGCATTTCCGGCCAGATAGCGGGCGACAGCGTGCGGCACCTGATCCAACCGCGCAATCTCATCCACAGTGCTGGACAAGGAAAAGCAGCGTTCCCGGAAACGCGGCACGAGGTCCCAGTTCATTGCGGGCAAAGGTCCGCGCGGGCGATTGCGCAGGCGATCGCGGACCGTGGCCGCGCTCTCACTCTGGGCGGTCTCGCTGGCGCGGTCGAGGGCAAGGCGAACCCGCGCCAGGATCCTGTCTCGCGCGTTCATAACAGGGTATTCGCGTCGGCAGTGCAGCGCGCGGCCGCACGGAAGGAGTGCATGTAGGGGTTCACTTGCGGCGACGATAGAGCTCGCGGAAGGTCTTGCCTGGCGGCGCCGGCATATCGCGGTAGCGGCTCCAGGACGCACCGCCGGGAAGCTTGTGCATCAGCCGCATCGACCCACCGGCCCAGCGTCCAACCGCGGCCAGCAGACGTGCGATCCACGCGTACGCCTCGGGCCGTAACGCGACCCATGCCCAGAACCTGAGCGCGAGGCGCTCGGACCAGGGGCGCAATCCGCGTTCGACCTGTTGCTCGCGCAGCTTGCGCATGAGATCGGGCAGCGGAATCTTTACAGGGCAAACGACCCCGCACTGATTGCACATCGTAGCGGCATTCGGCAGGTCGAGCGCGTTCTCCAGCCCGACGTAGGCCGGCGTAAGCACCGCGCCGATCGGCCCGGGATACACCCAGCCGTACGCGTGACCGCCCACGCTCTGATAAACCGGACAGTGATTCATGCAAGCCCCACAGCGGATGCAGCGCAGCGCGGCGCGTAAATCCGAGGCGAGCACCCGCGTGCGGCCGGCGTCGACGAGGATGATGTGAAACTCATCCGGACCGTCCTTGTCGCCCGCCTGCTTGGGTCCGGTGGTAAACGTGAGGTAGTTGCTGATCGACTGCCCGGTTGCCGACCGCGTCAACAGCCGCAGGATGAAGGCAACGTCTTCCAGTGTAGGCAGCACTTTTTCGATACCAGCGATGGCGACGTGCACGCGGGGCAGAGTTGTCGTCATCCGGCCGTTGCCCTCGTTGGTCACGATCATGCTGGTGCCGCTCTCCGCCACCAGGAAGTTGGCACCCGTAATGCCCATGTCGGCGGTCAGGAAGTGCGGGCGCAGCACCATGCGCGCCTCGCGCGTCATCTCGCCAATGTCGGTTTTGCGCGGCAGCTTGTGCTTCTGCTGGAACAGGTCGGCGATCTCGTCCGCAGTGCGATGGATGGCCGGAGCGATGATGTGCGAAGGGGTCTCGCGCGCTTCCTGAATGATGTATTCGCCGAGATCCGTCTCTCGAACCTCGATACCGGCCGCCTCGAGATAGTGGTTGAGTCCGGTCTCCTCTCCCAACATCGATTTGGATTTGATGATCTTGCGCACGGCGTTGCGCCGCGCGATCTCGAGCACCAGCCGGTTGACGTCGTCACCCGTCTCGGCCCAATGCACCTGCGCGCCCCGCGCGCAGGCATTGCGCTCGAACTGTTCCAGCAGATGGTCGAGATGCGCGAGAGCAAAGTCGCGCGCGCTCTTTGCCGCCTCGCGGATCTGCTCGAGATTATCCAGCTCCAGGACCGACTGCGCGCGGCCGATTACCATGCGCGCGCGCAGGTTGGAGAGCGCCTTGCGCAGCTTCGGGTTGGCCAGCGCCTCCGCGGCTTTGCGCTTGAACTGTTGCGAAGTGACCTGCATGAGCTGCTGTCGAAACCGAACCCTGCTCCTGCAAAAGCAGCGCTGGCGCCGAAACGGCACCAGCAGGAGGTCACATTCTAGCTTGGATCGTTCGTCACCCCCGCCAGGATCTCCGCAAAGTGGACTACCTTGGTCTGGGCATCACCGCGGCGCCGCAGCCGGCCTTCTATGTTCAGCATGCAGCCGACGTCGCCCAGGACCACCGCGTCGGCACCCGTGTGCGCGATGTCAGCGCACTTTTCATCCGCGATGTGCGCCGAGATGTCGCCGAACTTGACTGCGAAAGTACCGCCGAATCCGCAGCACTGCTCCGGACTGCCCATCTCCCTCAGCGTCAGGCCGGGGACTTTGGCAAGGAGCTCGCGCGGCTGAAGCTTGACGCCGAGCTCGCGCAGGCCGGAGCAGCAGTCGTGGTAAGTGACCGTGCCCTCAAACCGTCCCGCTACCCGCTGCACAGCGAGCACGCTCACCAGGAAATCGGCCAACTCCCAAACATTGTGTGCCAGGTGCTCGACCTCAGATCGTAGCTCGGGAAACTCTTCCAGAAGCTGAACATAATGCACTTTGATCATCCCGCCGCACGAGCCCGAAGGTACCACGACGTAGTCGCAGCTGGAAAATTCCCTCAGCACCTTGCGCGCCAGCGCCTGGGCCACGCGACGGTCACCCGAGTTGTAGGCCGGCTGGCCGCAACAGGTCTGCGTCGCGGGGACGAGCACCTCGCAGCCGGCGTCTTCGAGCAGCTTCAAGGCGCTCAACCCGACGCTCGGACGCATCAGATCGACCAGACAGGTGACGAACAGACCGACGCGCATGCGGCGTTTCGCGACTCTTGCCGAAGACCGGCTGAGGGTTGGCCACAGAAACGCCCAAGACTCGCCCGGGCGCTAGTGTTGCCCGCAGGATGATACCACCCGCGCGCACTCGGAATCACAGCTGCCCCGTCGGCGGCGCGCCCTTAGCGCCGCGAACGACGCTCACCAAATACGCGGCTTGTGCGTATGAACGGCTGGGGTAGTCGGGGAGGACAGGCCTTCGAGCCAGCGCTTGATGCGATTGGCATCGCCTACGCGAGACAGCTTGCCCCACGAATCGAGCAGGACAATGATGACTGGCTTCGCCGCGATGGTGGCCTGCATGACCAGGCAGCGGCCGGCCTCGCTGATGTAACCGGTCTTGGACAGACCGATATCCCACTGGTGGCTGCGCACCAAACCGTTCGAGTTACGGAAGGCGACCACGCGCTGATAGCGCCGTCCGCTGAGCGCAATCCGGTGCGAATCGGTGGTCGTGAACTCGCGGATGAGCGGGTACTGGTAGCCCGCGTTGACCATGATCGCCAGGTCCTGCGCCGTGGAAACATTCCGGGGATTGAGGCCGGTGGCATCGAGGAAACGCGTGTCGTGCATCCCCAGGTCCCTCGCCTTCTGGTTCATGGCGGGCACGAAGGCCTGCAAGCCGCCGGGTGACGTACGCGCCAGCGCGGCCGCTGCTCGATTCTCAGATGCCATCAAGGCGAGCTTCAGCAATTCGTGCCGGCTCAAAGTCATTCCGACCTTGAGGCGCGAGCGCGTTCCCTTGAGGGTATCGACGTCGGCCGGCTGGATGGTGATGAGCTCATCGAGCGGAAGCCCGGAATCGAGCACGACCATCGCGGTCATCAGCTTGGTTATCGATGCAATGGGCATAACCGCATCGGTGTTCTTCGCATACAGCAGCTGCCCCTCACCCAGTTCCAGAACGAGGGCAGCGGCCGAGCGCAGCTTCAAGTCGCGCTGGCGTGCGGCGACTGCGCTATCCGGTTCGGCAAAGCTGAGGCTCGGAGCAAGCACGGCGGGCGTGCTCGGCACGGGGAAAGGCAATTCGACCGACTCCCCCGGCGTCTCCGCCAAGGGCACAATAGAAACAGACGGCGGGTCAGGCTGATCCGCACCCAACGCAGACTGGGCTGCGATGAGCAGGGCAAAGATTATTTTTCTGGGCATCGCGAGTAGGTTTCTTATTGCTGCTTTTGTCTTGTCTTCTGGAGGTGCACCGGCTGGCAACATCGTCCCGGAAACCTCCCCGCTTGAATTTCATCTTTGTTAACGACAGGCGATGCGTGAACCTAAGCACGACGCATGCCATGCTCGTCTCGCTGGCCGTGTACAAAAAACTAGCAAAAATCGAGGGTTAACGCAATACCTTCGGCGAGATTCGACGCTCTGGGCGTGGCGTGATAAGAGCGCCACGCACTCCGAGCATGAGTCGCCGCACGCAGGAATTGGAGCAGTCTGTAAGCTGGAAGTCGCGCCGTGCGTTTACGGAATCGAGCAACGAAAAAAAGGCCGACGAGGGGGCGTCGGCCTGTCGGAGAGGGGACTCCGATGAGGTCCGCAGCTTAGCGCTGCATTCTTACGTGAGCCTTACCCTATCGATCGAGGAGATCTATGCGCATTCTGGTGGTGGAAGACGACTCGGTGCTGCGCGATGGCCTCAGCCGCTCGCTGCGCAGCGCCGGCTACGCGGTTGACATCGCGCAAGACGGAAAGCTCGCTGACGATCTGTTGTCAGTGCACGCATTCGACCTGGTGGTTCTGGATCTGGGACTGCCCGGACTCGACGGTCTGGAGGTTCTGCGGCGTCTGCGCCGACGCGCGTCGGGCGTGCCAGTCTTGATCTTGACCGCACGGGACGCGGTTGAAGACCGCGTCGCAGGGCTGGACCTTGGGGCAGACGACTATCTGGTAAAGCCGTTCAACCTGGCCGAGCTGGAGGCGAGAGTGCGTGCATTGGTGCGCCGCGCTCAGTCCGCAAGCACTGCACGCATTACGCATGGCGCCTTGACACTGGATACGACTGCCCGCCGTGCCTTTGTCGACGGCGAAGCCCTCGACCTGTCAGCGCGCGAGGTCGCGCTGCTGGAGGCGCTGCTCCTAAGCAGCGGACGCGTGGTGAGCAAGGATCAGCTCGCCGATCGCCTGTACGGCGTCAGCGATGAGGTCGGTCCGAATGCGATCGAGGTCTTTGTCCACCGCCTGCGGCGAAAGATCGAGCCCGCCGGTGTGCTGATCCGGACGATTCGGGGACTGGGCTACCTGGTCGAGAAGCCAAGCGTCGAAAAATCGACCCATGCTTGAGGTGTCGAACCGAGCTCACGGCGGACCTCGGGCATCAGCGTGACGCGGCGCAGTGGGGTCTGGTCACTGCGCCAGCGGCTGCTGGCATGGCTGCTTGCGCCCCTTGTGCTGTGGTCGCTGGGCAGCTCGGGGCTCGCCTACCTTCTCGCTTTGCACTTCACTACGCGGGCGTACGATCGATCTCTACACGCGTCCATCCGAGACATCGAGCGCCAGTTGACCGTAGTCGACGGGCAACCTGCCATCGATCTGCCCAGCGCGGCGATTCAGATCCTGGAGTGGGACGAAGAGGACCGCGTCTACTATCGGGTCGCTACTGCATCGGGAAAGCACATCGCCGGCGACCCGACGCTCCCGGCACCCAGGTTTCTGGCTCCGGGCGCTACCCGCTACTACGAAGCTCAATTCGGCAGCGCAACGGTGCGAGTAGCGGCCTCTTTGGTGCCATTGCCTGGCGCCCGTGAAGAGGTGCTCGTTGCGGCGGCAGAATCTACGGACGCACGCCGCTTCATCGCGCGCGAAATACTCTTCGCAACCCTGATTCCCGAGGGGCTGCTGGTCGTCCTCGCTGCCATCGGTGTTTGGTACGGCGTTGGCCGAGGGTTGTCCCCACTCGACCGATTGCGCCTGGAGGTGGGCCGCCGGTCCGATCAGGACCTGAGCCCGGTGCAGGCACAACGTGTCCCGCGCGAAGTGCGGCCCCTGGTCGACGCCATCAACGCACTATTGTCGCGCCTGGACAGCGCGCTAGCTGCCCATCGGCGCTTTGTGGGCAACGCCGCGCATCAATTGCGTACGCCGCTGGCCGGGCTTCATACCCAGGCCGAGCTGGCGCTGCGCGAGAGCGACCCTCAGGCGGTACGCCGATCGCTGGAGCAACTTCACGAAGCCGCAGGCAGGGCCGGCCACCTGGTCAATCAACTGCTTTCGCTCGCCCGGCTGGAGCCTGGAAGCCGACGCTCGCCGCAGGTCGAGCCGCTGGATCTCAGCGAGCTGGCACGTGACACGACCGCGCGCTGGGTACCACGAGCGTTGGCGCGGGGCATCGACCTCGGGTTCGAGGGAGCGGACTCTCAAGCACACGTGCGTGCAAATCGCATTCTGCTCGAAGAGTTGCTGGGGAACCTGATCGATAACGCGATCCGCTACACGCCGGGCGGCGGGGAGGCCACCGTGCGCGTGGAACTCAACGCGGGTACAGCCGTGCTCAAGGTTGAAGACAATGGGCCGGGCATTCCCGAGGACGAGCGCGCAAGCGTGCTGGAGCGTTTTCACCGTGGCAGCGCGGCGCTACAGAGGTCGGGTAGCGGTCTTGGCTTGGCGATCGTTCGCGAGATCGCCGCCACACACGACGCTGATGTTCGCCTCGAAGTGGGCGAGGCCGGCCGCGGCACGCGTGTGAGCGTTGCCTTCCCTCTGGCACAAGCCTAGGCCAGTGTTGGCGCTTTCCACACGTTCCTCAGGCGAATACCAGACGCCGTGCCCCGCGGATCAGCAGAGGCGCGGCCAGCTTCTGGATGGTTCGGTTGAGTCGTAGCGGCTGCAGTACCATCTGCACTGCCATGCGGTACGGGTAATGGGGACGCAAGCGTTCTCGCACTTGCTCCATGAACCCGGCGAAGTGCTCGTCGCGGAATGCTTCCCCGGGATGTCGCATGAGCCAGGCATGCTTGAAGCCCACGTACGCGTCCTCTTGCTCTGCCTCGGTAAGACGCTTGTATAGCGCGCGCAGAACACTCAATCGGCCAACCCGCTCCTGCGCCTGGTAAGCCTGATAGAAGCTGCGAAAGTAGTTGTAGTGGCGCACCTCATCGCGGCGTATCAGGCCCGCAAGCCTCTTGAGCACGGGCTCGTGTGCACAGGCCTGCACCGTCGTATAGAAGGTCGCGGTTCCTGTCTCTACGACGCAGCGGGCCGCCATTTCCAGCGTCCGACTGTCTTCCAGCTGCTCCAGCGTGCAGAGTCGAGAGTATTCCTGCAAAAATCCGGCATAAGCTTGCTCCCAGGCGAGATCGGGCCAAACCGCCTCGACGTAGGCGCGTAGCGCCTGACCATGTTGGAGTTCCTCTGGCTGCCAGCGCTTGGCTAACCAGTCTCGCGCGACCGGATCGGGAAAGTGAAGGACCAGGTTGCCCGTATAGACATCAGCCGCTGTTTCGATAAAGGAGGCGCCCGCAACGAGATAGAACGTGAACCAGTCGTCCCGCACCAGCTTGTGTTCGATGCGGGTGAGGTCGAGATCGGCTATGGTCCAGCGCGATGCATCGGTATGCCCCCCTCGGCTGATATCCGCTGTCATGCGTCGAGGTCCTCCTCGTTCAGATGAGTGCGTCGCGCACCTAGTCGATCAAAATTCCGAGTCGCTTACGGCTAACTTCCCGCTCGAGCGACCGCAGGAACACGCGAGGCGAGCTCAAGATCGTCAGCCCGCATCCGCTCTTCTTCACGTTGTTGCAGAGCCCACATTTGAGCGTAAATTCCAGCCATTTCCAACAGCGCACGGTGCGTGCCCCGCTCGACGATCCGGCCGCGGTCCATGACCAGGATCTGGTCCGCATCGACGATAGTCGAGAGGCGATGCGCGATCACCAGCGCCGTCCGTTCGCGGGCTATGTGCTCCAGCTCGGCTTGAATCGCCTTCTCGGAGTGAGAGTCCAACGCCGAAGTGGCTTCGTCAAAAACAAAGATCTTTGGATCTTTCAGGATCGCGCGCGCAATGGCTACCCGCTGCTTTTCTCCGCCAGAGAGCTTCAGCCCGCGCTCGCCCACCATCGTGTCGTATCCCTGCGGCAGGCTCTGGATGAACTCGTGAATGTGGGCGGCGCGCGCTGCTTGAACCACTTCCTCGCGCGAGGCTTCCGGGCGTCCATACCGGATATTGTAGAACACCGTGTCGTTGAACAGCACCGTGTCCTGAGGAACGATGCCGAGGGCAGCCCGCAGACTGGCCTGAGCGACATCCCGCACGTCTTGACCGTTGATCGTGATGCGCCCGCTGTTCACATCGTAGAAGCGGAACAGAAGTCTCGAAAGAGTCGATTTGCCGGAGCCGCTGGGGCCGACCACCGCTATGGTTCTGCCCGCCGGAATCTCGAAGCTCACGTCGTACAGGATCTGCCGCTGCGGCTCATAGCTAAAGCTGACGTGCTCGAAGCGAACTGACGCGGCGCCAGCCATCAAAGCCGGCGCCCGCGGCCGGTCCTCAACCTCCCGGTTTTCCCGCAGCAGGCGGAACATCTTGTCCATATCCGCCAGCGACTGCTTGATCTCGCGATAGACCATGCCCAGGAAATTGAGCGGGATATAGAGCTGAATCAGCAGGCCGTTGATCAACACGAGATCGCCCAGCGTGAGGGTCCGGTTCACCACTCCTTGCGCCGACAGGATCATGAGCAGCGTCACAGCGACCGCGATGATGGCGCTCTGTCCGATGTTGAGCGCGCCGAGCGAAGCCTCGTTCTTGACCTCCGCCGACTCGTATTGCTTCAAATTCTCATCGTAACGACGCGCCTCGAATTCCTCGTTGTTGAAATACTTGACTGTTTCGTAGTTGAGCAGACTATCGATCGCCCGAGAGCTCGCTTTAGAATCGAGCTCGTTGGCGCGACGCCGAATCTCCATGCGCCACTCTGTTACACCGAAAGTGAACCCAAGATACGCCGCGACGGCAGTGAACGTGATGGCGGCAAAACGCCAATCGAACTTGGACAACAAGACGGCGGCCACCAGGCTGAATTCGAGGATCACCGGAATGATCGAGAACAGCATGTAGGAGAGCAGCGTCGAGATACCGCGCGTGCCGCGGTCGATATCGCGTGATACCCCTCCCGTCTGGCGCTCCAGATGGAAGCGTAGCGACAGCGAGTGAAGATGTCGGAACACCTGCAAGGCAACGCGACGAATGGCGCGTCTAGCAACCCGCACGAACACAATGTCGCGCAACTCCGCGAAGAGAGTATTGGAAGCACGCAGCAGGCCGTATACGATCAGCAGCGACAGCGGCAGTACGGCCGCGGCCTGCTTGCTGCTCAGTCCGTCCACAATCTCCTTCATCACCAGAGGCACCGCGACATTGGCAAGCTTGGCGGTCACCAGAAACGACAGAGCCACGATGACACGACCCTTGAATTCCCAAAGGTAGGGGAGCAGTGCGCGGATTGTGTTCCAGCCGCCCGGCTCAGGTGGAGGCGAGGAGAGCATTGTCATGGGTGAGGGCGAATCGAACGCATACCGGTATTACCGGGATTAAGGTTAACATCTGAGCGTAGAAGTGGGGTCCGGATCAGGAATCCTAAAGGCCTCGGCAAGCATTGTCGCGGATGCGGGTTGGGCGGAGCAGGAAGGGATCCGAGCGTGTCGCGCGATTCCGCTGCTGCTTTGCCGAATCGCCGATCCGTATAATTCGAGACACGCGGCGGAGGTGACCCGCGGCAAGGGGAGCGCAATTCGATGAAATCCAGAATGAACAGGCAGCGGGGCCTCAGCCTGATAGGGTGGATGATTTCGATTCTGGTACTGGGCCTGTTGCTGTTTGCCGGCTACCTCTGGTTGATGTTGACTTGGAGCTATTCGAGTGGCGAGCGGGCGGGATGGGTGCAGAAGCTATCCAAGAAGGGTTACCTCTGCAAGACGTGGGAGGGAGAGATGGCGATGGTATCACTGCCCGGGTCCATCCCCGAAAAGTTTCTCTTCACCGTGCATGACGAGCAAGTCGCGCAGCGCATTCACGCGGTGATGGGGAAGCGAGTATCGGTGGACTACGAGGAGCACATCGGACTGCCGACTTCTTGTTTCGGAGACACACGACATTTCGTGAAAGATGTGAGGGTCATCGAGGACACACCTGCCCCGCTACCCATCCCAGGTGCCACGACCGAACGGGGTTCAGGTGCCCAATAGCGATCGCGTGCGTTGTGGCGTCCGAAAACGCTCACCGCGATTCAGTATTCGTGGATCTTATGGGACTCGCACCCACGGCGCGGGTGCGGTGCTGCTGGAGGAGCTACAGCCTACCTGGGCGGGCGCACTGCTCAACGCTCACGGGCCGCATCGTGGAACGCTTTGCGGACTGGCGAAAGAACATACTCGAGAACGCTGCGCTCGCCGAGCGCGATCTCCGCATCCACCTGCATTCCCGGCGTAAGTGGGTAGCGCACGTTGTCTGACTCGAGCATCTGTGAGTTAAGCTCGACGATGCTGCGGAACCTGTAGCCCGCTGCAGGGGTCATCTTCGCGTTCCGTTCTTCCTGCTCTGTAGCGTCAGCGCTCACATGCTTGACCACACCGTCTATCATTCCGTACTTCTGAAACGGATAGGGGCGAATCTTGAGGCGTACGGTCTGCCCTTCGCGCACGAATCCGCGATCCTCGTTGCCAAGCCAGACTTCAGCGCGCAACGGCTCGCCTGCTGGCACGATGGTCAACAAGACGGCGCCTGGTTGCAGGACAGCTCCCTCAGTATGAGTCGCCAAGTCCTTGACGATTCCATCTTGGGGCGCCTTGAGCTCAAGACCTTCCTGCCGGATGGATTGCTTTTGCCATTCCTGCTCAGCCTTCTCGAACTGCGCCGTGGCCTCGACACGCTCGTTGTACAACTGCTGCCGGTAGTTTGACTCCAGCTCCGCGAGGCGCTTCTCTGACTGCTGGATCGTGGCGCGCAGGCCAGCGATCGAATGCCGCTGGGCTTTCAACTCCTGTTCCGCCTCGATCCTGACGCGTCGACGGTCCTCAGCCTGCAGACGGCCTGCGAAACCTTCCTTGTGCAGTTGTCCCCAAGAGCGCTCCTGATCTTGATAGATCGGTAGCGTCTGCCTTAGCTTCGCTTCGGTCTCAAGGGCAGCTCGAAGGTCCTGCTGCGCTTTCGCCAGCGCGGCCTTTTCGGTATCCAATGCGTCCAAGTGAGCCTGCCGCCGCGCATGATACTGAGCCAACACCTGGGAGAACAGTGCGGCGGGATCGTCCACCTCATGTTTTGGTTCGACGCCTGCAAGCTCTGCATCGATGCGCCGCAGCCCAAGACCGGCGAGCTGCCGCTGAGCCAGCAGCTGTTTGCTATCCGCGTTCGACATCTGTGGATCCATGCGAACCAGCACCTGACCGGCTCTGACCGAATCTCCCTCGCGCACCAGGATCTCCTTGATGATCCCTGCGTCGGCTGGCTGCACCACCTTGACATAGCTCACCGGCACGAGCCGGCCTGACGCGACCGCGATAATGTCGAGCCGCCCGATGATGGACCACACAGCCAACCCACCCAGCAACGCCGCGAGCGCGTAGAGAACGACGCGGGGTAATGGCGATGGCGGCTCGCGCTGCAAGCGCAGAATCGCTGGAGAGAAGTCCAGCGCATCCGCGCTCAGCACCTGCACAAAGGTACGCACGACTCCGCCGCGCAACTGGTCAGGACAGCTTGACCAGCCCTTCCCTCAACTTCGAATCGCTGTGTACGGGCTGCGCCTGCTTGCCAAACTGATTCGAGCTCACATTGTCCCGTGCTGCAGCGACTCCTATGCCGGCCAGCGTTCCATCGACTCCGTACTGGTAGGCGAGATCGCCGCCGAGTACGGCGTCAGACGAGCTCAAATGGAACTGCGTCATGGCGTTCGTCAGTGCCCAGCTGGAAGTACCATGGTTACCATGGCAAGCCGTATCGAACGCGTTGACGAGCGACTTGAAGTCGTAGGTATCAATATGCGCTGGGTCGAGTCCGGCCCCCTCGCTTACTACCTGCAGAGTTGTGATGGCCTGATACTTCTGCCCCTTGTACCACTTCTCGAGCGTGATGCGTTCATGACCACCTACATCCAGAATCAGATCGTTGCCGGAGCGACGCAGACTTAAATCCTCATAGCGAATCCCGCCGCCAAGCGACAAGGTGCTTGTACCCCCCTTTCCGCTGCTGACCACGTCGCGGCCATCTCCGCGGTTGAACGCGATGACATCGTAGCCGCCGCCGAGGTACAGGTGATCCCTGCCTTTGCCGCCCACCAGCATCGAGTTGCCAGAACCATCGATCAGTACGTCATCTCCGGTTCCTCCATCGAGCAGACTATTGCCCGAAGTGTCGCTGAGTCGATCGTTGCCGCTACCACCTTGGAGCAGGTCTACGCCTTTGTCGCCGTTCAGATGATCGCTGCCGGCGCCACCCCGCAAGACATCGTCCCCGTCGCGGCCTGAAAGTCGGTCGTTCCCCCTGGCGCCGCTGATATCGTCGTCACCCGAGGTGCCATACAGGCGGTCGTTGTGTCTGGTCCCCCTAATAGTCCGACCCGGTTTCGGCGCCGGGCCGGGAGACGTGGGCTCAGTCGGAACGGGGTCGTTCGGAGTCGAACCCACGGGCGGTGGCGTTGGCCCTCCAGATCCGGGGCCGCCTGGCGCTGAATCAACGGGAGGGGTGGGATCGCTCGGTGCTGAGTCTACCGGTGGTGTTGGATCGCTCGGCGTCGAGGGATCGCTCGGTGCCGAGTCTACTGGCGGTGTTGGATCGCTCGGAGTTGATGGGTCGCTTGGCGCGGAGTCTACCGGCGGAACCGGGTCGCTCGGCGTCGAGGGATCGCTCGGTGCCGAGTCTACCGGCGGTGTTGGATCGCTAGGAGTTGATGGGTCGCTTGGCGCGGAGTCCACCGGTGGCACGGGGTCGCTCGGCGTCGAGGGATCGCTCGGTGCTGAGTCTACCGGCGGTGTCGGATCGCTCGGAGTTGACGGGTCGCTTGGCGCGGAGTCCACCGGCGGCACGGGGTCGGTCGGGGTCGGCGACGGCTGCGCCTCATCGGTGAAGAGCGCACCGGTCAGTGCGTAGCTGCGCGCCGCGTCACCGCCCGCTGCCGGTGACGACACCTCGCCTGAGGTCAGGGTCATCAGCGAGACCGCGACGGATGGATCAGCCACGGAAGGGTCCGAGAAGGCGGCGCCTACGAGACTAGCTAGATCGTAGACTTTCGCGGCGCCGTCCGTATCAAAGAATTGGACGCGGTCGATGGTTTCATCGACTCTCGACGCCATTCCACTCCAGGGGTCGAACCACGGAATTGTGATGGTGTCAGTGATCGAAGCGTCTGTGCCGAGAATGCCCAGGGTCAGGTTGCCAGTCGATGGATCAACTGAAGCGACCAGATCAGAGGGAGCCACATCCTTGCCAAACGAGATCGTGTCGACGCCGCTGCCATCCCAGTCCTGATTGTCGATCGTGACTGCGCCGTCACCCCGGTTGAAGCAATACGCGTCGTCACCGGCGCCGCCGGACATGAAGCCGCCGCCCGCGCCCGCTGCCATGACGTCGTTGCCGTCCTCTCCGTAAATGATGTCGTTGCCCGAGCCACCGCTAATGACATCATCTCCGGATCCGCCGAAGAGCTGATCGGCACCGGCACCTCCATCTAATTTGTCGTTTCCGTCACCACCCATGAGCGTATCGTCGCCGAGGCTGCCGTGCAGGAAATCGCTTCCTTCGGTGCCGAGCTGAGTTCCCATGACGCCTTGGTTCGGGAGGGCGAGCAGGTCAGCCAGACTCGCGGTGGATCCGTCGTCAAATTGGAACTGCATGTTGATCACCGGCGGAGCCGACGTATCACCGGCCACCGCCTGCGTGCCCGTCAGGCCGAACACTATTCCGGCTTCGTTGTTCACCGCCACAGCGAACTGCACCGGCGTGCTGTGGGGCGTGCCGAAATCTGCAGTTGCTCCCACCTGTAGTGCAATATCGCTCAGCGTTATTCCCGGCCCAAACTGGATAACATTGCTGACTGGCGTGTTGATCCAGTCGATCAATGCTGTGAACGCCGCCCGAGCTGCATCAGGATCGACGGTCCCGGGTACATAACCAGTACCCCATACATATTGCTGATGCATACTGCTCAGCGTCGAGGAGATGTCATAAGGCAGCGCGTCGAGCAGGCTCTGGTTAGCTTTCGCAAAGTAGCTGTTGGTGTAGCCGGAAGCGGTGGACGTCGAGAGTTCCTGTAAACCCTGCTCGGCAGCGGTCAGGAACTCCGCGTACTGATAGGTCCTTGGAAGAGCGAAACCGACCGAGTCGACACCGTCGCCCAGCTGATAGTTGATCGTATTCACGCTGTCAGTAGCGTTGATCGTCTCGTTTGCCATGATCGACCTCCAGTAGAGCCGCTAACTCCGTTTACACTCGAAACGCCGAACTGCGTTCGATGATGCAATTGGTTCGGGTGATGTGCGTTCGCCGAACACATGACCTTCGGCGCGGCGCGATTTAGCTCTCGGAAAGATGTGTTAAGTAACTTGATCTGTTTCGTCTGCCGGCACGTACGAAAGGTCACGAATTCCTTTCGTCATTACACGATGTCTCCGCCGGCAGACAGGATGCCGCAAGCTAGATGCCACGCAACGCGTGTGTGTTAAACGGTTTTACTTGGCGACATCTCTCGCATCGCGCGCGAGAGAGTTCGGAGCGCTGGTGTCAAGCCCACCTGCAATTCGTTGTAAGGTCGGAGAAAGGCCCAGGAGGAGCGATCCGACGAGCCAGGAGAGAACTGACCGGCGCAACGCGGGGGGGAGTGGCTCGATGCTGCCGTCCTATTTGCGACCCAGCTAGCGCCGTTGCGGGTTGTACTCTGGACGCGCAATGTCAGCGGTGCCGTATTTCGCAAGCCTCATGCCAGCAACTATTTGAATCTGTTAACTGTTATAAGCACTACCTTGAACGGCGGAGAGGGCGTCCTCGGGCGCTTCGCCGTGACGTCGAGGGGCTAACGCAAGTGGGCGGACCACAGCTGCCGAGCTTGATTCGGATCCCGCAGCCGATTTCTCACCGAGACGGATGACAGCGTCACACGCCAGGCCGCGCGGCGCTTGGTGCGAGATAAACAACACTGTGGTACCTCCTTTCAGCTGGTTGATGGTTTGCGCAAACTGTTCACTCGTCTCCAAGTCCAGGTTGCTGGTCGCCTCATCGAACACGAGGACCGCAGGCTCCTTGAGCAGGGCGCGAGCAATGGCGATACGCTGCCTCTGACCGCCTGACAGCCCTACGCCGTGTTCGCCGAGCACCGTCTGGTATCCCTGAGGCAACCGTTCGATGACCTCATGGATCTCGGCTTTGCGGCACGCATCCATTATCTGATCAAAGGTGGCACCAGGATCGGCCATCGCCAGGTTGTCGTAGACAGTTCCAGCGAACAGCAGGGTTTCCTGCGGCACCATTCCAAAGCATTGCCGCAGTTCGTTCGCAGACAAATTTCGGATGTCGCGGCCGTCGACGAGTATCTGGCCCTCTGATGCCGGATAGAACCCCAGCAACAGTTTCGTCAGGGTACTCTTGCCCGACCCGGAAGCGCCCGTGAGTAAAGTCAGCTGGCCAGGGTTAAGGCTCAGGTTCAGGTTGCGATAGACGAACGGGTGCTGTGGGCTGTACCGGAAGCCGAGATCAATGATCTCGATGCGGCCCGCGCGATGTCGGCTGCGGGCCGGCACAACAGCGTAAGGCTCGGTCGGCAGGTTCATCACATCGCCCAGGCGCTTGACCGCCACCGATGCTTGCTGAAACTCTTGCCACAGCCCGACCAGGCGCAGCATGGGCTGAGACATGCGATTGGCGAACATCTGGAACGCAACGAGCATACCGATCGTGAAGCCGGTGCTGTGCATGACCAGCAGAGCACCGACGATCAAGATGCTCAACGTCATGGCCTGCTCGAGGGTTCCAGCGACCACGTTGAAGGTATTGGCCAGCTGGCGAGTGGAGAAACCCGCCGCCAGGTAGCTTGCCAGGTATTCTCCGTAGCGGCGTTCGAGTAGCGGTTCGGTCTGCAGACTCTTGACTGTGGCCATTCCTGCTACGTACTCGGTGACAAAGGCCTGGTTACGGGCGCCCAGCAGGAACTGACGATTGAGCCGGGCGCGAAAGACGGGTGTCACGGCCAGGCTCAGAACGCTGATTGCCGCGAGACAACACAGCGCGATAAGCGACAGCTCCCAGCTGTAGAACAGCATCACGCCCAGGAAAATGAGCAGAAACGGGAGGTCCAGGACCAGCGATACTGCAGCGCCGGACAGAAAATCCCGGATCGTCTCCACACCGTGCAGGCGCGACACGATTACCCCGGTGGGCCGCTGCTCGAAATAGCGCAAAGGCAAACGCAGAAGATGCCCGAACACGTGGCTCCCGAGCACTGCATCGATGCGATTACCGGTGTGGATCACGAGGTACTGACGCAACCAGGTCATGACGGTGGAGAACAGCATGAACATCACCAGTGCGAAACCCACCACCGTCAGTGTGCTGTGGGTTTGATGCACGATCACCTTGTCGATGATCACTTGAGTGAACAACGGCGTGGTCAGCGCCATCAGCTGTATGGCCAGAGAAGCCAGCAACACGTCACGAAAGATGCGTTTGTGCTTGGCCAATTCGGGGATGAACCAGCCAAAGCCGAAATCCTCGCGTGCAGCCGAGTCGGACGGGCTGCCATCATCTGCACGCCGACCTTGCTTCTCGGCGCGCTCCAAGGCCAGCAGCACCGGCTCGTACCGGTTGCCGAACTGCTCGCTGCTGAGCGTCTCTCCGCTCTGAGCGCCGGCACGAAACAGCAACACCCGCTCGCCGTCAGTTTTCAGGAGCAGCGCTGGGGCTTCTCCGTCTCTACGGCCGAGGGCAACGGCGGGCAGATCGTGCGTTTGCAGCCCACCACGCGAGACCGGTTGCTCGCGAACGCGAAAGCCGAGTGCGTGTGCGGCGTCGCATAGACTGCCCACCGTGTAGGGCGGTGGATAGTGCTGGACAACCAAGCGCGCGTCGAACGGGACCCGGAACAGTTGACAGATGCTGCCCAGCATCCACAGCAGCTGTTCCCTCTGCAGGGGAGCGGACAGGCGAACCTGTGGCTGGGGGGATTCGGGTTTGGACTTGAGCGAGCCGAGCACGACGGATTCTCCAGAACTGGGGGCTTAACCGGCTCCCAGCGAGCAACCGCCATGCCACGCGCTCGTCCGGCGTCGCCTCTCTATGCAGGGAAGGCGCCGGGCGGCGCGCCCGATCGGCCCGATGCACGCGCCCTGCGCTTCGGGTTCGCGTGATCGCGTATCAGCAACGCGGAGAGCGCGGCATGATCGGAGACGCGCGCCCAATGTGGCCCTCTATGCACATGCGCCAGCTGCACCCGGAACCCGCGCACATAGATGCGATCCAGGTGAAGCACAGGCAACACAGCCGGGAAGCTGCGCGCCGGGCCTCGACCATAGGTTTCGAACACTTCCGACACGCTCAGCGCACGCATGAGATATTCGCTTGCGCGCCGGGTCCAATCGTTGAAATCGCCAGCCACGATCAGTGGGGCGGAGTGCGGCACGAGACGCTCGATGCGGCTCGCCAGCACCTCCAGCTGCTTCTCTCGCCACACGCGCAGCAACCCCAGGTGCACGTTGATCGTGTGCAGCCGCTGATCCCAACCCGGCACTTCGATTTCGCAGTGCAATAACCCGCGCCGCTCCAAGCGGTGCATGGAAACATCCTCGTTGTCCCAGCGCTTGATCGGAAATTTGCTGAGGATCGCATTGCCGTGATGCGCGTCGTCCACCACCGCGTTGCGCCCATAGGCGAAATCCCGCCAGACCGCATCCGCAAGAAACTCATACTGGGGAGCGGTCGGCCAGTCGTCGTGTCGCCGTGCCAGACGGGCGTGGAAGCCGACCACTTCCTGGAGAAATACCAGGTCCGGCTCCACCGTTTGCAGGCGGTCTTTGAGGTCGTGCAAGCTCACGCGCCGCTTGAATTGAGCGAAGCCTTTGTGAATGTTGTAAGTCAGGACGTGCAATGTTTGCATTCCGTCTCCGCGCCGAGCTGTCAGCTGCTTCTGTCCTGCAGTTTACGGATCGCGGCGGCGTTGCTCCAGGAGAAACAGCGTTGCGCCGCCTCCTGCCATGGCAACCAGACGAACCCAAGATGCTCGCGCGGCGCGACCCTCACAGGAATAGGAGCCGCCAGCTCAAGCCCAAACACGTGCTCGGTGTTATGCGTGACGCCCGTCGCGTAGCGCCAGCGCCACTCTGGGAAGATTTCGTACTCGTTGGTCAGATGCCAATCGGCCAGGGAGTACTGCCGAGCGTCCAGACCCGTCTCCTCCTGCACCTCCCGCACTGCGGTCTGCTCCAGCGTCTCCCCCGCGTTTTGACTACCCGTCACCGACTGCCAGTAGCCCGGGTGATCTGCTCGTTCAAGCAGCAACACCTGAAGGTCTGGCGTGTGGACCACCACCAAGACCGAGATTGGAACCTTGTGGATCAACTCGAGCTCGCGACAGCCGCTTTCTCCAGCCCGCCCGGCCGGTTCGTGTTTCGTCTACGGCGTACGCAGCCGAAGATGAAGCTCGCGCAGCTGCCGTTCGTCCACCGGACCGGGCGCGTGCGTGAGCAGGTCCTGCGCGCGCTGTGTCTTGGGGAAGGCGATCACGTCGCGGATCGACTCGGCCCCGGCCATCAACGCGACGATGCGATCCAGGCCGAACGCCAGACCGCCGTGAGGCGGTGCGCCGTACTGGAGGGCGTCGAGCAAAAATCCGAACTTCGCGCGCGCCTCATCCGCGCCGATGCCAAGCGCCGCGAACACCTTTGCCTGCACGTCCTGGCGATGGATACGCACCGAGCCCCCGCCGATCTCCCAGCCATTGAGCACAATGTCGTAGGCTTTGGACAAAGCTTTACCCGGATCGTTGTCCAAGTAGTCCTCGTGACCGTCCATGGGCGCCGTGAACGGATGGTGCAGTGGATCCCAGCGCTTCTCGTCGTCGCTCCACTCGAACATAGGAAAATCGAGCACCCACAGCGGCTTCCACCCGGCTTGCACAAAGCCCCGGTCATGGCCGATCTTCGTCCGCAGCGCGCCGAGGGACTCGTTGACGACTTTCGTCTTGTCGGCTCCGAAAAGCAAAAGGTCTCCGTCGCGCGCGCCCGTGCGCTCGAGGAGAGCCGCTACGGCCCCATCGGAGAGATTCTTGACGATCGGCGACTGCAAGCCGTCGCGTCCGCGCGCGGCGTCGTTGACCTTCACGTACGCAAGACCTTTGGCGCCGTGGATTGCGGCGAGTTGCGCGTAGGCGTCGATCTCACCGCGCGTGAGCTGCCCGCCGTTCGGGACGCGCAGCGCGGCGACGCGTCCGTCGGGCATATTCGCTGCACTCGAGAATACTTTGAACTCGACCTCTTTCATCACGTCAGTGAGCTCAGTGAGCACGAGCGGTACCCGCAGGTCTGGCTTGTCCGAGCCATACAGCGACTGCGCGCGGGCGTAGCTCATGCGCGGAAACGGGTCAGGGAGACTGACGTCCAGAGCTTCTTTGAACACCGTGCGCAGCATCTGCTCCATCAGCGCCGTGATTTCGGCGATGCCAAGGAATGAGGTTTCGACGTCGATCTGAGTAAACTCCGGCTGGCGGTCGGCGCGTAGATCCTCGTCGCGGAAGCACTTCGTGATCTGGTAATAGCGATCGAACCCCGCCACCATCAGCAGCTGCTTGAACAGCTGCGGCGATTGCGGCAGTGCGTAGAAATGCCCGGCGTGCACGCGGCTTGGGACCAGATAGTCGCGCGCGCCCTCCGGCGTGGACTTGGTCAGCATGGGCGTTTCCACATCGATGAAGCCGTGCGCATCCAAAAAGCGGCGCACGCTCATCGCCACCTGGTAGCGCAGCCGCAGGTTGCGCTGCATCGGCGGTCGGCGCAAATCCAGAACGCGGTGCTCCAGACGCACGTTCTCATTCAGGCTCTCCTCGTCCAGCTGGAACGGCGGCGTAAGCGAAGCATTCAGAATCTCGATGCTGCCGGCCAGCACCTCGATCTCGCCGCTTCGCAGATTCGGGTTGACGGTACCCTGCGGGCGCGGTCGTACGCTCCCCTCGACGCGGAGCACAAATTCCCCGCGCAGACGATCGGCGATCGCGAAGGTGTGGGGCGTGTCGGGGTCGCACACAACCTGCACCAGCCCCTCCCGGTCCCTGAGGTCGACAAAGATTACGCCGCCGTGATCGCGCCGGCGGTGCACCCACCCGAACAAGGTGACGGATTGCCCAAGATACTTCCGGTCGATCAGCCCGCAGTAATTGGTACGCATAGAGAAACGCCGCAGAGAACTTCGGTCAGGTCAAAGGATGCGCGCGACGCAGCTCAAGCGTCGGGCGCGGCGTTCCCCGCGATCAGTCTACGCGGCGCCGCCGGCGAGGCAACACCCATGGAGATGACATATTTGAGCGCCTCGTCGACGCTCAACTCAAGCTCGATGACATCTGAGCGCGGCACGATGAGAAAATACCCTGATGTGGGGTTGGGCGTCGTGGGAACATAAACGCTGATGCAATCGCCGCCCAGCCTTTCGGCGACTTCACCGCTCGGAGCACCGGTGAGAAAGGCTACGGTCCAGGCCTCGCTATGCGGGAAGTGCACCAGCAGCGCTTTGCGGAAAGCCTGGCCTTGCGTCGAGAACAGCGTGTCGGAGACCTGCTTGACGCTGTTGTAGATGGTCTTTACAACCGGAATCCGAGCGAGCACGCTTTCGCCGAAGTGCACCAACCGCTGGCCGATAATGTTTGCCGCGAACACGCCGCTCAGAAACAGCACGAGCAATGTCAGGACAACACCGAGACCGGGAATGTTGAAGCCGAGCCACGTCTTCGGCTGCAAGGATTCCGGCAACAGCAGGAGCGTGCTGTCCATGGTGCTGACAATCAGATTCAAGACCCATAGAGTAATAACCAGAGGGACCCAGATCAGCAAGCCCGTGATGAAATACTTCCTCACCGCGCGGGCGCTCCCCTTTCACGGTGCAGTATCATGTATCGGACTGGCAGGCCGGGCAGGCGCCGGCACCGCATTCGGCGGCTGATTTGCTCGATTCAGAAGACGTCGCGCTGTCCGCTTTTGCCCCATCCGACTTCGACTCTTCCGCCGCTTTGGGCTTGGAACCATTGTTCTTGAAATCGGTGGCATACCAGCCGCTCCCTTTGAGCTGGAAACCGGCGGCCGAGATGAGTTTGGCCATGGTTGAGCGGCCACAGCTTTCGCAGTCGGTGACTGCCGGCTCAGAGAGCTTTTGCAGATACTCCTTTTCGAAGCCGCAGGCCGTGCAGCGGTATTCGTAGATCGGCATATCAAACCTCTGAATGCTCGTAAAAACAACATTATAACGGACAACCCCCGATCCCTTTATGGGGGCAGGACGTATCGAATCCAATGGCATGACCCGCGCTACCAGCGCATCCCTCCCGGTCTGGCCCTTCCCGCGCGTGCTTGCTCACCGGGGCGGTGGCACGCTCGCCCCGGAGAATACCTTAGCGGGGCTGCGTGCCGCCGCCGGATACGGCTTCCGGGGAGTAGAGTTCGACGCAAAGCTGACGCGCGACGGCGTGGCCGTGCTGATGCACGACGAAACGCTCGATCGCACTACCAATGGTCGCGGCCTGGTCGCGCAGACGGATTGGGCCGGGCTCAAACGTCTGGACGCAGGGAGCTGGAGCGATAGTCGTTTTGCCGGAGAGACCATCCCCACTTTGACTGCGGCGCTGCGGCTGTGTGCCGAGCTGGGCTTGTGGCCGAATGTCGAGATCAAAGCTTGCCCTGGGCGCGAAGCTGAAACCGGCGCCGCGGTTGCGCGAGAGGTGCTTCAGCGCTGGGCGGGCGGAACTTTCCCGCTGTTGTCATCGTTCTCCCCGGCGGCTTTGAAAGCAGCCCGCTCCGCCGCGCCGCAACTTCTCCGCGGACTGCTGGTAGATATCGTCCCCGACGATTGGCTCGAGCAAGTCGAAGCGCTCGGCTGTTTCTCACTGCACTGCGATCAGCGTGGCGTGACTCAGGCCGTGGAGGGGCTCGCAGGGCGCATCCCCATATTGTGCTACACGGTCAACCGGCCGGAGCTGATCCGCGAGCTTCTGACCTGTGGTGTGAGCGCGGTCGTCACCGATCGCATCGACCTCATCGCTCCGGACGCGTGATCCGGCGAGAACCGGGGCGCGATATCGAACCGGATGCAGCCGAGCGTTTCCGCGGCTGAAGCTCAGGCCGCCGCGCGCTGCTGGGCGGGGTTGCGAAACTCCGCGAGCAGCCTTGTTTGCATCTCTCTTGCCGCCGTCAGGCTGCGCATCTTCACGTGACCGTAACCGCGGATCTCCTCCGGGATCGACGCGATCTGGACCGCCAGTGCATGATTGTCCGGCCGCAATCCGGCCACGAGCTCATCGAGCAGCTGCGCGTACTCCTCGATCAATCTCCTTTCCGTGCGCCGCTCGTCAGTGTAGCCAAAGACATCGAGTGCGGTGCCACGCAGACGACGGAGCTTCGCGAGCAGCTTGAACGCGCTCAACATCCAAGGACCGAATTCAGACTTGACGGGCTCACCTCGTTCGTCGCGGCGACCCAGAAGCGGCGGCGCCAGATGGAAGCGTAACTTGTAGCCGCCCTCGAACTGCTCCTTCACCCGCTCGTGAAAGCCAGTCTGGGTGAAGAGGCGCGCGACTTCGTACTCGTCCTTGTACGCCATGAGCTTGAAGTAGTAGCGGGCCACGGCTTCGGTGAGGCCGCTCCTGCTCTTGACGGCGTTGCTCTCCGCGCTTCGAACTTTCTCCACCAGTGACCGGTACCTGCGCGCGTACGCCGCATCCTGGTAGGCGGTGAGAAACACCTCCCGACGCGAGATGACATCATCGAGCGAATGCGATAACGTGGTGCTGCCCTCACCGTCCATCCCCGGTGCGATCATGCGTTCGAGCGCCGCGGGATCGACCGCAGCGCGACGCCCCCACAAGAACGCGGCCTGATTCATGTTGACCGCAGCCCCGTTCAGCTCGATCGCTCGGTTGATGGCTTCGGCCGATACCGGCACCAGGCCGCGCTGGAAGGCGTGTCCCAGCATGAACATGTTGGTCGCGATGCTGTCGCCCAGCAGCGCCGTGGCTATGCGCGTCGCATCGACCAGATGAACTCGATCCTCGCCTACTGCCTTGCCGATCGAGTGGCGAAGCGACTCGCCCGGAAACGCGAGGTCGGCGTTGCGCGTGAAATCGCCGGTCATCTGCTCGTGCGTGTTGACCACCATGTGAGTGACGCCCGAGCGCGTCGTGTCGATGGTCTTCTGACTCGCGCTCACAACCAGATCGCAGCCTAGAACCAGGTTGGCTCCGCCCGCGCCGAGGCGCACGGTTCGGATGTCCTCCGGGTTCGCTGCGATCTGCAGATGGCTCCATACCGCACCACCCTTCTGCGCCAGTCCTGCCATGTCCAATCCTGCGAATCCCTTTCCCTCCAGGTTGGCAGCCATCCCCACGATCGCGCCGATGGTCACCACACCGGTACCGCCGATGCCGGTGACGATGATGCCGTAGGGCCTGTCCAGCGGAGGAAGCTGCGGCTCGGGAACTGCTGCAAACAGTCTCGCGTCGCCCTCCACCGCCGGGGCCGGCCTGCCTTTGCGCAGCCGTCCACCGTGTACTGTGACAAAGCTCGGGCAGAAGCCATCGACGCAGGAGTAGTCCTTGTTGCACGACGACTGATCGATGGTGCGCTTGCGGCCGAACTCAGTTTCCAGCGGAAGCACAGAGACGCAGTTCGATTTGACCCCACAGTCGCCGCAGCCCTCGCACACGAGATCGTTGATCAGCACGCGTTTGGACGGATCGGGATACAGATTGCGTTTGCGCCGGCGCCGCTTCTCTGCCGCGCAGGTCTGATCATAGATGATCACCGAAGTGCCTTCGACCTGCCGCATCTCGCGCTGCACCCGGTCGTAGTCGCGACGGTGATACACGGCGACTCCAGCCGGGAACCCCGCATTTGCACTGTACTTGTGCGGCTCGTCGGTGACCACTGCGCACGCGACCGCACCCTCGGCGAGAACCTGCGCCGCGATCTGGGGCACGGTGAGATTGCCGTCGAGCCGTTGACCGCCGGTCATGGCGACGGCGTCGTTGTACAGGATCTTGTAGGTGACATTCACCCCCGACGCAACGGTGGCGCGCAGCGCCAGCAGACCGGAGTGGTAGTAGGTGCCGTCGCCGATATTCTGGAACACGTGCTTGGTTTTCACGAACGGGGCCTCACCCATCCAGCTGGCGCCTTCGCCGCCCATCTGCGTGAAGCCGGCCGTATTGCGCTCCATCCATACCGCCATGAAGTGGCAACCGATCCCGGCCAAGGCGCGGCTGCCGTCCGGCACGCGCGTCCCGGTGTTGTGCGGACAGCCGGAGCAAAAATACGGTGTGCGGTCCATGGCCGGCTTCTCCGCCACACGCGACACGAGCCGCTCCTGCTCGGCCACCCGCGCCTCCAGCTGCGCGTCGCGCGCGTACTCAAGAATGCGGCGGCCGATGGCAGCGGCGATGTGGTTCGGGTCGAGCGCGCCGTTGCTGGGAAACAGTTGTAGGCCCGTCTCGTCGCGCTTGCCGACGATCTGCGGCATGTCAGGCCTGCCGTAGCAGATCTCCTTGAGCTGATGCTCGATCAGCGCGCGCTTCTCTTCGACTACGATCACCTTGCGCAGTCCGCGAGCAAAACGCAATGCGCCTTCGGGCTCCAACGGCCACGTCATCGCGACTTTGTAGACGCGCAGGCCGAGGCGTCTGGCCTCCGCATCGTCTATTCCAAGATACTGGAGCGCTTGACGCACATCCATGTAGGATTTTCCGCACGTCATGATCCCGAGCCGTGCGTCCGCGGCGTTGACAACGATGCGGTCGAGCGCACTGGCCCGCGCGAACGCCCTTGCCGCCTCGATCTTGTACTTGTGCAGCCGCGCCTCTTGCTCGAGCGGGGGATCGGGCCAGCGGATGTTGAGACCTCCTGGCGGAGGCGTATAGTCGGTTGGCACGCGGATCTGGACCCGCTCCGAGCTCACGTCCACCACCGCAGAAGCATCGATGGTGTCCTTCATGCACTTCAGCCCCACCCAGCAGCCGGAGAAGCGCGACAACGCCCAGCCGTAGATGCCGTAGTCGAGCAGTTCCTGCACGCCGGCGGGGTTCAGGATCGGGATCATCGCGTCGACCAGCGCAAATTCGCTTTGATGCGCAGTGGTCGAGGACTCGCAGGTGTGATCGTCACCCATCAGCACCAGAACGCCTCCCAGCGGATGGGTTCCGGCCAGGTTGCCGTGGCGGAAGGCATCGCCGCTGCGGTCCACACCTGGGCCCTTTCCGTACCAGATGGCGAACACGCCATCGTGTTTGCTCTCGCCGTGAAAGTGCGCCTGCTGAGTGCCCCAGCAGGCGGTGGCCGCGAGATCCTCGTTCACGCCAGGCTGAAACACGATCTGATGTGCCTCGAGGAACTTGGCTGCATTCCAGAGCTGCTGGTCATAGCCGCCCAGAGGACTGCCCCGATAGCCGGAGACGTAACAGGCCGTGTCGTGGCCGGCTGCCCGGTCGCGCAGATGCTGCATCATGGGCATGCGGACCAACGCCTGCGTGCCGGTGATGAAGATACGGCCGGTGTCGAGCGTGTACTTGTCGTCGAGCGAGACATTGCGCAGGGTCATTGGGTTTCTCACACGTGTATCGTGACCTTGCCGGTATGGGCCGCGCTGCTCAGATAGTCGTAGGCAGCGCGCGCTTCCTCGAAGGCGAAGCTCCTCGCGAGGCAAGGACGCAGACGGTGCTGCGCTATGGCGCGATTCATCTCCTCAAACATCTCGCGCGAACCGACGTAGATGCCCTGCACACGGACATGCCGGCGCAGAATCGCGGCCGTATTCACCGGTCCGGCAACGCCGGTCAGCACGCCGATCAGGCACACCGTGCCGCCCACGCGCACCGAGGCGATCGACCGGTCCAGTGTCCCGGCCCCGCCAACTTCGACCACCACGTCGGCACCCCGGCCCGCCGTGAGGTCAACCACCGCTTTATCCCATTCCGGCTGAGCTTTGTAATTGATCGTCTCATCGGCGCCGAGGCGACGCGCAATGGCAAGCTTGTCGTCGCTGCTCGAAGCAAGGATGACGCGCGCCCCCTGCAACTTGGCGAACTGCAGGGCAAACAAGGATACCCCGCCGGTGCCCAACAGCAGCACGGTGTCGCCTGCCTTGATCCGGGCTTCTCGCACCAGCGCATTCCAGGCGGTGACTGCCGCGCAAGGCAGCGACGCACCCTCTTCGTCCGTGAGGTGCGCTGGTACCTGTACCACGCCCTCTTCGCTCAGCACGACGTACTCGGACAGCACGCCGTCTATAGCTCCCCCGAGCGCCGTGGTCAAAGCCTGAGGCGTTAGACCTCCGGACAGGAAGCCCTGCATGAAGATGCCGGCCACTCGGTCTCCGAGCCTTGCACGGGTCACGCCCGAACCGACGTCCACGATCTCGCCCACTCCGTCCGAAAGAGGCACCAACCCCGCTCTCGGCGGTGCGCCATACGCGCCCCGGGCGACTGACAAGTCGCGAAAGTTGAGTGACCAGGCGCGCATGCGCATCAATACCTGCCGCGGACCCGGACGCGGGTCAGCGCATTCCGTCCGCGTTACGCTATCCAGGCCGGATTTGGGTTGCAGCTCGTACGCCCTCACGGCACCATCCCGTGCACGGCTCGTCGGCGCGACATCGCGTCAAAACGGGATGTCGTCGTCCATGTCATCGAAACTGCTCGGCTTCTTGCCTCCCGAGGTCTTGGCGGGGGGCTGGGCGGCGACGGAGGGCTCGGGCTCGCGAGCCGAGTCGCGGGCGGGCGGCTCGGCGCCGGCGCCGCCGGCGCGCCCTCCGAGCATCTGCATGCGATCGCCGCGGATCTCAGTTGTATAGCGCTCGTTGCCGTCCTTGTCGGTCCATTTGCGCGTCTGCAAGCGCCCCTCGATGTAGACCTGGCTTCCCTTGCGCAGGTACTCGCCGCAGATCTCGGCCTGACGGCCGAAAAACGCGACGCGATGCCACTCGGTCTGCTCCTGCTGCTCGCCGTTCTTGTCCTTCCATTTCTCGGTGGTGGCCACGCTGAGGTTCGCAACCGCGTCGCCGCTCGGCAGATAGCGGACCTCGGGGTCCCTCCCCAGGTTGCCGATTAGGATCACTTTATTGACCGATGCCATAGTCGGGCCTCCCCTGCAATGCGTTTTCAGTACGCTCCGACGCTTGAAGTGGGCGTCCTGCGCCTTCATGTCGATTGGGCTCTCCGGCGCGGAGCCTCGCACTAAGCCGCCAAGCTTACGCGACAGGCGGCGCGAGTGCTTGGGCCGTTGGCCGAAAGCGCTGCAACAGACCTGCCCAAAGCGGCGCCTGTCGCAGTCCGCGCAGCCATGGAAGGCCGACAGCTGTAGAACTCGGGCGGCGTTCCGCGTGGAGCAGAACGAGCACAGTAGGAAACGGCTGCTCGCTGCAGTATATTACAAGGTTGCCCTTCGCCCCGATCGCTGGGCCGGACATCATCCAGATGGATTTCATCCGCGTGCGCGGTGCGCGCACCCACAATCTCAAGAACGTCGACCTCGATCTCCCGCGCGGGCGGCTCATCGTCGTCACCGGCCTGTCCGGATCGGGCAAGTCGTCGCTGGCGTTCGACACCCTGTACGCTGAGGGCCAGCGCCGCTACGTTGAGTCCCTGTCGACGTACGCGCGCCAGTTCCTGGAGCTGATGGAGAAGCCCGATGTGGACCTGATCGAAGGCTTGTCACCGGCCATATCGATCGGGCAAAAGGCGGCCAGCCACAATCCGCGATCGACCGTCGGCACAGTTACCGAGATCCACGACTACCTGCGGCTTTTGTTTGCGCGCGTGGGCGAGCCCTGCTGCCCAGACCACAACATCAAGCTGCAGGCGCAAAGCGTCTCGCAGATGGTCGACCACGTGCTGCAGCTCCCGGAGGACACGCGGCTCATGATCCTTGCGCCATTGGTCGCTGGACGACGCGGCGAGCAGCACGAGTTGCTCGAGGATCTGCGCGCACAGGGTTTCGTGCGCCTGCGGCTGGATGGCGAGGTACACGACATCGACGACATGCCCAGGCTGGCCAAGACCAAGAAGCACACCATCGAGGTCGTGGTTGACCGGGTGAAGCTGCGCCCGGAGCTGAAACAGCGCCTGGCAGAATCGTTCGAGACCGCACTGCGCCACTCCGACGGCCGAGCGCTGGCGGTCGAGATCGAGTCAGGCCGCGAGCACCTGTTCTCGGCGCGGTTCGCATGCCCGATCTGCGGCTACTCGCTGCCAGAGCTGGAGCCACGGCTGTTTTCCTTCAACAACCCGATGGGCGCGTGTCCGCGCTGCGACGGGCTGGGAACCATCAGCTTCTTCGACGCGAAGCGCGTGGTCGCGTTTCCGCACTTGAGCCTCGCGTCTGGCGCAGTCACCGGCTGGGATCGGCGCAACCAGTTCTACTTCCAGGTGCTGCAGGCACTGGGCGAACATTTCGGCTTCGATCTCGATACTGCTTTCGACCAGCTGCCGGAGCGCGTTCAGCAGGCTGTGTTGTACGGCTCGGGACGCGAGAAGATCCGCTTTGTCTATTCCGGCGAACGCGGCCGTGCACGCATCAAGGAGCACGCCTTCGAGGGCATCATTCCCAACCTCGAGCGGCGCTACAAGGAGTCGGACTCGCCGGTGGTGCGCGAGGAGTTGAGCAAGTACCTCAACAGCGCGCCGTGTCCCGAATGCGGCGGCACGCGGCTGCGGCGCGAAGCGCGGAGCGTCTTCGTCGGGGGCCAACCAATTTATGCCATCAGCCGCATGACCCTTCAGGGCGCGCGCGAGTTTTTCGCCGCTCTGAACGTCTCGAGCTCCAAGGCGGCCGTCGCCGAAAGAATCGTGGGGGAGATAGATCGCCGGCTGCAGTTTCTCAATGACGTCGGCCTGGACTATCTCTCGCTCGATCGGTCCGCAGAAACGCTTTCCGGCGGCGAGGCGCAGCGCATCCGGCTCGCCAGCCAGATCGGATCCGGATTGAGCGGCGTGATGTACGTCCTCGATGAACCGTCGATCGGCCTGCACCAGCGCGACAACCACCGCTTGCTGGCCACGCTCAAAACGCTGCGCGACATCGGCAACAGCGTTATCGTCGTCGAGCACGACCGGGAAGCAATCGAGTCCGCTGACTACGTGGTGGACATGGGACCCGGAGCGGGGGAGCACGGTGGCCAGGTGGTAGCGACCGGCTCACCGGAGGAAGTGGCCGCCAGCGCCGCGTCTCTCACTGGCCAGTATCTATCTGCGAAGCGCAGCATCCCGACACCGACCCTGCGCACGGCTCCGCAGCCCGACCGCTGCCTGCGCCTCAGAGGTGCACGCGGCAACAACCTCAAGAACGTCGATCTCGAGCTGCCGCTTGGGCTGTTCGTGTGCGTGAGCGGCGTTTCCGGTTCCGGCAAGTCCACGTTGATCAACGACACGCTCTACCGGGCTGCCGCGCGCAGCGTCCATGGCGGTAGCGCAGAACCCGCTGCGCACGGCGAGATCGAGGGCCTGGAGCAGGTCGATCGGGTTGTCGACGTTGACCAGAGCCCGATCGGGCGCACGCCTCGCTCAAATCCGGCTACGTACACTGGGCTGCTCACGCCCATTCGCGAGCTCCTGGCTGGAGTCCCGCTTGCGCGGGAACGCGGCTATGGCCCTGGCCGCTTCTCGTTCAACGTCAAGGGCGGGCGCTGCGAAGCCTGTCAGGGTGACGGCGTGCTCAAAGTCGAGATGCACTTTCTGCCCGACATCTATGTGCAGTGTGACGTATGCCATGGCCAGCGCTACAACCGCGAGACCCTGGAAGTGCAGTACAAGGGCAGAAACATCCACCAGCTGCTCGAGATGACGGCGGAGCAGGCGCACCAGTTCTTCAGCGCCGTACCGAGCATCGAGCGCAGGCTGCGGACTCTGACCGATGTCGGTCTGGGTTATATCAAGCTCGGTCAGTCGGCGACGACGCTGTCGGGTGGAGAGGCGCAGCGGGTAAAGCTCTCTCTCGAGCTGTCCAAGCGCGACACCGGGCGTACGCTATACATCCTGGACGAGCCGACGACGGGCCTGCACTTTCATGATGTCGAGCTGCTGCTCGCGGTGTTACATCGGCTGAGGGATCACGGCAACACGGTCGTGGTGATCGAGCACAACCTGGACGTGCTCAAGACTGCTGACTGGATCGTGGACCTCGGTCCTGAGGGAGGAGATGGCGGGGGCCGTATCATGGCCGCCGGCACTCCCGAGCAGCTGGCCGAGCACCCAACGAGCTACACGGGCCGTTATCTCAGGGCTGTCCTGGGTCGCCGGCCGGAGCGGCGTGCAGCGAGCGCTGCAGCCGCTTGAGCACGGCTACTTGCTGTCTTTGGCACCGGTGCCTGTCTGCGTGTCGGCCGGCCGATCAAGCAGCTCCACCAACGCCATGGGCGCATTGTCTCCCCGGCGGAAGCCGTACTTTAGAATCCGCAGATAACCCCCGTTGCGGCTCGCGAACCGCGGGCCCAGCTCCGCGAACAACTTGCTCACCATCTCCCGGTCGCGCAGGCGGTTGAAGGCGAGGCGGCGGTTGGCCAGATTCGGCTTCTTGCCCAGCGTGATGATGGGCTCAGCCACGCGCCGCAGCTCCTTTGCCTTGGGCAGAGTCGTCGTGATCGACTCGTGACGCAGCAGAGAGTTCGTCATGTTGCGCAGCATGGCCAGACGATGGCTGCTGGTGCGGTTGAGCTTGCGGAGTCCCAGGCGATGACGCATCTTGCACCTCAGTTAGCGCGGGGTATTTGAGCTAAACGCGATCTTTCTCGAGGCCAATCGGCGGCCAGTTCTCGAGCTTCATCCCCAGCGTGAGCCCGCGAGAGGCGAGCACTTCCTTGATCTCGTTCAGCGATTTGCGTCCGAGGTTGGGAGTCTTCAAAAGCTCGGTCTCGGTGCGCTGGATCAGATCGCCAATGTAGTAGATGTTCTCCGCCTTTAGGCAGTTGGCTGAGCGTACCGTAAGCTCGAGGTCGTCGACCGGACGCAGCAGGATGGGATCCACCTGAGGCGTCTTCGGCTGCTCGATCGCGGCCGGTGTTTCTTTGATGTCCGCGAAGGTCGTCAGCTGGTCGATCAGCACGCGGGCCGAAGAACGGATTGCTTCCTCCGGCTCGATCACGCCGTTAGTTTCCACGTCCATGATCAGCTTGTCGAGATCGGTGCGCTGCTCCACCCGCGCCGACTCGACCGCGTAACTCACCCGCCTCACCGGGCTGAAGGAGGCGTCCAGCAGGATGCTGCCGATGGCGCGCGCCTCCTTGGCCCCCGCACGCGCGGTCGCCGGGATGTAGCCGCGCCCCTGTTCCACCTTGATCTGCATGTCCAGCTTCCCGCCAACCGCCAAGTGAGCGATCACGTGATTCGGATTGATGATCTCGACGTCGTGCGTCGATTCGATGTCGCTGGCGGTGACGACGGCCTCGCCCTGCTTGCGCAGGTTGAGCACGGCTTCGTCGCGATTGTGCAGCTTGAGCACAATGCCCTTCAGGTTGAGCAGCAGGTCGACGACGTCCTCCTGGACGCCGTCGATGGTGGAATACTCGTGCAACACCCCGCTGATGTTGACCTCGGTAGGCGCAAAACCAGGCATCGAGGACAGCAGGATGCGGCGCAGTGCGTTGCCAAGCGTGTGGCCATAGCCCCGCTCGAACGGTTCCATCGTCACCTTGACGTGGAACGGCCCGACGCTTTGTACCTGAGTGATGCGCGGTTTGAGAAGAGTGCTGCTCTGCATAGCGTTGTGCCTCTAAGGTCGAAAACGTTGCCGACTGCGGTGTAGGTGCCGCCCAGCCGTGCTACTTCGAATACAGCTCGACCACGAGCGATTCGTTAATCGTGGCCGGCAGTTCGGTGCGCTGGGGCAGGGCCTTGAACACGCCCTTCATGGCCTTGCTGTCCACCTCCAGCCACTCGGGGAATCCGCGCTGCTCGGCGGCCTCGACCGCCCCCTTGATGCGCAGTTGCGCTCTGGCCTTCTCGGCCACCTGGACAACATCGCCTCGGCGCAACTGATAGGACGGGATGTTGACGCGCTTGCCGTTCACCAGAATGCCGTTGTGCCGCACGATCTGACGCGCTTCGGTGCGCGAGGCGCCGAAACCCATGCGGTACGCAACGGTGTCGAGCCGGCTCTCCAGGAGCTGCAGTAGGTTTTCACCCGTGATGCCTTTGCGCCGGTCCGCCTCGGCGTAGACTTTGCGGAACTGCCGCTCCAGCACACCATAGATGCGCCGGACCTTCTGCTTCTCCCTCAACTGCGTGGCATAGCCCGATAGCCGCGACTGTTTCTGCCCGTGCTGGCCAGGCGGGTAGCTGCGCCGCTCGATCGGGCACTTGTCCGTAAAGCATTTCTCGCCCTTCAGAAACAGCTTTTCGCCTTCCCGCCGGCACTGGCGGCACTTTGCGTCGAGATTCCTCGCCATGTTCTAGAGCAACCTCCCTAAATCCGGCGCTTCTTGGGCGGGCGGCAGCCGTTGTGCGGCACCGGCGTCACGTCCGAGATGCTGCTGATCCTGAAACCCACGTTGTTGAGCGCGCGCACCGCGGATTCGCGCCCCGGCCCCGGCCCCTTGATGCGCACCTCCAGATTCTTTACGCCGCATTCCTGGGCCTGCCGCCCAGCCTTCTCGGCAGCAACCTGAGCGGCGAATGGCGTGCTCTTGCGCGAGCCCTTGAATCCGGAGCTTCCCGAGGTGGCCCAGGCGAGCGCGTTGCCCTGGCGGTCGGTGATGGTCACGATCGTGTTATTGAAAGAGGCATGAATGTGAGCGATGCCTTCTGCCACATTCTTCTTGACCTTCTTGCGAACCCGGGTGCTTGCTTTCGCCATGTCTGCTCGATCCTCGCGCGGCTCCTGACGTTACTTGGTCGGCGTGCCACCACCGGCCTTGATCGCCTGCTTGCGCGGTCCCTTGCGCGTGCGGGCGTTGGTGCGCGTGCGCTGGCCACGAACCGGCAGCCCGCGCCGATGGCGCACCCCGCGATAGCAGCCGAGGTCCATCAACCGTTTGATGTTCATGGACACTTCGCGCCGCAGATCGCCTTCCACGGTGAGCTTGGACACCTGGTCGCGCAGCTTGTCCATTTCGCCGTCCGACAGATCCTTGATCTTGGCCGACCCGGCTATGCCGGCAGCCGCGCACAACTTGCGCGCGGTGCTGCGGCCGACACCATAGATCGCGGTGAGAGCGATCTCGGTGTGCTGATGGTTCGGAATATTGACTCCCGCTATACGAGCCATGGTGGTCCTCTGTCTGAACTGTGGAGAAGCGGCGGCCCTAGCCCTGGCGCTGCTTGTGGCGCGGCTCGGAACAGATCACGCGCACCACACGGTTGCGGCGCACGATCTTGCAGTTGCGGCACAGCTTCTTGACTGATGCTTGTACTCTCATATCCACTCCTGGTTGCCTCACTTGGCACGGAAGATGATCCGCCCCCGCGTGAGATCGTAGGGTGTCAGCTCCACGGTCACCTTGTCTCCCGGCAGGATGCGGATGTAGTGCATGCGCATCTTGCCGGAGATATGTCCCAGCACCACGTGGCCGTTTTCCAGTTTGACTCGGAAGGTCGCATTCGGCAGGGTCTCCTGGATCTCCCCCTGCATCTGTATCGTCTCTTCCTTCGCCATGCGCCCTTGCACTCACCTCGTCGGAAACACGCCGCCCTTGAAATTCGCTTTCTTGAGCAGGCTCTCGTACTGATGCGACATCACGTATGCTTTGACCTGAGCCATGAAATCCATGGTCACCACCACGATGATCATGAGCGACGTGCCGCCGAAGTAGAACGGCACGTTCCATTTCACGATCAGGAACTCCGGCAGCAGGCAGACCAGCGTCACGTACACTGCTCCGGTCAGTGTCAGCCGCAGGATGATCCGTTCCACGTATTTGGCGGTCTGCTCCCCGGGCCGGATGCCGGGCACGAAGGCGCCGGATTTCTTCAAGTTGTCGGCCGTCTCCTTCGGGTTGAACACGAGCGCGGTGTAGAAGTAGCAGAAGAACACGATCGCCGAGGCGTACAGCACGACGTACAGCAGCTGCCCCGGGTGCAGCTCGGCAGCGATGTCGCGCAGCCAGTACGCCCGTTCGCTCGTGCCGAACCACCCGGCCAGCGTGGCCGGGAACAGAATCAAGCTGGACGCGAAGATCGGCGGGATCACCCCCGACATGTTGAGCTTGAGCGGCAGGAACGAGCTTTGCCCGCCGTAGACCTTCCGTCCAACCTGACGTTTGGCGTAGTGCACCGGAATACGCCGCTGACCGCTCTCGACGAATACAACCACCGCCGTCACCAGTACGGCGCCGGCAAACAACAGCAACACCAGTGGAATCGAAAATGCGCCAGTGCGCACCAGCTCGAGCGTGCCCCCGATGGCACGCGGCAAACCTGCTGCAATCCCGGCGAAAATGATCAAAGAGATGCCGTTGCCGATCCCACGCTCCGTGATCTGCTCGCCGAGCCACATCAGGAACATCGTCCCTGTAACCAGCGTGACGACGGTTGTAAACCGGAACACGAGCCCCGGGTCGACGACCAAACCCCTCTGTCCCTCCAGCGCGATGGCGATGCCCAGCGCCTGCACCGTGGCCAGGGCCAGCGTGCCGTAGCGCGTGTACTGGGTGATCTTGCGTCTCCCCGCCTCGCCTTCCTTCTTCAGCGCCTCGAGCGTGGGGGACACCACGGACATCAGCTGCATGATGATCGAGGCCGAGATGTACGGCATGATCCCCAGGGCGAAGATGGTGAAGCGCGACAGGGCGCCCCCGGAGAACATGTTGAACATGTCCAGGATTCCGCCCCGCTGAGCGCGAAACAGCTCCGCCAGCCGCGCAGGGTCGATGCCGGGCACGGGAATGTGCGCGCCGATGCGAAACACGATCAGCGCGCCGAGCAGGAACAACAGCCTGCGCTTCAGATCCGAGAAGCGTCCCGCCCCGCCTAGCAATCCGTCATTGGCCAAAGCTTATTTGCCTTTGTCTTTCGGGTTTTCCTTGGCGGCGCCCTTGGCCTTGGCGGCGCCCTTCGCGCCTTCGGCCTTCGCCGCGCCCTCGTCCGCTCCCGCGCTCGGCGCCCGCGGCTTGTCCTCGCCCTTGGCCTTCTTGACACCGGCAGCAACGCCCTTCGCCGCAGGCTCGGCTTTGGCAGCCGCTTCGATCCTCGCCGCCACAGCCTTGGTCTTCTCGGCTGCCAGCTTCGCCCTGTTCGCCTTCCTGCTGGTATCAGCGTCCGGCGCAGGAGCGCTGACGCTGCCGCCCGCGGCTTCGATCGCCGCGCGCGCACCCTTGGTCGCGAGCAGCCCTTCGAGCTTGACCGCGCGTTCGATCGTGCCAGCCAGTATCACCTTGGCGCGGTGGGCCGTCCGCGGGACGATGCCAGCCTGCTGGAGGCTCGCCAGATCCACTGTCGCCGCGTCGATGCTATTGAGCTGAGACAGACGCACCTCGGCCGTCCAACCGTCGTGCAGCGACACAAAGCCGCGCTTGGGCAGACGCCGTTGCAGCGGCATCTGCCCGCCCTCGAAGCCCACTTTGTGATATCCACCCGAGCGCGCTTTCTGTCCCTTGTGCCCCAGGCCCGCGGTCTTGCCGTGGCCGCTGCCGATGCCGCGGCCAACGCGCTTGCGCGGGTGCGTCGCCCCGCGAGCTGGTTTGATTGCGTTGAGCCGCATCTATTCCTCGAGCTTGAGCATGTAGCCGACCTTGTTGATCATGCCGCGCACCGCCGCGGTGTCCTCCACCTCGACGGTGTGGTTGATCCGCCGCAACCCGAGGCCGCGCAGGGTCGCACGGTGGCTCTCACGCGTGTTTATCGGGCTGCGCACCAGCGTCACCTTGATGGTCTTGCCGCCCCTGCCGTTCGCCTGCTTAGCCATCTCACCGCCCCGTAACCTGTTCGACGCTCTTGCCGCGCTTGGCGGCAATCTCGGACGGTGCCGTCATGGAAGTAAGCGCGTCCAGCGTGGCGCGTACAACGTTATAGGGATTGGTCGACCCGAAGCACTTGGCCAGCACATTCTGGACGCCCATCACCTCGAACACCGCCCGCATGGGACCTCCCGCGATGATGCCGGTCCCATCGGAGGCAGGCTGAATCAGCACCTTGGCGGCACCATGCCGGCCGATCACCGCGTGATGCAGCGTGCCCTCCTTGAGGCTCACCTTGACCATCCTGCGGCGCGCCTCCTCCATCGCTTTCTGTACAGCCACTGGCACCTCGCGTGCCTTGCCTTTGCCCATGCCAATGCCGCCGTCGCCATCGCCCACCACGGTGAGCGCAGCGAACCCCAGGATGCGTCCGCCCTTCACCACCTTGGTGACGCGGTTCACTGAGATCATCTTCTCGCGCAGGCCATCGCTGCGCTCCTCGCTTGGTCCTACTCTGCTTTGCGCTGCTCTCGCCATGACAATCCTCAGAACTTGAGGCCGCCAGCTCGCGCTGCCTCGGCCAGTGCTTTGACGCGGCCGTGATACTTATAACCGGCGCGGTCGAAAGCAACCTTATCGATGCCTTTCTCGCGCGCTCTCTGGGCAATGCGCTGCCCGACCAGGGCCGCCGCCTTCACGCTGCCTCCGTTGCCAAGCTGTGCGCGGAGCTCTTTCTCCACAGTGGAAGCGCTCGTGATCACCTTCGCGCCCGAGGCGTCGAACAATTGCGCGTAGATGTGCAGATTAGAGCGATGCACGCTCAACCGCACCGCTCCCTGTTGCGCGATCCTGATCCGGGTCTGCCGCGCCCGGCGCAATCTGGATTGCTTCTTGTCGATCATCTGTTCACTCGCAGCCTTGAGCCAACGTCCTCTTACTTCTTTTTAGTTTCCTTGATAATCACTACCTCGTCGGCGTAGCGCACGCCTTTCCCCTTGTACGGCTCGGGGGGGCGATAGGCGCGGATCTCGGCCGCCACCTGTCCGACCTGCTGCTTGTCGATGCCCTTCACCAAGATCTCGGTCTGCGTCGGCGTCTCGACCTTGACGCCCTTAGGCATGCGGTGCGCGACGGGATGCGAGAATCCGAGCGTCAGGTTGAGCTTGTCGCCTTGCGCCTGCGCGCGATAGCCCACGCCCACCAGCGTGAGCTTGCGCTCGAAACCTTTAGTCACGCCCAGGACCATGTTTGCCAGCAAGGCGCGCAGGGTCCCGCTCATCGCGTCGGCCTCGCTCGATTCGCCCACCGCTTCGAACACGACCTTGGCTGCCTCGCGCTTGACCGTAACGTTGGGGCTCAACCGCTGCTTCAAAGTGCCCAGCGGTCCCTTGACCGTCAACTCTTCGGCTCCAACCGTCAGCTCTACGCCGCTCGGCAGGGTGACCGGTAGTTTCCCAATTCTCGACATGCTGGTCGTCCTAGCCTCTGGCCGCACACCTGTCGCGCAACGCACACCCTCCGGTCACGCCACGATACACAGCACTTCTCCTCCGACGCCGCTGGCCCGCGCCTTGCGGTCCGTCATCACGCCGCGCGAGGTGGACACGATGGCAATCCCCAGCCCGTTCATGACCGGGTCGATGTCCCTGCTGGCGCGGTAGATTCGCAGCCCCGGGCGGCTCACCCGCTCGATCCTCTCGATGACCGGACGCCCGGCGTAGTAGCGCAGACCGATCTCGAGCAGGGTCTTGCTGCCGTCCTGGGTGACCTTGAAGTCCTCGATGTAGCCCTCGTCCTTCAAGACACCGGCAATCGCGATCTTGAGCTTGCTGGATGGCATCGCCACCGACGTCTTCTCGGACGCCTGCGCATTGCGTATGCGCGTCAGCATGTCTGCAACTGGATCACTCATGCTCATGCATTCCCTCCGGCTACCAGCTGGCCTTGATGACGCCCGGAATCTCGCCGCGCAGCGCGATGTCGCGCAGCTTGTTGCGCGCCAGCCCGAACTTGCGGAACACGCCGCGCGGGCGGCCGGTGAGGGTGCAGCGGTTGCGCAGCCGGACCGGACTCGCGTTGCGCGGCAGCTGCTGCAGGCGCAGGCGAGCGGCATAGCGATCCTCGTCGGACAGCTTCGGGTTCTGCGTAAGCGAGATCAACTCCGCGCGCTTGCTGGCGAATTTTTTCACCATGGTGCGCCGTTTGCGCTCGCGATTGACCAGTGCCAACTTAGCCATGCGGATCCCTCAGTTTCGGAACGGGAAATGAAAGGCCGACAGCAACGCCTTCGCCTCCTCGTCGGTTTTCGCGGTGGTGGCGATGCTGATGTTGAGCCCCCGCACCGCATCGATCTTGTCGTACTCGATCTCGGGAAAGATGATCTGTTCCTTCACCCCGAGGCTGAAATTGCCGCGCCCGTCGAACGAGCGGCCCGAGATCCCGCGAAAGTCCCGGATGCGCGGGATCGCGATGGAGACGAGGCGGTCGAGGAATTCGTACATGCGGGCGCCGCGCAGGGTCACCATGCATCCCACTGGATAACCTTTGCGGATCTTGAAGGTCGCGATCGAGGTACGAGCCAGCCTGACGATCGGCTTTTGCCCTGCGATCTTGGTCAGATCGGCCACCGCGTTGTCCATGATCTTCTTGTCGCCGACCGCCTCCCCCACACCCATGTTGAGCACGATCTTCTGGATGCGCGGCACTTGCATCACAGACTTGTAGCCGAACCTCTTCATGAGGTCCTTCACCACCTCGTTCTTGTACTGCTCCTGCAGACGCGCCATCGGTCAAGCTCTCCCCATCGGATCGAAGTCTCCGCGGTTGATCCTCAAGTATCGATCATCTCGCCGTTGGATCTGAAAACCCGCACGCGACGTCCGTCGTCCAGCACCTTGATGCCGACGCGGTCCGCCCGCTTGGTCGTCGGGTTGTAGATGGCCACATTCGACAGGTGCAGCGGCATCTCCCTGTCCACGATCCCGCCCGTTGTGTTTTTCACCGGGTTGGGGCGCTGGTGCTTCTTCGCCACGTTGATGCCCTCCACCAGCAGGTGCTCGGCGTCGACCACGCGCAGCACGGCGCCGCGTTTGCCCTTGTCTTTGCCGGCCAGCACAACCACGTCATCGCCCTTCTTGATCTTGCGCATCGGTTTACCCCAGTCGCAGCCGCCGCCTCACAGCACTTCCGGCGCGAGCGACACGATCTTCATGAAGCGCTCGGTCCGCAACTCCCTCGTCACCGGACCGAAGATCCGGGTGCCGATAGGCTCCAGCTTGGGAGTCAGCAGGACCGCCGCGTTGCTGTCGAACTTGAGCAGAGAGCCGTCCTGGCGCCTAACCCCTCGCGTGGTGCGCACCACCACCGCGTTGTAGATCTCGCCCTTCTTGACGCGGCCGCGCGGAGCGGCGTCCTTCACGCTCACCTTGATGACGTCGCCGATCCCGGCATAGCGCCGCTTCGAGCCGCCCAAGACCTTGATGCACATCACGGAGCGCGCCCCGGTGTTGTCCGCCACGTCGAGCATGGTCTGCATCTGAATCATCTTGTGCCCTTCTCCAACTTCCTCCGCCGGCCCGCTCAGAGCCCGCCGCGGCCAGTCTTGGACCCCGCTCGGGGTTTGGATCCCCAGCCCAGGCTGCGCTCCTGCAACTAGCACCCTGACCCGGCTGCGAAAAATCGCGTATTGTAGGCCGCAGCAACGCACCTCGCAAGGCGTATCGCCAGCGTCGGCCCTACTCCTCGCGCGCCTTCTCGACCAGCTCGACCACCCGCCACGCCTTGGTCTTGGCCAACGGGCGGCATTCCTCGATCAGCACCAGGTCCCCGGTGCGGTACTCGTTCTTCTCGTCGTGTGCGTGGTACTTTTTCGAGCGTCCCACGAACTTGTTGTACAAGGGATGCGGTACGCGCCGCTCGACCAGGACAGTGACGGTCTTGTCCATCTTGTCGCTCACCACCCTGCCCGTCAGCCGCCGGCGCACGCCGGTCTGCTCAGTCGCGACCGCTTCGCTCATGCCCGCCTCGCTTTCTCTGCCAGGATGGTGCGCACCCTCGCCAACGTGCGCCGCGTCTTGCCCAACTCGCTGGTATTGGTCAGCTGCTGGGTTGCCTGCTGCATGCGCAGGCTGAAATGCGCCTTGAGCAGGGAATTCAACTCTTCCAGCAGCTCCTGCGCGCCCTTTGCTCGCAATTGTTTGGCGTTCATCGTCTTGACCCGTCTACCGCGCTACGAACGTTGTAGCGATGGGGAGCTTGGCCGCGGCCAGCCGGAAAGCCTCGCGTGCCAGCGTCTCGTTCACCCCGTCCATTTCGTAGAGCACTCTGCCTGGCTGAATCTCCGCGACGAAGTACTCCGGATTGCCCTTGCCGTTGCCCATACGTACCTCGGCCGGTTTCTGCGACACCGGCTTGTCCGGAAAGATGCGGATCCAGACACGACCGCCGCGCTTGATGTGGCGCGTCATCGCTCGCCTGGCCGCCTCGATCTGCCGTGCCGTGAGCCGCCCCCGCCCCGTAGCTTTCAGCCCCCAGTCGCCGAAGCTGACCTTGGCGCCGCGGGTGGCAACACCTTTGTTGCGCCCCTTCTGGTATTTGCGAAATTTGGTTTTAGCTGGCTGCAGCATGCTTCGCCCCCGCTCGTCTCGGTTTCTTCTCGGTCTCGGGCGGCGGCGCAGCCGGCTGCTCACCCTTGCCCAGCACTTCGCCCTTGAACACCCACACCTTGATCCCGATCACGCCGTAGGTGGTCTTCGCTTCGGCGAAACCGTAGTCGATCTCGGCGCGCAGGGTATGCAACGGAACGCGGCCCTCGCGATACCATTCGGTCCGCGCGATCTCGATACCGTTCAGGCGCCCGGCGCTCATGATCTTGATGCCCTGGGCCCCCAGCCGCATCGCGTTGGTCATCGCGCGCTTCATGGCGCGTCGGAACATGATGCGCTTTTCCAGCTGCGCCGCGATGTTGTCGGCGATGAGCTGCGCATCCAGCTCCGGCTTGCGCACCTCCTCGATGTTGACGTGTACCGGAACGCCCATCAGCCGCTGCAGCTGGCCTCGCAGGGCTTCAATGTCCTCCCCCTTCTTCCCGATCACCACGCCTGGTCGAGCACTGTGGATGGTGATGCGAGCGTTTTTGGCTGGGCGCTCGATCACGACCCGGCTTACCGCCGCGTGTGCGAGCTTCTTCTTGAGGAAATCGCGCACCTTGATGTCCTCATTCAGCATGCCGGGAAAGTTCTTGGTGTTGGCATACCACCTCGAGCTCCAATTGCGCAGCACTGAGAGACGGAAGCCGATCGGGTTTATTTTCTGACCCATACGCGAATCCTCGAGATCCGGTTAGTCGCCCACGACGACAAAGATATGGCAGGTCGGCTTCATGATGCGCGACGCACGTCCTTTCGCGCTGGCGCGAAAGCGCCGCAGAAAGGTACCGCGCTCGACGTAGATCCGCCTCACTTTGAGCTCGTCGACATCCGCGCCGTCGTTGTGCTCGGCATTGGCGATGGCCGACTCCAGGACCTTGCGGATGATTCCCGCTGCTTTCTGCGGGCTAAAGCTCAAAACGTTGAGCGCCTTGTCCACGGGCAAACCGCGCACCTGGTCGGCGACCAGTCGGCCCTTCTGGGCAGACAGCCGCACTCCACGCAATTCAGCCTTCGTTTCCATCTCGGCTCCTGATTTCTATTTCTTGGCTGGCGCCGACGCTACCGCAACCTTCTTGTCCGCCGGGTGGCCCTTAAATGTGCGCGTCAAGGCAAATTCACCCAGTTTGTGGCCAACCATGTTCTCGGTGATATACACCGGGATATGCTGCTTGCCGTTGTGCACGGCGATGGTGAACCCGACGAAATCCGGCAGCACGGTGGACCGCCGCGACCAGGTCTTGATCGGACGCTTGTCGTTTGTCGCCTTGGCCTTCTCCACCTTGGCTACGAGGTGGTGATCGGCGAACGGCCCCTTCTTGATCGAACGTGCCATGTGGCTTCGCCTCTCCTATGCTCGATGCCGGCTGCGCACGATCATGCCTTGCGTGCGCTTGTTCTTGCGCGTCTTGTACCCCTTGGTGTACTGCCCCCAGGGGGTGACGGGGTCACGCTTGGTGCCGGTCTTACCTTCGCCGCCGCCGTGGGGGTGGTCGACCGGATTCATGGCAACTCCGCGCACCGTCGGGCGGATGCCCCGCCAGCGCTGACGCCCGGCTTTGCCGATCGATTCCAGGTTGTGCTCCTCGTTGCCTACCTCGCCGATCGTCGCGCGGCAGTCCACGTGCACGCGGCGGATCTCGCCCGAGCGCAGCCGCAGCTGGGCGTAGGTGCCCTCCCGTGCCAACAACTGCACCGACGTGCCCGCGGCACGCGCCATCTGCGCCCCCTTGCCGGGCAACAGCTCGACGCAATGGATCGTGGTCCCAATCGGGATGTTGCGCAGCGGCAGCGTATTGCCGGGCTTGATCGGGGCATCCGCTCCGCTCACCACCTGCTGGCCTACACCCACGCCCTTGGGCGCCACGATGTAGCGGCGCTCGCCGTCCACGTAGCAGACCAGCGCCAGGTGCGCGCTGCGGTTAGGGTCGTACTCCAGGCGCTCCACCTTCGCTGCGACTCCGTCCTTGTCGCGCGTGAAGTCGATCTTGCGATAGTGTTGCTTGTGTCCCCCACCCTGGTGCCGGACGGTGACGTGGCCCATATTGTTGCGCCCAGCCTTGTTCGGCTTGCGTTCGATCAGGCTGGCGTGCGGCTTTCCCTTGTGGAGCTCGGGCGTCACTACCTTTACCAGGGCACGCCGCCCAGGCGACGTGGGTTTGACTTTGGTCAGTGGCATCACATCCCTCCGGTTCGCTTGGGTTCACCGCCGGTGAAGTCGATATCCTGGCCCGGCTTGAGTCCGACGAAGGCCTTTTTCCAGCTGCGCGAGCGGCCGACAAAGCGCCCGAAGCGCTTCTGTTTACCCTTGACGTTGGACGTCTGCACACCCGTCACGTCCACCTTGAACATCAGCTCCACGGCCGCCTTGATCTCCGGCTTCGTCGCGTCCGAGGTCACGCGAAACACGAACTGATTGTTCTTCTCGCCGACAAACGTCCCTTTTTCCGAGACCTGCGGTGCAATCAGCACCTGCATCAGGCGCGCGGGGCTGAAGCCGCTCTTCTTGCCGCTTACACGCCCGCTCATGTCAACATCTCCTCGAGCTTAGCCACTGCGTCCCGGGTAAGCAGCGTCTTTTCGAACTTGAGCAGGCTCACCGGGTCTGCGTTCCTCGGTTCCACCACCAGCACGTTCGGCAAGTTGCGGGACGACAGGTAGAGATTTTGGTCGACGCTGTGGGTGATGACGAGGACATTGTCCAGCCCCATCGCCTTCAGCTTCTCCTGCAGCAGCTTGGTCCGGGGTTGCTGCAGCGCGAGGTTCTCCACCACGCACAGCCGCCCTTCGCGCACCAGCTGCGACAGAATCGCGGAGATTCCAGCTCGGTACGCCCTGCGATTCACCTTGCGGCTGAAGTTCTCATCGGGGCTATTCGGGAAAATCTTGCCGCCGCCACGCCACAGCGGGCTCGAGGCTTTACCCGCACGGGCGCGCCCGGTGCCTTTCTGCTTCCACGGCTTGCGCTTGGATTTGGCGACCTCGCCGCGCGTCTTCTGCGCACGCGTGCCGAGGCGAGCGTTGGCGAGGTAGGCGGTCACCAGCTGGTGCACCAAAGCCTCGTTGAAGTCACGCGCAAAGTGCGCGTCGGACGCCGCCAATTTGGCGCGCGGCCGACCCTGCTCGTCGATGACCGGCAGTTCCATTTATGCCCTCACTCGGACGGTCGGGGACACCACCACGTTGCCACCCTTGGAGCCCGGCAGCGAACCCTTGATCATGAGCAGCTGTCTCTGCGCGTCGATGCGCACGATCTCCAGGTTCTGCACGCTGCTGCGGACGTCGCCGAGATGACCCGCCATGCGCTTGCCCGGAAATACCTTGCTCGGGCTTTGATTCTGACCGGTCGAGCCCGGCTTGTTGTGCGACACGGAGTTGCCGTGGCTGGCACGATTGGAAGAAAAGTTGTGCCGCTTGATGACTCCGGCGAACCCTTTCCCGAGTGTGGCACCGCTCACGTCTACCTTTTGCCCGACGCTGAAGATGCCGACACCGATGGTGGCGCCGGGCTTGAGCGCGGCAGCCTGCTCCGCCGTAACTGCGAACTCCTTCAGGACGGAGCCTGCTTCGATCCCGGCTTTGGCGAAGTGTCCGGCCATGGGGCGTGTCACGCGGCTCGCGCGACGCTTTCCAAACGTCACCTGCACCGCCGTGTAGCCGTCGCTCTCCGGAGTTTTGATCTGAGTCACGCGGTTGTCGGACACGTCCACGACGGTCACCGGGACGGCATCGCCGTCATCTGTGAACAGCCGCGTCATGCCGATCTTGCGTCCCACGAGTCCTAGCGTCATTGTTGTCGCCTTCCCTGCGGTTTTCCGCTACAGCTCACAGTTTGATCTCGACGTCGACGCCGGCCGGCAAATCGAGCTTCATCAGTGCGTCCACCGTCTTGTCCGTTGGATCGATGATATCCATCAGGCGCAGGTGCGTGCGGATCTCGAATTGGTCGCGCGAAGTCTTGTTCACGTGCGGGGAGCGCAGCACATCGAAGCGCTCGATGCGCGTGGGCAGCGGCACCGGTCCCTTTACCACTGCACCGGTGCGCTTGGCCGTCTCGACGATCTCCAGCGCGGACTGATCGATCAGGCGATAGTCGAACGCCTTCAGCCGGATGCGGATCTTCTGGTTCTGCATGGCCATACTCAATAGCTCCCGTGATTCGCGACTCGTGATGCGCAGGTCGCAGCGCTCACGCCGTCACGGCTCACCGTTCTCACTCCAGTATCTTGGACACCACACCCGCACCCACCGTGCGCCCGCCCTCGCGGATGGCAAAGCGCAAGCCCTCCTCCATGGCTATGGGCACGATGAGCGTCACCGTCATCGCAATGTTGTCCCCAGGCATCACCATCTCAGTGCCCTGCGGCAGCTCCACCGACCCGGTCACATCGGTGGTGCGAAAATAAAACTGCGGCCGATAGCCGTTGAAAAACGGCGTGTGCCGCCCACCCTCCTCTTTGCTCAGCACATAGACCTCGGCGCTGAACTTGGTGTGCGGGGTGATGCTGCCGGGCTTGGCCAGCACCTGCCCGCGCTCGACTTCCTCGCGCTTGGTGCCGCGTAGCAGCACCCCGATGTTGTCCCCCGCCTGCCCCTGGTCCAGAAGCTTCCTGAACATCTCCACCCCAGTGCACACGGTCTTGGTGGTGGCCTTCAGCCCCACAATCTCGATCTCATCGCCCACCTTGACGATGCCGCGCTCCACGCGTCCCGTCACCACCGTGCCGCGCCCGGAGATGGAAAACACATCCTCCACCGGCATCAAAAACGGCCCATCGAGCGCCCGCTTGGGCTGCGGGATGTAGCTATCGAGCGCCTCAGCCAGCTTGAAAATCGACGCCTCCCCCAGATCCCCCTTGTCCCCTTCCAAGGCTTTCAACGCCGAACCGATGATGATGGGCGTCTTGTCGCCCGGAAACTCGTACTTGGTCAAAAGCTCGCGCACCTCAATTTCCACCAGCTCGAGCAGCTCCTTGTCATCGACCATGTCGGCTTTGTTCAGATACACCACGATGTAGGGCACCCCCACCTGGCGCGCCAGCAAAATGTGCTCGCGCGTCTGCGGCATCGGCCCATCGGCCGCCGAGACCACCAGCACCGCCCCGTCCATCTGCGCTGCCCCCGTGATCATGTTCTTCACGTAATCGGCGTGCCCCGGACAGTCCACGTGCGCATAGTGCCGATTGGCCGTCTCGTACTCCACGTGCGCGGTGTTGATCGTGATCCCGCGCGCCTTCTCCTCCGGCGCGTTGTCAATCTGATCGTACGCCTTGGCCTCCCCCCCAAACTTCTTCGACAACACTAGGGTGAGCGCCGCCGTCAGCGTGGTCTTCCCATGGTCCACGTGCCCTATCGTCCCAACATTCACGTGCGGCTTGGTTCGCTCAAACTTGCCTTTAGCCATGATGATTCCTTTCTACTTCTTGTCCTTGTCCGGGTTGCGGTTGATGATCGCCTCCGCGACGCTCTTGGGCGCCTCAGAATAGTGTTTGAACTCCATGGTGTAGGTGGCGCGACCCTGCGACAGAGAGCGCAGGGTCGTGGAATAGCCGAACATCTCCGCCAGCGGCACCTCGGCCTTTACCACCTTCACCCCGCCTGGCTGCTCGTCCATGCCCTGAATCATGCCCCGCCGCGAGGACAGATCCCCCACCACGTTGCCCATGAACTCCTCGGGCGTCTCCACCTCGACCGCCATCATCGGCTCCAGCAGCACCGGGCCGGCCTTGCGCATGCCGTCCTTGAAGGCTAGCGCGCCGGCCATCTTGAAGGCCTGCTCTGACGAATCCACCTCGTGGTAGGAGCCGTCGTACAGGGTGACCTTCACGTCGACCACCGGGTAACCGGCCAGGACGCCGCTCGTCAGCGAGTCGGCCACGCCTTTCTGGACCGCGGGAATGTATTCACGCGGCACCGAGCCGCCCTTGATCGCATCGACGAACTCGTAGCCCTTGCCCGCGGGGTTCGGCTCCAGCTTGAGCCACACGTGGCCGTACTGCCCCTTCCCGCCGGACTGCTTGATGAACCTGCCCTCGCTGTCGACCTTCTTCTTGATCGCCTCGCGGTAAGCGACTTGCGGCTTGCCGACGTTGGCCTCGACGCTGAATTCCCGCTTCATGCGGTCGACGATGATCTCGAGGTGCAGCTCGCCCATGCCCGAGATGATGGTCTGCCCTGACTCCTCGTCGGTGCGCACCCGAAAAGAGGGATCCTCCTGCGCCAGCCGCCCCAGCGCAACGCCCATCTTCTCCTGGTCCGCCTTGGTCTTCGGTTCTACCGCCTGAGAGATCACCGGCTCCGGGAACTCCATCTTCTCCAGGATGATGACCTTGTTGGGGTCGCACAGGGTGTCGCCGGTGGTGGCCTCTCTCAGGCCAACCGCGGCGGCGATATCGCCTGCGCGCACCTCCTTGATCTCCTCGCGCTGGTTCGCGTGCATCTGCAGGATGCGGCCCAGACGCTCCTTCTTGCCCTTGATCGGGTTGTAGACCTGGTCACCCGAGCTCACCACGCCCGAATACACGCGGAAGAAGATCAGCTGACCCACATATGGATCAGTCATGATCTTGAAGGCGAGCCCGGAAAACGGCTCGTCATCGCTCGGCCGGCGCTCGGCCGCCTGCCCGTTCTCCAGCACGCCTTTCACCGGCGGGATATCGATCGGCGCCGGCAGGTAATCGACCACGGCATCCAGCATGGCCTGAACGCCCTTGTTCTTGAATGCCGACCCGCACAACATCGGCACGATCTCGCCGCCCACCGTGCGCAGGCGCAGGCCGCGCTTGATATCTGCAGCCGAAAGATCGCCCTTTTCGAGGTAGTGGTTCATCAGCTCTTCGTTGGCTTCAGCCGCCGCTTCCACCATCTTCTCGCGCCACTCGCGAGCCAGATCCTCGAGGGCAGCCGGCACGTCCCGGAACTCGAATTTCATACCGAGCGTGCTGTCGTCCCAGTAGATCCCCTGCATGCGAACCAGATCGACCACGCCTTCGAACTTGTCCTCGGCGCCGATCGGCACCTGAATCGGGATGGGATTGGCCTGCAGACGCTCGCGCATCTGGCGATAGACTTTGAAGAAGTCGGCTCCCACGCGGTCCATCTTGTTCACGAAAGCGAGGCGCGGAACCTTGTACTTGTTGGCCTGACGCCAGACCGTCTCGGACTGCGGCTGCACTCCGCCCACGGAGTCATACACCATGCACGCGCCGTCCAGCACGCGCATCGACCTCTCGACCTCGATGGTGAAATCCACGTGGCCGGGGGTGTCGATGATGTTGATGCGGTGCTCCGGATACTTGCCCTCCATGCCTTTCCAGAAGCAGGTGGTGGCTGCGGAAGTGATGGTGATGCCGCGCTCACGCTCCTGCTCCATCCAGTCCATGACCGTCGCGCCGTCGTGCACCTCGCCCATCTTGTGCGACACACCCGTGTAGAACAGGATGCGCTCGGTGGTCGTGGTCTTGCCGGCATCGATGTGCGCGCTGATGCCGATGTTGCGATAACGGTCGATGGGCGTGACGCGTGGCACGGTGGAATCCTGCGGCCTCAGAACCGGTAATGGGAGAACGCCTTGTTGGCTTCCGCCATCCGGTGTACTTCCTCGCGCTTCTTCATCGCGCCGCCACGCCCCTCGGCCGCCTCCTGCAGCTCGTTGGCCAATCTCGCAGCCATCGACTTCTCCGCGCGTTTGCGCGCTGCATCGCGCAGCCAGCGCATCGCGAGCGCGGTGCGGCGCACCGAGCGCACTTCCACTGGCACCTGGTAGTTGGCCCCACCGACGCGGCGGCTCTTGACTTCGACCATGGGGCGGATGTTCGAAAGCGCGGTGGAGAAGACCTCCAGCGGATCTTTGCTACCCTTCTTGGCGATCTGCTCGAAGGCGCCGTACACCATGCGCTCGGCTACCGATTTCTTACCGCGCGTCATCACCACGTTGATGAACTTGGCCACGTCCTGACTGATGTACTTCGGGTCGGGCAGGACTTCCCGTTTCGGCACCTCTCTGCGTCTCGGCATAGCGTCGTTTCCTCGGGTCGACTGACAGGATGATGCGGGTGCGACCTACGCCGCCTTGGGACGCTTGGCCCCGTACTTGGAGCGCCCCTGCTTGCGGTCTTTGACGCCCTGGGTATCAAGACTGCCCCGCACGATGTGGTAACGCACGCCCGGCAGGTCCTTGACGCGCCCGCCGCGGATCAGGACCACCGAATGCTCCTGCAGGTTGTGCCCCTCGCCACCGATGTAGCCGATCACCTCGAAGCCGTTGGTGAGCCGCACCTTCGCCACTTTGCGCAGAGCCGAGTTGGGCTTCTTCGGCGTAGTGGTGTAAACACGCGTGCACACGCCGCGTTTCTGCGGGCAGTTCTCCAGCGCAGGGACCTTGCTTTTCAGGCGCTTGGCGACGCGCGGTTTGCGTACGAGTTGATTGACTGTCGGCATCCTGCGGCCCCTTAACTTTCTGAATTGATAGCGCTGTCTGTCCTGACTCGCAGGCGTGGACGCAAAGCTTGCATCCCGTACCCGCCGCCCGCCGTGCGGGCCTGGACGGCCGCAAAAAATCCGGCCGACACCACGAAACCCTCAACACAAAAAATCGAGGACGGCAGATGCCGTCCCGATCGCACCAACCGTCTGCACCCGCGCCCGGGGAAGCTCGCCGGACGGTCGGGAAAAAGACGCGAGAGTTTATGGCCTTAGCAGAGGAGTGTCAAGCGAATGGGGCCGGGACGGCAAACCCGTCCCGGCCCCCGTTGACCGCGCCCGCTGCGCGCGGGCGAAAAACTTAAGCCACCTGCTCGTCCGGCGCTGACAACCCCGCTTCCGCCTCCACCAACTCGACGCCTGCTGCCATATCTTCGCCCGCCTGCTGCTTGCGCCGGGTGTTGTGATAGGCGAGGCCGGTGCCGGCCGGTATGAGACGGCCGACGATGACGTTCTCCTTCAAACCGCGCAGGTCGTCCCGCTTGCCCATGATCGCCGCTTCGGTCAGCACGCGGGTGGTTTCCTGGAACGACGCTGCAGAGATGAAAGAATCCGTCGAGAGCGACGCCTTGGTGATGCCGAGCAGCATGTAGTCGAAAGTGGCCGGCTTCTTCCCCTCCTTCTCCACACGCTCGTTCTCTTCCAGCACCTCGGCGCGCTCGACCTGCTCGCCCGGGATGAACTTGCTGTCGCCGGCGTCAGCGATCTGCACCCGGCGCAGCATCTGGCGCACGATCACCTCGATGTGCTTGTCGTTGATCTTGACGCCTTGCAGGCGATACACGTCCTGCACCTCGTCGGTGATGTAGCGCGCCAGTGCCTCGACGCCCAGCAGGCGGAGGATATCGTGCGGGTCGGCCGGTCCGTCGACGATCATCTCGCCCTTATTCACCACCTGACCGTCGTGCGCCATCACGTGCTTGTCCTTCGGAATCAGATACTCGTGGGCCACGCTGTCCAGGTCCGTGATGACCAGGCGCTGCTTGCCCTTGGTATCCTTACCGAACGACACCGTCCCGGTGATCTCGGCCAGCATGCCGGCGTCCTTGGGCGAGCGCGCCTCGAACAGCTCGGCCACGCGCGGCAAGCCGCCGGTGATGTCGCGCGTCTTCGACGTCTCCTGGGGAATGCGCGCCAGCACCTCGCCCACTTGCACCTGCTGCCCGTCCTTCACCGTGATGATCGAGTGAATCTGGAACGTGATGTTCACCGGGAGATCCGTGCCCGGGATCTTGACCTCCTTGCCCTTGTCGTCGACCAGCTTGACGCTGGGACGGAGCCCCTTGACCTGGGCCACGCCACGGCGCTTCGGATCGATCACGACCAGCGTCGACAACCCGGTCACCTCGTCGATCTGCTTGGCGACCGTGACGCCCTCCTCCACATTCTCGAACTTGATGCGACCCGCATACTCGGTGATGATCGGCCGCGTGTGCGGGTCCCACGAGGCGAGCGCTTTGCCGGCTTTGACAGGCGTTCCATCGGTCACCGTCAAAGTGGCGCCGTAGGGGACTTTGTGGCGCTCGCGCTCGCGCCCGTTGTCGTCCACGATGGTCAACTCGCCGCTGCGCGAAATCACCACGGGTTCCGCGCGCGGGTTGGTCACGTACCGCATTTGAGGCGAGAAGCGCACGGTGCCGTTGGATTTCGCCTCGAGCTGGCTCACCACCGCAGTCCTCGAAGCCGCACCGCCGATGTGGAAGGTGCGCATGGTGAGCTGCGTGCCGGGTTCGCCGATCGACTGCGCCGCGATGACGCCGACCGCCTCACCGACATTCACCAGCTGCCCGCGCCCCAGATCGCGCCCGTAGCATTTTGCGCACAGGCCGTAGCGCGTTTCACAGGACAGCGGCGTACGCACTCGCACTTCGTCGATACCGAGCGCCTCGATGCGTTCTACCTCGTCTTCGTTGAGCAGCGTGCCGGCGGCATACACCGTCTGACCCGACTCCGGATGGTTGATGTCGGTCGCGCATACGCGGCCGAGAATGCGCTCGCGCAGGGCCTCCACCACCTCGCCGCCCTCGATCAGGGCCTTCATCGGCACGCCATTGCCTGTGCCGCAATCTTCTTCGATGACCACGAGATCCTGCGTCACATCCACCAGACGGCGCGTCAGGTAGCCCGAGTTCGCCGTCTTCAAGGCGGTGTCCGCCAGACCCTTGCGCGCGCCGTGAGTGGAGATGAAGTACTGCAGGACGTTGAGTCCTTCGCGGAAGTTGGCGGTGATCGGAGTCTCGATGATCGAGCCATCGGGCTTCGCCATCAGGCCGCGCATCCCGGCGAGCTGGCGAATCTGCGCCGCCGAGCCGCGCGCCCCGGAATCGGCCATCATGAAGATGGCGTTGAACGAGTCGCGCATCTCCGGGACGCCCTTCTTCTCCTTCACGGGCATCCACTGCGCGGTCTTCGGATCCCACTTCACCAGCGGCTCTTTCTCCAGGCGATCCATCATCGCCTTCGCCACCATGTCGCCGGCGCGGCCCCAGATGTCGACCACCTTGTTGTAGCGCTCGCCCTGCGTCACCAGGCCCGAGGTGTACTGGGACTCGATCTCCTGCACCTCCTTCTCGGCATTGGCGATGATCTCGCCCTTCTCCGGCGGCACCTGCATGTCGTCTACGGCGATCGAGATCCCGGCGCGGGTCGCGTAGCTGAACCCGGTGTACATCAGTTTGTCGGCGAAGATCACAGTCTCTCGCAGCCCGCAGCGGCGGAAGCTGGCGTTGATCAGCCTCGAGATTTCCTTCTTCTTGAGCGGCTTGTTGATGAGCGAGAAGGGCAGGCCCACCGGCAGGATCTCGGACAGCAGCGCCCGGCCCACGGTGGTGTCGTAGCGCGTCCACTTCTCCTTGAGGGAGCCATCGACGCCCTTTTCGAGCTCCTTGATGCGTACCAGCACTCGCGCCTGGATCTCGACCTGGCGGCTGTCGTAGGCGCGCAGCACTTCGGACACGCCGGTAAAGGCCATGCCTTCGCCGATCGCACCGACCTTCTCGCGCGTGACGTAGTACAGGCCCAGCACGATGTCCTGCGACGGCACGATGATGGGATCGCCGTTGGCCGGCGACAGCACGTTGTTCGACGACAGCATCAAGGTGCGCGCCTCCATCTGCGCCTCGAGCGACAGCGGCACGTGCACCGCCATCTGGTCGCCGTCGAAGTCGGCGTTGAAGGCCGCGCACACCAGCGGGTGAAGCTGGATCGCCTTGCCTTCGATCAACACCGGCTCGAACGCCTGGATACCCAGCCGATGCAGCGTGGGCGCGCGGTTGAGCATCACCGGATGCTCGCGGATCACCTCTTCTAGAATGTCCCACACCTCCGGGACCTCCTGCTCGACCAGACGCTTGGCCGCTTTGATGGTGGTAGCGAGACCCATGACCTCCAGCTTGTGGAAGATGAACGGCTTGAACAGCTCGAGCGCCATCTTCTTCGGCAAGCCGCACTGGTGCAGCTTGAGCTGCGGACCAACCACGATCACGCTGCGCCCGGAGTAATCGACGCGCTTGCCGAGCAGGTTCTGCCGGAAGCGCCCACCCTTGCCTTTGATCATGTCGGCAAGCGACTTGAGCGGGCGCTTGTTCGCTCCGGTCATGGCCTTGCCGCGCCGGCCGTTGTCCAGCAACGAGTCCACCGCCTCCTGCAGCATGCGCTTCTCGTTGCGCACGATGATTTCGGGCGCCTTCAGCTCGAGCAGCCGCTTCAGTCGATTGTTCCGGTTGATGACCCGCCGGTACAAGTCGTTCAGATCCGAAGTGGCGAAGCGCCCGCCATCCAGCGGTACCAGCGGGCGCAGCTCGGGTGGCAGCACCGGCAGCACTTCCATCACCATCCAGTCCGGCTTGATCCCGGACTTCTGAAAGCCCTCGAGCACCTTCAGGCGCTTGGCGATCTTCTTGATCTTGGTCTCGGAATCGGTGCCGTCCAAGTCGCGCCGCAGAGTGTCGATGTCGCGGTTCAGATCGAGCTGGCGCAGCAGCTCGCGGATCCCCTCCGCTCCCATCATGGCGACGAAGTCGTCGCCGAATTCCTCCACCTTGGAGAGGTAGTCATCCTCGGACAACAGCTGACCGCGATGCAACGGCGTGAGGCCGGGGTTGACCACTACGTACGCCTCGAAGTAGAGCACGCGCTCGATATCGCGCAGGGTCATGTCCAGCACCAGGCCCAGACGCGAAGGCAAGCTCTTCAGGAACCAGATGTGCGCCACCGGGCTGGCGAGCTCGATGTGGCCCATGCGCTCGCGGCGCACCTTGGACAAGGTCACCTCGACACCACACTTCTCGCAGATCACGCCGCGATGCTTGAGACGTTTGTACTTGCCGCACAGGCACTCGTAGTCCTTGACCGGTCCAAAGATCTTGGCGCAGAACAGGCCGTCGCGCTCTGGCTTGAAGGTGCGATAGTTGATGGTTTCCGGCTTCTTCACCTCGCCATACGACCAGGAGCGGATCTTCTCCGGGGAGGCGAGGCCGATACGGATCGCATCGAACTCTTCTTCCTGAGTGACTTGTTTGAACAGGTCCAGCAGTGCTTTCATGGCTTGTCTCCGCTTGAGGCTAAGACTGAAAGATCGAGATCGTCCCGACCCTCACCCTTCACTCATTCACCTTCACCAGAACTTTAGTAACGCTCCAGATCGATATCGATCGCCAGCGAGCGGATCTCCTTCACCAGGACGTTGAAGGACTCCGGCATTCCCGCGTCGATCTTGTGCTCGCCCTTGACGATGTTCTCGTACACCTTGGTGCGCCCGCTCACATCATCGGACTTGACGGTCAGCATCTCCTGCAGCGTGTAGGCAGCGCCATAGGCCTCCAGCGCCCATACCTCCATCTCGCCAAAACGCTGGCCGCCGAACTGCGCCTTGCCGCCGAGCGGCTGCTGCGTGACCAGGCTGTACGGGCCGGTCGAGCGGGCGTGCATCTTGTCGTCGACCAGGTGGTGCAGCTTGAGCATGTGCATGTATCCCACCGTCACCGGCCGGTCGAACGGCTCTCCGATGCGGCCGTCATACAGGGTGACCTGCCCGGTGCGAGGCAACCCGGCCAGTTCCAGCATGCCTTTGATCTCGTCTTCCGTGGCCCCGTCGAACACCGGGGTAGCGAACGGGACGCCGCTGCGCAGGTTGCGCGCGAGCTGCACGGTCTCCTCGTCGGACAGCGAGTCGAGCTCCTCCGGCGTCCCGCTCGAGTTGTAGACCAGCGTCAACGCCTTGCGCAGATCCGACGCGCTCGCACCCGAGCCCACGGCCTGCACCAGATCGCCGATGCGCTTGCCCAGCCCCTTCGCGGCCCAGCCGAGGTGGGTCTCGAGGATCTGCCCGACGTTCATGCGAGATGGCACGCCGAGCGGGTTGAGCACGATGTCCATCGGCGTCCCGTCTGCCATGTGCGGCATGTCCTCGACCGGAACGATCTTGGAGATAACACCCTTGTTCCCATGGCGGCCGGCCATCTTGTCGCCGGGCTGCAGCCGCCGCTTCACCGCCAGGTAGACCTTCACCATTTTCTGCACGCCCGGCGGCAGCTCGTCGCCGCTGGTGAGCTTTTTCTTCTTGGCTTCGAACGCCTGATCGAACTGGACGCGCGTTTGATCGAGGCTGGCCTTGAGCTGCTCCAGCTGGCTCGCCGCTTCCTCGCTCGCGAGGCGCACGTCGAACCAGTGGAAACGCTCGAGATCCTGCAGATATACCTTGGTGATCTTCGTGCCCTTGACCAGTTTCTTGGGGCCGCCGTTGGCCGCCTTGCCGATCAGCAGGCGCTCGATGCGCCCGAAGGTATCGTCCTCGACGATGCGCAGCTGATCGTTGAGGTCCTTGCGATAGCGGGCCAGCTCGTCGTCGATGATCTGCTGAGCGCGCTTGTCGCGCTCGATACCCTCGCGGGTGAAGACCTGGACGTCGATCACCGTTCCGGACATGCCGGACGGCACGCGCAACGAGGTATCTTTCACGTCGGAGGCTTTCTCGCCGAAGATGGCGCGCAGCAGCTTTTCTTCTGGCGTGAGCTGAGTCTCGCCCTTCGGGGTGACCTTCCCGACCAGGACGTCGCCCGCCTCGACTTCGGCACCGATGTACACGATGCCCGACTCGTCCAAACGCGCGAGCTGACCTTCGGACAGATTCGAAATGTCGCGCGTGATCTCCTCGGGTCCAAGCTTGGTATCGCGCGCCACCACCGACAACTCCTCGATGTGGATCGAGGTGAAGCGGTCGTCCGCCACCACGCGCTCAGAGATCAGGATGGAATCCTCGAAGTTGAATCCGTTCCATGGCATGAAGGCCACCAGCAGGTTCTGGCCGAGCGCCAGCTCGCCGGTATCGGTGGAAGCGCCGTCCGCGACCACATCTCCGCGCGCGATGCGATCACCGACCTTCAAGATCGGCCGCTGGTTGATGTTGGTATTCTGATTGGAGCGCGTGTACTTCACGAGGTTGTAGATGTCCACCCCGACCTCGCCGGGGACGGTTTCCTCGTCGTTCACCCGCACCACGATGCGGCTCGCGTCCACGTAGTCCACCACGCCCCCGCGCAGCGCCTGCACTGCGGTGCCTGAGTCGACTGCCACGGTGCGCTCGATCCCGGTTCCGACCAGCGGCTTCTCGGGGCGCAGACAAGGCACCGCCTGGCGCTGCATGTTGGAGCCCATCAGCGCGCGGTTGGCGTCGTCGTGCTCCAGGAACGGGATCAGCGACGCCGCCACCGACACGATCTGAGACGGCGCCACATCCATGTACTCGATGCGATCGGGCGTGGCCATGGTGAACTCGTTGTGGTGGCGGCACGACACCATCTCGTCCACGAACTTGCCCTTCTTGTCCAGCGCCGCGTTTGCCTGCGCGATCACGTACTGGCCTTCGTCGATGGCCGACAAGAACACGATCTCGTCGGTGACGCGCCCGCCAAGGACGCGGCGATACGGAGTCTCGAGGAAGCCGTACTCGTTGGTCCGGGCATACAGTGCCAGGGAGTTGATCAGGCCGATGTTCGGGCCTTCAGGCGTCTCGATCGGGCACACTCTGCCGTAGTGCGTGGGGTGCACGTCGCGCACCTCGAAGCCGGCGCGCTCGCGGGTGAGCCCGCCCGGCCCCAGCGCCGACACACGCCGCTTATGGGTGATTTCGGACAGCGGGTTGGTCTGGTCCATGAACTGCGACAGCTGAGACGAGCCGAAGAACTCGCGCACGGCCGCGGATACCGGCTTGGCGTTGATCAGGTCGTGCGGCATGAGATTCTCGGACTCAGCCTGCGACAGGCGCTCCTTGACCGCCCGCTCGACCCTCACCAGGCCGGCGCGGAACTGGTTCTCGGCGAGTTCCCCGACCGAACGCACGCGGCGATTGCCCAGATGGTCGATGTCGTCGATCTCGCCGCGCCCGTTGCGCAGATCCACCAGAATCCGGATGACTGCCGCGATATCGTCGTTCGACAAGGTGGCAGGGCCGGTCAGCTCCTCACGGCCCACGCGGCGGTTGAACTTCATCCGGCCCACCGCCGACAAGTCGTAGCGCTCCTCGGAGAAGAACAGGCCGTTGAACAGCGTGCGAACGGCGTCCTCGGTGGGCGGCTCTCCCGGGCGCATCATGCGGTAGATCGCCACCTGCGCAGCGATCTGGTCCTGGGTCTCGTCGATGCGCAGCGTCTGAGAGATGTAGGGGCCCTGGTCCAGATCGTTGGTGTAAATGGTCTGAATCTTCTCGACGCCGGCTTCGGTCAGCTTCTTGATCAGCTCGTCCGTGATCTCATCGTTGGGAGCAGCCAATACCTCGCCCGTCTCCTTGTCGACGATACCGTGTGCCAGCACCTTGCCGACAAGGAAATCCTCCGTCACCGGGTGCTTGTGCAGGCCGGCGGCCTCCATCTCGCGCACGTGCTTGACCGTGATGCGCTTGTCCTTCGGCACGATGAGCTTGCCGGGCTTGGTCACGATGTCGAAGCGGGCGATCTCACCGCGCAGCCGCTCGGGCACCAGATCGAATTGAATGCCGCTCTTCTTGCTGAGATGAAACGTGTCGAATTCGTAGAAGCTGCGCAGAATCTGCTCCGGCATCATGCCGATCGCCTTGAGCAGAATCGTGACCGGCATCTTGCGGCGGCGGTCGACGCGGAAATACACGTAGTCCTTGGGGTCGAACTCGAAGTCGAGCCAGGAACCGCGATACGGGATGATGCGGGCCGAGAACAAAAGCTTGCCCGAGCTGTGCGTCTTGCCGCGGTCGTGCTCGAAGAACACGCCGGGCGAGCGATGCAGCTGGGACACGATGACCCGCTCCGTCCCGTTGATGATGAACGAGCCGGTGGTCGTCATGAGCGGGATCTCGCCCATGTACACCTCTTGCTCCTTGACCTCTTTCACCGTCGGCTTGGAGGCCTCCCGGTCCATGATCGTCAGGCGCACCTTGGCGCGCAGCGGCGACGCGTAAGTCAGGCCGCGCTGCTGGCATTCCTTCACGTCGAACGGCGGCACGCCGAGCTGATAGCTCACGAACTCCAGCCGCGCGTTACCCGAGTGACTGACGATCGGGAAGATGGACGTGAAAGCAGCCTGCAGCCCCTGGTTCTTGCGCTGCTCCGCCAGCACGGCCGACTGGAGAAAAGAGGCGTAGGAGTCGATCTGCGTCGCCAGCAGAAACGGCACCTGCAGCACGCTCGCCCGCTTCGCAAAGCTTTTCCGGATCCGCTTCTTTTCCGTGAAGGAATAGGGCATAGTCACCTCGACAGTGAGCGGCGGCCCAGACGACCGCCAAAAGAAAAGGGATCAGGCGGAGCGCTGCGCGTCCACCCAGCCCGATGCGGGGCCGGCGGCGGCGCGTTCGCGCACCTCCTGATCGCTGCTCTCTTAACTTGTTGGGGCCGGCGGTTTCCCGCCGGCCCGGTCCGCATGTTCAAGCGGGTCTTACTTGAGCTCGGCTTTCGCACCGGCCTCGGTAAGCTGCTTGACCAAGTCCTCGGCATCCTTTTTGGAAATGCCTTCTTTGACGGGTTTCGGTGCACCGTCCACCAGGTCCTTGGCTTCCTTCAGCCCAAGACCCGTGACCGCACGCACCACCTTGATGACGTTCACCTTGTTGTCCCCTACCGCGGTGAGTGTGACCGTGAACTCGGTCTGCTCTTCCGCAGCGGGGGCAGCGGCCCCACCACCTGCCGGCGCCGCCACCGCCACTGCAGCTGCCGCGGCGGATACGCCGAACTTCTCTTCTATATCCTTGATGAGCTGCGACAGCTCCAGCACGCTCATGCTCGAGATCGCATCCAGGACTTCCGCTTTTGCCAATGCCATTTCTAAGCCTCTCCTGATCGAAAAAAGTTGCGCGTGGCGCGCCGCGTTGCGGCTACGCTGCCTGTTTCTCTTTTTGCTCCTTGACGGCGGCCAAGGTGCGGACAAACCTGCCCGGCACTTCGTTGAGTGTCCGCGCCAGCTTCGCGATTGGAGCCTGCATCGTCCCCAACAGCTTGGCGATCAGCTCCGAGCGGCTCGGCAGGCCAGCTAAGGTCACGAGCTCTTTCGCGCTCATCACCTGCTCGGGCATTGCACCGGCCCTGATCACCAGCTTGTCATTGCCCTTGGCGAAGTCGTTGAGCAGCTTGGCGACGGCCACCGGATCGGGCGAGATGCCGTAGGCCAACGGGCCCGTCATGTGCTGAGCGAGGCCCGCGAACGGCGTGTCGGTCACGGCGCGGCGCGCAAGCGTGTTCTTCAGCACGCGGAAGTACACACCTGCTCCGCGCGCCTTCGCTCTGAGCTGCGTCATCGCCCCAACATCCAAGCTGCGGTACTCGGCCAGTACGATCGCCTGCGCCTGCGCCACCTGCGCGCCGATCTCGGCCACCAGCGCCTTCTTCTGTTCCACGTTCAGACCCAAGGTTCACCTCCTCCACTCTGGCGCGCCGTGCGGGCGGTTGCCCGCCCGATCCGTGCGCCGGTTCGACTGCAGCGACCTTCGATCAGGATCACAGCCTTCGCGCCGCCGTGAAGCCTGGCCAGCAGCACGATGTCCATTCCCGTCTTCGGGTGCGCCATCTGCGTAGGACTCGAAAGAGCGAGTGCCCATCGACGTCAAGAACAATGCGGGAGTTCCCGCCTTGCGCTAGCGCCGCGTGCCCATTCGCTCGTCGATGATTAAGCCGTTACCGACTCCTACGGTCTTTGATAACCCGCAGCCCGCGTGCAGCAGCTGCGGCCCAAAGATCTCTACAAAACTCAAGCGTGCTGGGCCGACAGGCTCGCCTGGTCGACCCGCACTCCAACGCCCATGGTGCTGGACAGGGAAATCTTCTTCAGGTAGATGCCCTTCTGCCCCGCCGGCTTGGCCTTGTTCAGCGCATCGACCAGCGCCAGCAGGTTCTCCGTCAGCGCCGATTCGCTGAACGCGGCTCGACCTATCGTGCACTGGACGATGCCGCCTTTGTCTGCGCGAAATTGAACCTGGCCGGCTTTGGCGTTTTTGACTGCGCCCGCCACGTCCTGTGTGACCGTGCCGACCTTGGGGTTCGGCATCAGGCCGCGCGGCCCGAGTATCTGGCCCAGCTGGCCGACCACGCGCATGGCGTCGGGCGTGGCAATGGCAACCTCGAATTCGATCTTGCCCTCCTTCACCTGCGCGGCGAGATCCTCGAGACCGACGATGTCTGCGCCGGCAGCCTTGGCAGCCTTGGCCGGCTCGCCCTGAGTGAACACGGCCACCCGCACCGTCTTGCCTGTTCCCTGCGGCAGGACCAGCGAGCCGCGCACCGACTGGTCAGACTTCTTGGCGTCCACACCGAGATTGACCGCTACGTCGATGGCCTCGTTGAACTTGGCGGTGGCATTCTCCTTGACCAGCTTAATCGCATCGGCCACCGGGTACGCCTTGTTCCTGTCCACCTTCGCCCGCAGCGCCTGAACCCGCTTGGAAATCTTACTCATGTGGGACTCCCTCCACCTCAACACCCATGCTGCGAGCGCTGCCGGCGACGGTCCGGACAGCGGCCTCCAGATCCGCGGCGGTCAGGTCGGGCATCTTGGCCTTCGCGATCTGCTCGGCTTGCGCGCGAGTCAGCTTGCCCACCTTGTCGGCCTGGGGCTTGGCGCTGCCTTTGGGAATTCCGAGCGCCTTCATGATCAGCACCGAGGTCGGCGGCGTCTTGATGATGAAGGTAAAGCTCTTGTCTTGAAATGCCGTGATCACCACGGGCAGCGGCAGACCCGGCTCGTAGCTCTGGGTCTGGGCGTTGAATGCCTTGCAGAACTCCATGATGTTCAGTCCGCGCTGCCCCAGCGCCGGCCCGATCGGCGGGCTCGGATTCGCCTTGCCCGCGGGCACCTGCAACTTGATGAAACCAACGATTTTCTTCGCCAATTCGTCCTCCTGCCGGGTGCAAGTGGGTGCTACCGCACCCTCCCCGTGTTTGCCTACAAAAGGTCTGCCACCACCGCGCCTCCGCTCGCTTTGTGCGGGGCGTCTCGCGCAACTCGCCTAGTTGGGGGCGCGCCTAAGCTTTCTCAACCTGGCTGAAATCGAGCTCCACCGGTGTCGCCCGGCCGAAGATCGACACCGACACGCGTATCTTGTTCTTGTCGTAGTTGACCTCTTCCACGGAACCGTGGAAGTCGGTGAACGGGCCCTCCTTCACGCGCACCGCCTCCCCGACCTCGAACAAAACCTTCGGCTTGGGCTTCTCCACCCCCTCCTGGATCTGGTGAAGGATGCCCTGCACCTCCTTTTCGCTGATCGGGGTCGGCTTCATGGCTGAGCCGCCGACGAACCCCGTGACCTTGGCCGTGTTCTTGACGAGGTGCCACGTGTCGTCGGTCATTTCCATCTCGACCAGGACATATCCTGGGAAGAACTTGCGCTCGCTGATGCTCTTCTGACCGCTCTTCATCTCGACCACTTCTTCGACCGGAACCAGGATCTGGCCGAACTGATCCTGCATGCTGGCGCGCTCGATGCGCTCTTTGAGCGCTCGCGCGACGCTCTTTTCGAAGCCCGAGTAGGCATGCACGACGTACCATCTCTTGGACATCAGCCTTCCCGTCCCACGAGCACTTTCACCAGCCAGACGAGAGACGCGTCGACGATCCAGAGGAACAGCGCCATCACCACCACGAATGCCACCACCGCCGCCGTGGTTTGAACGGTGTCCTTGCGCGAAGGCCAGTGGACCTTCTTCGTTTCCGCTATCGCGTCCTGGCAGTAGACAACGAAGCGCTTGCCGGGCTCGCTGGTCCATGCCACTGCGGCGGCCACCGCTGTGCCTGCCAGCAGCACGCCGATGCGGGCTACGAGCGGACTCGTCGAAAGGTAATAGAACCCGGCGATCGCGGCCAATGCGATGAAAGCCGCGACCCCGAGCTTGATCTTGTCCGCCATCGGGTTGGTCTGCAGTGCGAGTGGCAAAATTGTGGTTCTCCGCCGGACCGCTAGGCTGTGGCAGGCCAGGAGGGTCTCGAACCCCCAACCTTCGGTTTTGGAGACCGACGCTCTGCCAATTGAGCTACTGGCCTGCTGGCTTCCGTGATCAGCGCTTCGTGACCCGCGACAGCGTCACGCCTCAGCTTTTGGCTCACTCCAGTATCTTGGACACCACACCCGCACCCACCGTGCGCCCGCCCTCGCGGATGGCAAAGCGCAAGCCCTCCTCCATGGCTATGGGCACGATGAGCGTCACCGTCATCGCAATGTTGTCCCCAGGCATCACC
>DATJZQ010000074.1:0-10634 GCA_035499005.1 Burkholderiales bacterium | reverse complement strand
GGATGGCAGAGTGCCGATGCGGGTGCCAGCTCATCTCTCGATCGTCAGCAATCTTTCCAAAACGTGGGTGGCAGTCGCGCGGACAGCTGGGGCGGTGGTGGTTGGGGCGGTGGCGGCTCCGGTGACAGTTCCAGTCACTTCGGTGGCGGTGGCGGCGGCTGGGGCGGTGGCGGCGACTGGGGCCACGGTGGCGGCAGCTTCTCGAGTGATTTCGGCGGCGGCGGTTTCCGCGGCTTCGGGGGTGGAGATGGGGCCGGTGGCGGATTCGGAGGCGGCGGAGGCGGTGGCTTCCGCGGCTACGGTGGGGGTGGTTTCGGCGGCTTCCGGCGCTGAACGATTCAAAGGATATTCCAAGGCGCTCGTCAAAGAACACAGCACGTGGCTTTCGCAGTTCGTGTCTTGGTCATCGGAATCTCGTTTTTCCATCGAATGAACGCCTGCTCGCGGAGCCTATTTCCGCCATACTCGGATAATCCCCGGCAGGTCCCCCAATTAAGTCTACGCATGACCTTCGTCCACCATTCGCTGCTTGCTCTCGCACTCATCACCCTGCTCGAGCTGACCGTCATCGCCCGGATCCTGCTCCGGCCGCATCGCGATCCAGCCTCTCGAATCGCGTGGATAGTCGTCGTTGGCATGTTTCCGATCTTGGGCATGTTCGCTTATATGCTCCTGGGTGAGGTGAACATCGGTCGTCGCCGTGCGGAGCGGCTGCACGCCGTCCTTGCGCACATGCCGGCGATCCCGTATCAGGCGGACGCTGTGACGGAGCTCGCGGCCGGCATTCCTGAGCGTTACCGGCATCTCTTTAGGCTCGGTCACTCGATCAGCGGCTTCGATCCCGTCTATGGCAACATCGCGCGCCTGCTCCCAAACTCCAACGCCGCGATCGACGCGATGGTGGCCGACATCGACGCTGCGAAGGATCACGTCCATGTGCTGTTCTACATCTGGCTTCCGGATCACAACGGCTGCAAGATCGTCCAGGCCTTGACGCGGGCGGCTGGCCGAGGCGTGATCTGCCGTGCCATGGCGGACGATCTTGGATCGCGTACGATGATTCGCTCCGAGCATTGGCGGAAGATGCGTGCGGCCGGGGTGCGCGTGGCTGCAGGCCTCCCCACAGGCCATCTTCTACTGCGTATGTTCGTGGGACGCATCGACCTCCGGAACCATCGCAAGATCGTGGTCATCGACGATCGAATCACCTATTGCGGCAGCCAGAACTGCGCCGACCCCGAGTTCCTGGTGAAAGCCAAGTACGCGCCCTGGGTGGACGCCGTGATGCGCTTCGAAGGACCGATCGCTCGTCAGAATCAGGCCTTGTTCGCAAGCGATTGGATGACATATGTAGATGAGAATCTCGACGACCTTTTGAGCAAACCACTGCCCTTGCCTGTGCCGGGAGGAGTGTCTGCCCAAGTAGTCGGCACAGGCCCAACCGTGCGCTACTCGGCCATGACCGAGATGTTCGAGTGCCTGCTCTCTGCGGCACGCCGCGAGGTGGTAGTCACGACTCCCTATTACGTGCCCGATGAGTCACTGCAGAATGCGCTGTGCTCGACCGCCTACCGCGGAGTCAACACGACGATCGTCTTTCCCGCCAAAAACGACTCATGGGTCACTGCAGCGGCCAGCCGCAGCTACTACGCGGATCTGCTCGCAGCGGGCGTCAAGATCCACGAGTACGAGGGCGGGCTGCTGCACACAAAATCGCTGACGCTGGATGGCGAAGTCAGCTTGATCGGCTCGGCGAATATGGACCGACGCAGCTTCGAGCTCAACTACGAGAACAACATTCTATTTTACGATCCTGCACTGACCAAGGCGATGCGCGAGCGTCAACAGGACTACATCACCCGATCGCATCTGGTCACGAAGGAGGCGGTCGCGGCCTGGCCTACATCGCGCCGACTATGGAACAACCTCATCGCAACGCTCGGGCCTGTGCTCTAGCGAACACTCGAGAGCTGGAGTCCGCAACCAATAGCGCTTGACTGTCCTTGCATCAAGAGACGGCTTGACGCAGTCTTATATTTCCATAATACTGGAAATATGAAGAACGGAGATGCTGTAACGGCGCTCGCGGCGCTCGCCCAGGAAACGCGGCTCGCGATCTTCCGGCTGCTCGTGCAAGCCGGGCCGAAGGGCGTTCCGGCCGGGACCATTGGCGAAACCCTCGTAGTTCCGCCACCGACGCTTTCCTTTCACTTGAAGGAATTGTCCCATGCCGGCCTGGTTATTTCGCGCCAGGAGGGGCGGTTCATCTACTACAGCGCCGACTACGGGCAGATGGCAGCGCTGATGACTTTCCTCACGCAGAACTGTTGCCAAGGCATGCCCGAGGAATGCCTCACTGTGATGGAAACGGCGCTTGGCCGCTGCTGCCCGCCCGATCCCAAACGCAAATCCGCGAGGAGCCGCACATGAAACGTTTTCATGTCCATGTCGCTGTCGACGATCTCGACGCTAACGTACGCTTCTACTCGACGGTGTTCGGTGTCGCCCCAACGGTGCTCAAGAACGATTACGCGAAATGGATGCTGGACGATCCACGAGTCAACTTCGCCCTGTCCAAACGTGGTCTGAATCCCGGCCTCGATCACTTGGGAGTGCAGGTCGATAGCGAGGAGGAGCTGACAGCGCTGCGCGGTCAGGTTGCGCAGGCACAGATCGCAGCGCTCGACCAGCAGAACGCGAGCTGCTGCTACGCCCGTTCCGATAAGTACTGGATCACGGACCCGCAGGGGATCGCTTGGGAGACCTTCCATACACTCGGGAGCATCCCGGTTTATGGCGAGGATGCCGAGCATCCCGAAGCAGACGTCACCGCCTGTTGCGCCCCGCGAACCAAGCCAACCTCGGAGAAGGCAGAAGCGGGCTGCTGTGCTTCCGCGCCCGCCGCTGAGGAGCAATCTGGCGCGGGTTGCTGCAATTAGAACGCGCCCCCGCAAGCGTTGCCGAAGGGAGGGCCATGACAGCGCCACTCGAGCACGTCAAGAACGTCCTGTTCCTTTGCACGGGCAACTCTGCGCGCAGCATCATCGCCGAGACGATTCTCAACGCTCTCGGCAAGGGGCAATTCAAGGCCTACAGCGCAGGCAGTCACCCAAAGGGTGAGGTCAACCCTTTCGCGATACAGCTCCTGCGAGCGAATCGCCTCCCGGTCCAAGGCCTGCGAAGCAAGAGCTGGGACGAGTTTGCCGAGACGGGCTCCCCGTTCCTGCATTTCGTGTTTACCGTCTGCGACCAGGCCGCGGCCGAGATGTGCCCGGTGTGGCCGGGACAGCCGATGACCGCTCATTGGGGCGTTCCCGATCCTGCAGCCGTTGAAGGCAACGATGAGGTCAAGCGCAAGGCGTTCTTCGCTGCCTACAACGCTCTAAACCGCCGGATCTCCATTTTCGTGAGCCTGCCGTTGGCGAAACTCGATCGGTTGGCTCTGCAGCAAAAGCTCAACGACATCGGCCGCGCTCAGTGAGCCTCGCGCGCAGGGCAGCCGCGGAAGCGATTGGCACAGCGCTCCTGCTCGCCATCGTGGTCGGCTCCGGGATCATGGGCGAGCGGCTCTCCGGCGGCAACTTGGCGGTTGCCCTGCTGGCTAACTCCATTGCCACCGGCGCTGGCTTGTACGTCTTGATCGTTACGCTGGGGCCGATTTCCGGCGCCCACTTCAACCCGGTGGTGTCGGGCGTCAGTACTTGGGAGGGTCAATTGCCGGTCCGCGCCTGTGCTGTATACGTACCGGCGCAAGTAGCTGGGGCGTTCGCCGGTGTTGCGTGCGCACACGCGATGTTCGGCTTGCCGCTGGTGCAGGTTTCAGCTCATACGCGCCCGACGGTAGGTGAAGGGCTGGGTGAGGTCATCGCCACGTTCGGCCTCGTGCTGGTGATTCTGCTTCTGTCGCGCTTCCGCCGCGAGGCTATTCCCGTCGCCGTCGCCGGCTTCATCACCAGCGCCTATTGGTTTACGTCGTCCACATCCTTTGCCAACCCGGCAGTCACGCTGGCGCGCTCGATGACCAATACCTTCGCCGGGATTTCTCCTGACAGCGTTCCATTGTTCATCGGCGGTCAACTGGCTGGCGGCATCGCGGCAACCGCATTCTCCCGCTGGCTGACGCGCCCCGCATGACAAGCGGAGCGCCGTGGCGCCTCGTATGGGCCTTAGGCGTCACTGAGATCGTGTCGTGGGGGTCGCTCTATTACGCGTTTTCGGTGCTGCTCCTGCCGATGGAAAGGGATCTCGCTTGGGATCGCAGCACGTTAGTCGGTGCGTTCTCTCTCGGCATGCTTTGCACTGGTCTCGGTTCGTGGCCTGCCGGCGCTTTGATCGATCGCTACGGCGGGCGAACGCTGATGACCGTCGGTTCGCTGGCGGCAGCAGGCTTGCTCGCGTTGCTGGCGCATACACATTCCGTCTTGCCGTTTTATCTGATCTGGATGGGGCTCGGCTTCGCCATGGCGGCTGTACTCTACGAGCCAGCATTTGCCGTAATCTATCGAAGCTTCAGAGAGGACGGCAAAAAGGCGGTGACGGCGCTGACCTTGGCCGCTGGTTTCGCGAGTACCCTGTTCTGGCCGCTGACTCAGGTCTTGGTCGAGCCGCTGGGCTGGCGAGCGACAGTTTTGGTTCTGGCCCTGCTGAATCTAGGTATCTGCCTTCCCCTACACGCACTCGTTCTGCCGTCAGGACGTGGCCCAGCTAGCGGTGCGCCACCTCGGAATCTCGATCGCTCTGGGCGGGCGTTCCTTCGAGCAAGGAGCTTTTGGCTGCTCGCGTTCGCTTTTACGGCCAACATGCTTGCGTTCTCGGCGCTCTCCGTACATTTGATCCCGCTGCTGCGCGAGAGAGGCCTCTCGGGCGCGGTCGCGGTGACGCTTGCTGCACTTGTAGGACCGATGCAGGTCGCAGGCAGGGTGGTGGAATATGTCCTCGGTCGCCGGGTTTCGGTGCTGGACTCCGGCCTGGTTGCTCTGGCGTTGCTTCCTGTGGGACTGCTGCTGCTCTTATTCGGCGGGGCGAATCTGACGCTATTGGCCGTTGCCCTGCTGCTTTACGGCGCAAGCAACGGCGTGATGACGATTGTACGTGCAGCGGTCCCTGCCGAACTGTTCGACCGTGAGCAATACGGCTCCATCAACGGCGCGCTGGCCGCGCCTGTAATCATGTCGAGGGCTGTCGCCCCGATCGCCGCTTCGTGGCTGTGGACACCCCAGCAAGGGTATCGCGCAGTGCTCTGGGCCCTGGCGCTGACAGCGGTGTTAGCCGTGGTGTGCTTTTACTGGTCAGCACGCGGAAAGCGCAGCGCCTGAGACATGAGGTGCGACGGGGGAATTCCGCGGCCTTTGTCCCACCACCGCGGTTTGCTTCGCCAAGAAGCTGCTCCAAGAAGGCGGGCGGCGCTGGGCCTAGATCCAGCGCAGAAAAAACGGGCCGGTCGGAGGAGAATGCTTCCAAGCGCACTGCACCCCAAGGGGTTTTCCTCGCGGGCGCCAGTCACGCTGTAAGCGGGGCACAGAGCAGGAGTTGCTGCATGGTCACCAGGGTGGGAGTGATCGGCGCCGGCGTGATGGGCGCTGAGCACGCGCGCTTGTTGTCGTCGGTAGTGTCCGGCGCCGAAGTGACGGCGCTGTCGGACCCGGATCCGGAGCGCGCGGCGCAGACTGTCGCAACTTGCAGAAGTGCGCGTCCATTCTCAGACCCGTTGGATCTCATCCACGACAAGTCAGTGGATGCCGTGCTCGTGGCCTCGCCCGACCAGACACACAGCGCGCTGGTGCTGGCTTGTCTGGAGCTCCGAAAACCAGTGCTGTGCGAAAAACCGCTGGGGGGGTCCGTCGATGAATGCCTGAAAGTGATTGCGAGGGAGCAAGCCCTCGGGCACAGGCTGGCGACGGTCGGCTACATGCGCCGCTTCGATCCGGGTTACGTCGAGATGAAACGCCGGCTGGCTGAGGGCGAGCTGGGCGCGGCGCTCGTGATGCACTGCGTCCACCGCAACGCCACAGCACCACCGTTCATTGCGGCGCCGATGCTGATCCTCAACTCGGCGGTACACGAGATCGACATCGCCCGTTTCGTTCTCGGCCGGGAAGTCGAGCGCGTGACCGTCGTCACGCCGCGAAAGACCTCGCTCGCGGCCGTCCAGGACCCGCAGATCGTGTTTCTGGAGATGGAAGACCGCGTGGTCGTGGAGGCCGAGATCTTCGTCAATGCTCAATACGGATACGACGTGCGTGCCGAGCTGGTCTGTGAAAAGGGGACAATTGCGCTCACGCCCCCTCATGACGTAACAGTGACGTACGCCGCCAAGGAAAGCTTTTCCTTTCCGGGCGACTGGCGAGCGCGCTTTGCCCATGCCTATCGTGCGGAACTCCAGGCCTGGGTAGACAGCCTGCGCAGCGGTGTGCCGAGTGGAGCGAGCGCCTGGGACGGCTACGTCGCGACAGCGGTCGCGGAGACCGGGGTGAAATCGCTCGAGTCGGGGCAGCCGGCAGAGGTTAAGCTCGCGCCGCGCCCTAGTCTGTACGCCTAGTAGAATTGCGGACGTGACTGCAGCAGCGCTCTCGGTCCCTCGCTCGACGTCCCCGACGTGGCAGCGGTTTCGGGACGCCTTCCGGCGCCACCCGACCGCCATCATCGGCGGGATCGTGCTCTCGCTGATGGTGCTGGTCGCGCTGCTGGCGCCGTGGCTCGGAACCGTGGACCCGCAGGCACTATCTCCGGCTCAACGCCTGAAACCCCCATCGAGCGAACACTGGTTCGGCACCGACATGCTGGGTCGCGACGTGTACAGCCGTGTAGTGCACGGCTCGCGCATTTCGCTTACGGTAGGCGTGGCCGTAGCATTTCTTTCGGTCGCCGTCGGTCTTACCATCGGGCTGGTGACGGGCTTCGTGCGCTGGCTCGACGCCATCGTCATGCGTGTGATGGACGGCCTGATGTCCATTCCGTCGGTGCTGCTCGCCATCGCGCTCATGGCCTTGACCAAAGCGAGCGTCGGCAACGTCATCGCTGCGATCACCGTGGCGGAAGTGCCTCGCGTGGTACGCCTCGTGCGCGGCTTGGTCTTGAGCCTGCGCGAGCAGCCCTTCGTCGAAGCCGCCATCGCTGCGGGAACCACTCTGCCCCTCATCCTGACGCGCCACATCCTTCCCAACACGGTGGCGCCGCTGCTGGTGCAGGGCACGTACATCTGCGCTTCGGCCATGATCGTCGAGGCGATTCTGTCTTTCATCGGAGCAGGCACGCCGCCCAACGTGCCGAGCTGGGGCAACATCATGGCCGAGGGGCGGAGCTTGTTTCAGATCGCCGGCTACCTGATCTTTTTCCCGGGCCTCTTCCTGTCGCTGACCGTGCTCGCGGTGAACTTGTTGGGCGACGGTATGCGCGACGCGCTCGACCCGCGCCTCGCGCGGCGGATGTGAAGGAAGCGACGGACTACGCCGCCCCAACGTGCCGCTCGGCGGTATACGACGAGGCGGGTTCGAAGATCAGGTTGCAGGAAATCGAAACGCGGGGACGCTGCCCTTGATAGGTGTGCACGTAATGCAGCATCCAGCCCGGAAAGATCACCAGCCGCCCGGTGCGCGCCAGCACCGTGAAGGTTCCTCCGGTGAGGTCGAGGCCCGGCATCGGCCGGGCCCCCCGCCTGGGATCGACCAGCGCCAGCAACCCCGAGGCGGGATGTCTTGCTGCGTCGGCATCCCCGGCGTCGGCGTAGTAAACCGTCGCCCAGTGCACTTCGGAGTGATCGTGAGGGATCGTGTAGTCACCGTTTCGCATCACCATCGCCCACGCATGCGCCCCGATGCGCATCGGCGGCAGCTTCTGGCCCCGCTCCTGCGCAAGAGCTTCCACCGTCTCCCGCACCTGCGCCACGATGCGTTGCAGGAGCGTGCGGAAGCATCCTTCCGGTCGCGTGGCCAGATTCTGCGAGTGCCAACCACCGACGTTGCTGCGCTGGACCGACGAGACCGAGCCCGATTCGGCGACGAGACGCACAGTAACATCGCGATTGACTTCGTCCATGTCGGGCAGGTCATACATGGAAAGCGGCGTGGCAAAGAGGGGGATGTGAACATGAGAAGCCGAACTCTCAGCCGTCAGAGCAATTCCGCCCATGGCGCGGTCTCGAGGCTCCAGGGGTCGATTCGAGGGGAATTGGGCAAGCATTTGCACAAAGCTCGGCACCGGGAGTTTAGCCTGCTCAACTTACAACAACATATCAGCACGCCGACGAAAGTTACGGTTTGTAACTTGCGCTCGCTTAAAGGCTGAGGACAGGATTACTTCTGAGATCAGCATGACAACGCCGCTGCTGGAAGTCGACCATCTCAAAACACATTTCTTTACGCGCGACGGCGTGGTGCGCGCGGTCGATGGCGTGTCGTTCTCGATCGCGGCGGGAGAGACGCTCGCCGTCGTGGGCGAATCGGGCTGCGGCAAGAGCGTCACCTCGCTCTCGATCCTGAGGCTCATCGCGTCGCCACCGGGCCGCATCGTCGCCGGCCGGCTCCTGTTCGAAGGCCGCGATCTGCTTGCGCTCAGCGAGGAGCAGATGCGCGAGGTGCGCGGCAACGCCATCTCGATGATCTTCCAGGAGCCGATGACCTCGCTCAATCCGGCGCTCACCGTTGGCCGGCAGATCGCCGAGAGCCTGACCGTGCACCGCGGCCTGTCCCGGCACGACGCGATGGGAAAAGCCGTAGACATGCTGCGCAGAGTGCGCATGCCGGAGCCCGAACGCCGGGTGAGCCAATATCCGCACGAGCTGTCGGGCGGCATGCGGCAGCGCGTGATGATCGCGATGGCGCTCGCCTGCGGGCCGAAACTGCTGATCGCCGACGAGCCCACGACCGCGCTCGACGTCACTATCCAGGCGCAGATCCTCGAGCTCATGCGCGAGCTGGCGAACGAGACCGGCGCGGCCATCATTCTGATCACGCACGACCTGGGCGTCGTTGCGGAAATGGCGCAGCGCGTGGTCGTGATGTACGCGGGCCACAAAGTCGAGGAGGCCCCGGTCGATGAATTGTTCGCGCGGCCGCGCCATCCATACACCCGCGGGCTGCTCGGCTCCATGCCGCATCTCGGCGATTCCATAGCCGCGGAAGGTGCCAAGCGTCTGGTGGAGATTCCGGGCATGGTCCCATCGCTGAAGGACGCGCAGCCCGGCTGCCTGTTCGCGCCGCGCTGCCCCAACGCACTCCCCCAGTGCACACGAGAAGCGCCGCTGCTCACAGCGCACGGCGCTGGTCACTGGGCCGCTTGCTGGAATCCAGTGCAATGACGGCTGGCAGCGAACTCCTGCTCGAAGTGCGCGGCCTGCGCAAGCTGTTCCCCGCGAAGACCGGGCTGTTCGCGGGTAGCGCGAAGGTGCATGCCGTAGACGGAGTGAGCCTCTCGATCGGGCACGGCGAAACCCTGGGACTCGTAGGCGAATCGGGTTGCGGCAAATCGACGACCGGCAAGCTCATCCTGCGCCTGCACGATCCAACGGAGGGCCAGATTGTTTGGCGCGGCCGGCGCATCGACAACCTGGACCGGGCGCAGATGCGGCCGGTAAGACGCGAACTGCAGGCGGTGTTCCAGGATCCTTACTCGTCGCTCAACCCCCGAATGCGCGCGGCCGACATCGTGGCCGAGCCGATCCGCAATTACGAATCGCTATCAGCATTAGACGTGCACGCGCGCACCGCGCAGCTCTTCGAGCGCGTCGGGCTGCGCACCGAGCAGATGATCAAGTATCCGTACGAGTTTTCGGGTGGTCAGCGCCAGCGGCTCGGCATCGCTCGAGCGTTGTCCGTGCACCCACGGCTTATCGTGTGCGACGAGCCGGTATCGGCGCTCGACGTGTCGGTGCAGGCGCAGGTCATCAATCTGCTCATGGACCTCCAGGTGGAACTCAAGCTGTCCTATCTGTTCGTGGCACATGACCTGGCGGTGGTCGAGCACATCAGCCATCGCGTCGCGGTGATGTACCTCGGAAAAATCGTCGAGATCGCGCCCAAGCGGACTATCTTCACGCGCCCGCAGCATCCGTACACCGAGGCGCTGCTGGAAGCGGTGCCGGTGCCGAACCCCGCGCTGCGCCGGAAGCGGCGCGTGCTAGGCGGCGATGTGCCGAGCCCCATCCATCCGCCGCCCGGCTGCCGCTTTCACACCCGCTGCCCTTATGCAGAGGAACGCTGCCGGCGCGATGAGCCGCCGCTCAAAGAGGTGTCAGCCGGGCAGTGGGTGGCGTGTCATCTGCGTTAGGCTTGAGCTCACTGAGGCACGACGCCGCGAAACTGTGCAGGCAGCGGTGCCAACACCTGCAGATCGAGGAAGTTCGAGAGCACTTCAGAAGGCCACAGTTTCGCCTCCTCGCCCCTGGTCAGGTACACCGCGTGCAGGGCGGCTGCCGCGTAATCCTCGCAGGCGCCGCCGGCGAAACGGGCGAAGTACTGCGTGGGGGCATCGCCCGATCCCCATCGGTTTGCCGTGAATTTCCCGCGGTTCCATGGTTTGCGGTTTTCGTACAGCTTGGTCTCGCGCAGCACGCGGACATCGAGGACGACTCCCGGATCTGACGCAACCATGCGGTCGAAGTCCTGCCTCCAACCCGCGCGCGGCGCAGCCCAGGTGAC
>DATJZQ010000073.1:0-15220 GCA_035499005.1 Burkholderiales bacterium | reverse complement strand
GGCGAGCCACAAAGCGACATGCCGTGCCTTAAGGCGAGTGATGAGCTGCTCTTGCGCTCGATGCATACGTCATCTCCCCGATGGATCCGTCCCCTTGGACGCACCTTCCCGCCAGCAGGAGAAGGCCCTCGCTACGCCGCGAGCGCGATCTCCACGCGCTTGTTGCGCTTCCCCTCGCTGCGGATCTTGAGCACGCGGATGGCGCCGATCTCGGCGATGTTCTTCACGTGCGTCCCGCCGCAAGGCTGCAGATCGATTCCGGGAATCTTGAGCAGCCGCACACGGCCAGCGCCGCGCGGCGGCTGTACGCTCATGGTCTTCACCAGCTCGGGATGCGCTTGCAGCTCCTCGTCGGTGATCCACACGGTCTCGGTTTCGACGCCGCGCGCAATGAGCGCGTTGGTCTCGCGCTCGATCTTCTGCGCGTCGAGCAGGCTCATGTCGATATCGAAATCGAGGCGGGCCTTGTCCGGCGCGATGTTGCCACCGGTGACCGGCGCCACCACCACGCACGACATCACGTGCAGCGCGGTGTGGAGACACATGAGCGCATAGCGGCGTTGCCAGTCGATCTCGAGCGCGAGCGTCTCTCCGGGCTCGAGCTGCGGCATCCCGGGAGCCGGCACGTGCACCACACTGTCGATCGCCTCGCCTTTGCGCGTATCGGCGATGATGACGCGCTGCCCGTTTTCGCGCAGCCACACGCCGCTGTCCCCCTGCTGGCCTCCGCCGAGAGGATAGAAGACGGTGCGGTCGAGCTCGATGCCGCGCTCATGAACGGCGACGACGCGGGCCGCCGCGGTCTTGAGGTAAGCGTCGTCCCTGAACAGGAGCTCGGTGGTCATGACATTGCGCGAATCGGGCATGAGGCTTCCCGACTTCGTATTATCACCCGGGTGGGTCTCCTCCGCCCACTTCCCGCGTATTGCCATGGGAGCTTGGGCGCGGCGGGAAGCCCGCCGGATTTGTGCCTATTCTTCCAGCATATCCATGCCGGGGGACATCGATCAGAGTGCTCCGACCACGATCAGGATCGCCAGTCCCAGCGCCTTCTCGACGACACAATTGCGCTTCAATCGAAGCAACATCGTTCGAGGTAATCGTGCGCCGCCGTAGCGCCACGCCGGCAGAAACCGAACAGTCGGATTCCTCGGTTGCGTCTCGGCTTCCTTTGGTGCACCATCTTCACGTGATGACATGCGGCGCCTTGCTGCAGTAAGGTGCGAGTAAGGTGTCGAGAAATTCTGACGCGCAACCGAGCATGGTCACAACGCGTACTGATCGGAGACACAGCTGGCGCGCCTTCATCGTCCAAGCGGCGCTGCTTTGCCTGTTGAATCTTCACAGTCTCGGCCTGTTCCACAAGCACGATACGGCAACAGAGCAAGACGCGTGCGTTGCGTGCCAGATCATGAATCATCACGCGGCGCTGGAAGTTCCCAATGGCGCGTCTGGCTCGCTGTTGCCTTTCCTGGTTCTGCTGTTCCTGGTCGTTCCGTGGCACCGGGGCATAGTACCTGGCGTCACGTTGTTTGCTCGCGCTCGCTCGCGAGCGCCGCCTTCCCTCTTCTCCTAGCAGCGTACGCGCTCGCGGTGCGTCGGCCCTAACAACGCCGACGAGTATCGCTGTTCGGCTCGTCCGCGCGCGAATGCGTTCTCCTTTGGGAGGTTCATCCATGACTGACGATAGGGCCCGCGAAGCTGGGCGCGCCAGGACGATGAATAGGAGGGAGGAAGGTGAATACCGCTCTGCCCGCGCTAGCGGGAGCTTTGCTAGTGGTCTGGGGCTTGGCCTCGGTACAGGCGGAGGAGAGTCAGCCTCCGACAGTGGAGATCGTGTCCAAGCAACTCAACGAAGCCCGCAACTTCTTATTGCCGGAGGTCGGCAGCACGGTGTACCGGTTCACGCAGGACGACATCACCAACCTCCCGCTGGGCGACGCCACCCCGTTCAACCAATTGCTGCTGCAGGCACCCGGGGTCGTGCAGGATTCCTTCGGGCAGCTCCACGTGCGCGGAGACCATGCCGATCTGCAGTACCGCATCAACGGCGTGATCATTCCCGAATCCATCTCCGGATTCGGGCAAGCCCTGGATACGCGCTTCTTCGACTCCGTGAACCTCATTACCGGCGCGCTGCCTGCGCAGTATGGATATCGGACCGCGGGTGTCGTCGATATCCACACCAAGACGGGAGCCTTGAACACCGGCGGTAACGCAAGCCTGACGGTCGGAAGCTTCTGGACCATCAACCCCAGCGTCGAGTACGGCGGCACGAGCGATCGGCTCGATTACTACGTCACAGCGCAGTACTTGTACGATCAGATCGGTATCGAGAACCCGACCAACTCCTATTACCCCATCCACGACAACACCAGCCAGGGCAAGGCCTTTGCATACGCGTCCTATCTGCTCAGCAACACCTCGCGGGTAAGCTTTTTCCTGGGCTCGTCGAACAGCTATTTCCAGGTGCCGAACAGCCCTGGAGTCCCGCCCGCATATTCGTTGGACGGCACAGTTGATTCGAGCGGGAACATCGTCCCGACTCCCTTCAATTCCGCGGATCTGAACGAGACGCAGCGCGAGCTCACCTACTATGGTGTCGCGGCCTATCAGGACAAGCCCAGCGGCCTCTTCGATTACCAAGTCGCACTCTTCTCCCGTTACACGTCGACCAACTTCTTCCCCGATCTGTACGGCGATCTCACCTTCAACGGCGTCGCGTCGGACGTTTTCCAGAGCAGCTGGAACAGCGGCGTGCAGGCCGACGGCGCGTACCGCCTGACTGACGTTCACACATTGCGAGGCGGCTTCAATTTCAGCATCGAAAACGCCATCAACAACAACACGTCGTACGTGTTTCCCGGCCAACCCGGAGCACAGACTCCGGGGCAAGGCCCATTCCCGATCGTACAAGACGCGGGGAAGGTCGCGTACCTCTACGGGATCTACATTCAAGACGAGTGGAGGCCGACCCAGGTGCTGACGGTCAACTTCGGCGTTCGGGCCGATCTCATGAATGCATACGTCAACGCCGGCCAGATCAGCCCGCGCATCGGCATGGTGTACGAATTTTCCCCGCAGACTTCGATGCATGCGGGGTACGCGCGCTATTTCACTCCGCCCCCCACCGAGCTGATCACGACAGCGAATGTCAACGCCTTTGCCAACACCACCAACTCGCCCGAAGTCTTCACGAATGATCCTGTGCAGCCCGAGCGATCGAACTACTTCGACATCGGTGTCGTCACCTCTCCCGTGCGCGGATGGACGGTCGGACTCGACGGCTACTACAAGCGGGCGAGCGAGCTGCTGGACCTGGGGCAATTCGGCACTGCGTTGGTGTTCTCGCCGTTCAACTATCAGGAGGGCAGAGTCTATGGAGTGGAGCTGACCAATGGCTGGCGCAGCGGGCCGTGGGACGCCTACCTCAATCTCGCATGGCAGCAGGCGCAAGGCAAAAATATCAACTCGTCGCAATTCTTCTTCGGTGCGGACGAGCTGCAATACATCGCCAGCCACTGGATCTATCTGGACCACGACCAGACCCTTACGGGGTCAGCGGGTGTTTCGTATACATGGCAAAAGACCACCTTCACGGGCAATCTGCTGTACGGCAGCGGGCTGCGTACGGATAGCCCTGAGGGAGTGCCGAATGGCGCTCACGTCCCGGGCTATGTCACGGTGAACGTGGCTGCGTTCCGTCCGTTCTCCCTCGGACAGACGTTGGGCGAATTCACCGGGCGGCTCAGCATCGTCAACTTGTTCAACAAGAGCTATCAGATCCGCAACGGCAGCGGCGTGGGGGTATTGGCGTCGCAGTACGGACAGCCCTTCTCGGTGTATGCAACCGTCAGCAAGGCGTTCAGATGAACGCAGGGCGTCCCTCCGCTCATCCGCATCAGTCAACCGCGCGATCACGCTTGCTGTTCCGGCTTCGAGCACGTAGCAGAGGCTTGGCAATGAAGAAGCCGAGGTCGAAGAAGGTGACTGGGCAATGGTTCTACCTTGGATGTCTGGTGATGGGCGCGGCGCTCGGTCCGTTGGTTACATCGTTCGTTAGTTCCCCACGACCGAGATCCGATCATCCATCGAGCGCGCTGGCGGTGCCGGGAGTGGTTCCCTGGGACACGTTGAGCAAGGTCAGCTTCGTCGAACAGAACGGCAAATCCGTCCTTCAGTTCGGCCAAGGAATCCAGGCTCTGGACGGCAAGGAGGTCAAGCTGCGCGGCTACATCACGCCCCTGGAGTTGGGCGCGAGCCAAAAGCATTTCCTGCTGAGCACCAAGCCGCCGTCATGCGCTTACTGCCTGCCTGCAGGGGCGGACGAAACCGTGGAAGTGTTCAGCAAGAATTCGGTTGCGTATTCGCTCGATCCCGTCACGCTGGCCGGCCGTTTCGCTGTGGTCGGCGACGATGCCGGTGGGTTGTTCTACCGGATGGCGGACGCCGAGCAGGTGACCGGATCGTTTCGACGCGACTCAATCGCACCGTCTGTCCAATGGCGCAACTGAAGAAGGAGACATCATGAGAGCCATAGTATGCATTGCCACGGCTCTGCTGCTTTGCGCATGCGGGAGCACCCCGCAGATGCGGACGTCCGTGCACTACAACGGCCAGACCATCCCGGCGATGGATATGACCGATCCCCATTTCTACATGGATGACGACAGACCTGCTCCCGAAGCTGCTGCCGCACGACAATATCACTCGGTCGATGCTTTCTGCGCTTCCGGCTGCCAAAGCCGTGGCGGCTCCCCGGGTTATTGCAATCGCGCGTGCGGCTTCTAGAAGGCAGTCAGGCTTGCCCCGATGGCTTCGGAGGATTGAACGACACCTGCGGAAAGGTCGCGCAATGAACGGATCAAGACACTTCTTCGCTGCGATCGGGTTGCTGACGCGCACTGCTGTGGCCAGCATCGTTATGCTGACACCCGCGGTGGAGTCACTCGTTGCTGTCGCTCAAACCGCGACGATGCCTGCTGCGACCGGCGATCAGTCCCCCGCGAATGCGACTGCCCCTGCTCCGGCCATGGCCATGGAGGTGGTTGAAAATCCCTACGGCCTGGATTCCCTGTGGAGGCAAGGCGACTATGTCGCACGCGGCACGCTGGTCGTCCTGCTGATCATGTCGATGGCGAGCTGGTACGTGATCGGCACCAAGCTGGCCGAGCAGCATCGCCTGATGCGCCAGGCCGAAGCGGCTACCAACGCTCTTGCTCCAGCCGGATCGGTCCCCGACGAGGCCAAGCGGAGCGAAGGTGGCAATGCTTTCCGCTTCATCTCCGAACGCGGCGCTCAGGCGGTCGAGGACCACAGAAGGATAGCTGACCAGGTGGACCTGCACACCTGGGTGACGATCGCGATTCAACGCGCGATGGAAGCGGTGCAGAGCCGCCTTCAGGGTGGCCTCGCTCTGCTCGCGACGGTCGGGTCGACCGCACCGTTCGTAGGCCTTTTTGGGACGGTGTGGGGCATTTACCATGCGCTAACCGCGATCGGCATCGCCGGACAGGCATCGATCGACAAGGTCGCCGGTCCGGTGGGAGAGGCCTTGATCATGACCGCCTTCGGTCTCGCCGTCGCTGTCCCTGCAGTGTTGGGTTACAACTGGCTTGTCCGCCGCAACAAAGTCGCCATGGAGAAAGTGAGGGGTTTCGGCGCCGAAACGCTGTCGTTGCTGATGAGTCGCGGCCAGATAGGTCAAGCGCGCAGCATCGCCAACGTCAGTCGCGTAGGCCACGGGAATGTTCGCCAGCCTCAGTGAGAGCGACGGCGAAGACGAACAGGTGCACGGGAGAAGTCGATGAAGATATCTGCATGGAGCGCTTTGACTCTGGCGTCCGCTGCCGCACCGATGCTGGCGGCTTGCGTTCCCAGCGTTCGCCCCACCGCACCCGACATCGCTACGTCGCCGCTAGGCGAACCTTCGCCATCGACTATCAGCCTGACCGTATCGATCCCGATCAAACCGCAACTCGATGCCGCCGAAGCGAATTTGCCGTCTTCGCGGAGCGCCAGCGAGTACGTCGAGTTCTTCGGGACGGGCGGACCGAGTCGCCGGAGCTGCGGGATTGGCTGCGGCTACGACGTGAATCGCTCTCCCTTGACCTTCGCGGTGCGCGCCGACCAGATCACGACGAACCTTTCTCTTTCGTACTGGCTGAGTTGCACCAAACGGATTCCGTGCAAAGCGCCGCCCGTGAATGGCTCATGTGGAAAGAAGGAACCCCGACGTCGCGCTACGGAATCGTTCACCACGCGGATCGAGGTTCTGCCTGCCTGGACCGTGACCGCGACAACCAGGGACGACGGTGTGGTCGCTCAGGATCAGTGCGTAATGGGGAAGCTGGGCGTCGTCGATCTCGCGGACAAGCTCGCGGCGGGTTTCGGGGTATTGGGCAAAGCCATCGACGGCAACCTCAACCAAGGTTTCTCGCAACTGCGCCCCGAGGCCGAAGGCGCTTGGATGCGCCTATCCAGCCCAATTCCAGTAGATGCGGACACTTGGCTTGAGCTCCGGCCCGAAAAGATCTCCATTTCAGCGATCCAAACCTCGGGCGACAAGCTGCAGTTGACTGGCGTGGTGAGCGTGCGCCCGACTGTAGCCGCGGGCGGCAGACCACCTGGCGCCAGTCGCCCCCTGCCCGATGCCAACCTGGACGGAAAACCGGGTGAGAGCTTCGAGCTATTCATGCCGGTCAAGGCAGACTACTCCACGGTCGAAGAGGCTCTCAAGGACAGGCTGAAGATCGGCGCAGGAGGCTTGCACTACCCGCCCACCGGAGCTCATTACCTCGTTCCTACCAACGTCACGCTCTACGGCTACGGGCAAAAAGCAACATTCAACTTGGCGTTCACCGGGATCGCAGAAGGTCATGTTTACTTGGTCGGCACGCCCTCATTCGACGCCGACACAAACCTGCTTTCGTTCCCCGACTTGGACTACTCCCCGGAGACCAGGAAGCTGGCGTTCGAGTCCATCCAGTGGGTAGACCTGGATGCGTTCATTCGCGATCTCAGAGTTCGCCTGGTCGTGGATCTGAGTGAACCCCTGGACAGCGCCAAATCGAAGCTGACACAGGCATTGAATCATCGCTACGGTGATGTCCAGCTCACCGGGTCCATTGCAAAGCAGAGTCTGGTCTCGGTTTACGTAGATCCGACGAAGAGTCGATTCGTTGCGTACTTCAGCATGATGGGCAGCGCGGCTGCCACTGTCGAAGGGAAATAGTCCGAGAGGGATTTGGTCTGTCCACGGCCCAGGGAGCGAGTCGACGCTACACTGCCGAGCGAACTTCGTTCGCGCATAGTAAGCACCACAGTCGGTTGAGGGCTGCCGGCTGTTGTTTTCCAGACCACGTCCTGCAGGATCAACCGCTGCTGGGAGGTGTCCCTCCGGCCACGCTCCCGTCCGCCTCATCCACGAGCCAGACCCAAAACTGGTTACTGCCATTGACCTGCTCGCGGGCACGAATGCGATAGATGTGGCCGGCTTTAGCCTTGAAGCCGAATTGCGCCTGCGCGATGGAGTTGTGACACTGGTTAGAGCCGTCGCTGCAAAGGTAGACATCGAACAGGCCGGTCTGCTCGCCTGCGGGTATCTCCATGTCGGAGCGCAGCCGGAAGGTCGGCTCCGCGCTGCTGACCGAAACGATTTCCACGTAACCGCCTCGATAGACCTCCCCCCAATGGCCGGCTCTCACCACCGCTGTATGGTCGCTTGGCTTGAGCGGTTGGGTGTAGGCGCAGGCGGAAAGAGCCACAGGGCAACGACGACCATCCTGCTCGACGAGAGTGAAGCGCGCGTCATTGCTCCACGCTCCCCCTCGCCCTATCCCTTTCCAGCAGGGGGAGAGGGGACCGAATTCTGTTTGGCTGCGCTCGCGAGCAGCGCATCGATCAGGCGGTGTACGCGCAGCCCCTCTTCTCCGTTGACTCGCGGCTCGCCACCGCCCTGGACGGCGTCCAGAAAGTCGCGCCACACGGCGCGATGATAGTCGTGCGGGAACGCCATGGGATCGGCGCCGGTTCCGCCCCCGGAGCCGTCGGCTGAGAGGGATTCGTTCTGGCCGTCGGCGAAGCGCAGCTCCAGCGCCGTGCCGGCGAGCGTCGCCGTGCCGCGGGTTCCGGCAAGTTCGATGCGCTCCGGCGCGCCGGGGTACGCAGCGGTCGTCGCCTCGATCACGCCGAACGCCCCGCTGCGCCACCGCACTGCTGCGCAGACCAGATCCTCACACTCCATCCGATGGACCGGAGTCGTCGTGGCTCGAGCGGAGACTTCCGCGGCGTCGCCGACAAGCGAAAGCAGCAGGTCGAGCGTGTGGATGGCCTGGGTGATGAGCACGCCGCCGCCGTCGCGCGCCCTCGTGCCGCGCCCGGGCTCGTCGTAGTAGCTCTGGGGGCGCCACAGCCGGATGATGGCAGACGCGCCCACTAATTTGCCAAGCTCTTCGGCGCGCAGCACTGCTGCGAGACGTTCCGAGGCCGGCTTGTGCCGATGCTGCAGCACCACGCCAAGCTTGGTCCCGGCACGGCGGCATGCAGCGACCAGTTGTTCTGCGCGCTCCGTGCTGATCTCCAGCGGCTTTTCCAGCAGGACGTGCTTGCCTGCCACTGCACAGCGCCGCACCAGATCAAGATGTGTGTTGGGCGGCGTAAGCAGCGCTACGGCATCGATCGAACGATCCTCGAGGATGGTTTCGATGCGCTCACATAGCGGGAATGGGAACTGAGCCGCGAATTTCGCTCGCCGCGCCGGACTCGGGCTGAACGCATACGCGATCTCGACGCGATCGGCCAGATCCAGAGCGCTTTTGGCATGTGGCGTCACCGCCATACCGAGCCCGACCAGGGCAACACGTGTTTTCTGCATGCCGGTTCCTCTCGCGAGCGGGGAGTCAGTATCATACTGGCGAGCTGTCGATTGCGCCTCCAGGCGCGTCGCAAACGAGCCGATAGCGTATCGCAATGAACTGTGCCAGCTGCGGATTCGAGGCCGCCGCCGATTTCGCGTTCTGCCCCAAATGCGGAACGAGGCTTGCCGCCGCCACGGCACAGACCTCGGCGCTGCCTCCGGCGTCCGCTTCCGCCGCTCGCTCCAGCGCTTCTACCGATGCGCACTCCGACCGCCGCCCAGTCACCGTCCTGTTCGCCGATCTGTCGGGGTTCACAACATTGGGGGAGCGGCTCGACCCCGAAGACGTGCGCGCACTCCAGAACGACCTGTTTCGCGAGATGTCGGATGCGATCGAGCGCTTCGAAGGATTCGTCGAGAAGTACGTCGGCGATGCCGTCATGGGCGTGTTCGGCGCGCCAGTGGCCCACGAGGACGATCCTGAGCGGGCGCTGCGAGCTGCGCTCCTCATGCGCGAGCGGATCGAGGTGTTGAGCGAACGCTGGGCCCGCCGCATCGGTTCGCCGTTGGCGTTGCACATCGGCGTGAACACCGGACATGTGGTCGCGGGACAAATCGGTTCCGGAGCGGGTGCGGCGTACGCCGTAACCGGCGACGCAGTGAACACCGCGGCCCGCCTGCAGAGTACCGCTGACTCCGGGCAGATTCTGGCGAGCCGGTCGACGTATACGCTCACCCAGCATGTCTTCGACTTCGAAGCCCTGGGCGAGGTCCGGCTCAAAGGCAAGACGGAACCCGTTCCAATCTATCGAGTGATCGGGGCGTTGTCCGTTCCGCGCCCAGCGCGGGGCTTGCATGTCACCGGGCGGGAAGCGCCTTTCGTCGGCCGCGACCGCGAACTGCGCGACCTCGTCACGGCGTTCGAACGCATGCTCGCTGGCGAGACACAGGTCGTGACCCTCCTCGGTGAGGCAGGTTCGGGCAAGTCGCGTTTGCTGTCAGAGTTCCTCGAGCGCCTCGAGCAGAGCGGGCAACTCGGAGAAACGGTGGTGCGGCGTGCAGTCTGTTCGTCCGTCGGTGAGCACACTTATGGCGTACCGGCCGCGCTGCTGCGCGACGCATACGGGGCGACGCCGGAAGACGCACCGGCCGTTGCACGCCAGAAGTTCGTCGCGGGGCTGCAGGCGCTGGGGACGGACGCAGCGCAGATCGAGCATCTCGCGCTGTTTCTGGGCTATCTGCTCGGCTTCGAGACGGGCGATGCGCGCCTGCGCCAGATCGATCCCGAGCACGTCGAGCGTCATATCTTCCTGGCGGTGCAGGAAATCGTCGAGCGCCGCCTGCAGCATGCCGCCGTCGTGCTTGTCGTGGAGGACCTGCACTGGGCCGACGCGGCGTCGGTCAAGCTACTGCGATTTCTCGTCGAACGCCTGCAGGACCGCCGCTTCATGTTGCTCGTCACGCACCGCACTGGGCACGATGTCGCCAAGCTCACGGTCGCGCGTGACCGGCAGACTGTCGTAAGACTGCAACCGTTCTCGGCAGCCGATGGCAGTGCGCTGCTCGACGAGCTGATTCAGGCAACGGCACCGCGGCTTGGCGAAGAGCTTCGGCTTCGTATCCTCGAGCACTCCGGGGGCAATCCGCTCTTCATCGAAGAGATGGTGCGCGCGCTAGCGGGAGGGGTGCTGCTGCAGGAGCATGGCCAGTGGGTTTACCGGCCGGACAAGGCCGAGAGCGATGTCCCGCTCACGATCCATGGGCTGTTGCTTGCGCGCATCGATCGACTCCCGGCCGGCGTGCGCCAGGCGCTGCAGGAAGCGGCTGTGGTCGGACCGATCTTTGCGGAAGCCTTGCTGCGGATGGTGGCGAGCGATGCACAGTCGCTCGACCAGGCCCTCGCTGCGCTGGTCGACGCCGAGCTGCTGGTCGAAGCCGCACCGCCAGCGGCGAGCACGTCGGCTAGCCCCGAGCGCCGTTACAGGTTCCGCCATGGGCTGTTTCATGAGACGGCATATCAGAATCTGCTCGTGAGCCGGCGCAGCGAGCTGCACACTCGAGTGGGCCACGCGCTAGAGCAGATGTGCGGATCTGAGCCCCATCGCCTCGAGGATCTCGAAGCGCTCGGGCATCATTTCCGGTTGAGCGCGGACAAGCTGCGCGGTGCTCGCTACCTCGTTTCGGCCGGGGACGGCGCGCGCGCCATCTATGCGAACGCCGATGCCATCCGCCACTACGAGCATGCTCTCGCGATCTTCGCCAGTGCCGAGGATGTGGAGGCGCAGCGGCTATCGGTCTGCGAGCGCGTCGGGGACCTGCTGCCCCCGGCTGGCCAGCGGGCCGAAGGGTTGCGCCATCTGTGGGCGGCGCACGCAGGATATGTCTGCGCCGGCGAGCGCCTTGCGCAGGCGCGCGTGCTGCGCAAGATCGGAGCCTTGCACTGGGACGCCGGTGATCGCGCCGAGGCAACGCGCTTCTTTCATGAGGGGCTCGCGCTCACCGAAGACCAGCCCGACCGGGTCGAGCGCGCGCATCTGTACCAGGAGATGGGACAGCTCGCTTTTCGCAGCGGCGACAATGAGCAGGCCATGCGATGGGCGCAGGAAGCGCTCGCCCACGCCGAGCGTCTCTGGCAGCGAGTGGCGGTAGACGACGAGCATCGAGACGCGGCTGCTGCGCTCTCGCTTGCGCTCAACACACTGGGCGTGGCGTTTGCGCGCCTCAATCGCATGGATGAGGCGGTGGGTCATCTTCTGCGCAGCGTCGCCGTCGCGCGGGAGGCCGATCTGCTTCAGATCGAGTGCCGCGGAATCGCCAACCTGGGCGTGCTCTACAGCACGCTGGACCCGGCCCGTGCCATCGAAACCTGCGAGCGCGGGCTGGAAACTGCGAAGCGCATTGGCGACCTCGGACTGCAGTCGCGCCTCTATACCAATCTGGCTGTGGCCTACTGCGCGCTCACCAATCGGTGCGATGAAGACGGCATCGGCGCGGCGCACACAGCCATCGAGCTGGACCGCCGGCTCGGCCAACTCGATCACCTGGCGGTTCCGCTGGTAGTGCTGGGGCAGATCTACCAGTGCCACGGTGATCCGGAGCTCGCGATGGGCTATTATCGCGAGGCGATGACGCTGGCCGAGAGCGTCGGCGAGCCACAGCTCCTCTTTCCCTGCTACGACGGGCTCGCGACGTTGTTCCTCGACGCGGGCGACGATACACAGGCCACGCACTACATGCGCAAGGCGCAGGAGGTCTGTCAACGGGCCGGCCTCGAACCCGACGACCTGACCGTGCTGCCTTTTCTCAGCTGAATGAAGGAGAGCATGAAATCATGACCACAGCCCCCAACGTCCCGCTGCGACCCGGTGATATGGCGCCCAGTTTCGCCCTGCCTGCGGTGAACCGCGAAGGGGTGATCGGCCTGGAAGACTTCCGCGGCAGAGGCCCGGTGCTCGTCGTTTTGATGCGTGGCCTGCATTGCCCGTTTTGCCGCCGGCACGTGGTGCAGCTCGGCGTCACGCGCGACAAGCTGGAGCGTGAAGGCGTGGAAACGCTCGCGATCGTGAACACGCCGACGGAGCGCGCTCGGCAATACTTCCAGTACCGGCCCACACGGGTGATGCTCGCGTCGGACGCCGATGTGCAGACCCATCGTGCGTTCGGGCTGCCCAAAATCGGACTGGTGCCGGACGGCACTGATCCGGCGACGCTGCAATGGCCGCACCGGACCGCGATGTCACAGTTCTTGAACCTCCCAGTCACGCATGACGAGCTGCCCGAACCCAAAAAGCTGGTCGAGGCCACGCACCTGCTTCATGAGAAGGACGGCTACCAATTCACGGAGGCCGACCAGCAGATGTATGAGGCACACGGGACGCAGATGGAAGGGCAGTTCCTCATCGATTCGCAGGGAACAATCCGATGGTCGTACGTGGAGGGGGCCGCGGGCGTGCAAGACTTCATGAACTTTCCGGCCAGCGACGACAAGATCCTCGCGGCGGTGGAAGCGATGCCGCGTTGAATCCGCCCGGGTGCCCGAAGCGTACTCTAGGGGTGGAAAGCCCAGCTGGCGAACAAAGGAGATCGAGACATGACCGCGACACTCAGCCGTCCGCTGCAACCCGGTGATCAGGCACCCAGCTTCGCTCTTCCCGCCGTGAATCGAGACGGGATGGTCGGTCTTGACGACTATCGCGGCAAGGGAGCTGTTCTCATTGGCTTGTTTAGAGGCCTGCACTGCCCATTCTGCCGTCGGCAGGTCACGCAGCTCGGCATCACGCGCGAGAAGCTCCAGCGCGAAGGTGTCGAGACGCTCGCCATCGTGAATACGCCGACCGACAGGGCACGGCAGTACTTCCAGTACCGGCCGACACGCGTGCTGCTCGCCGCGGATCCCGAGGTGCAAACGCATCGCGCCTTTGGCCTGCCATCGGTAGAACTCGTGCCGGACGACACGGATCCGGCAACGCTTCAATTTCCGCGCCGCATGGCGATGACGCCGTTCCTTGCCTTGAAGTTCAATCCTCGAGGTGAACTGCCGGAGCCGATGAACATCCCGCAGGCCTCAGAGATGCTCAACCAGAAGGATGGATTCGAGTTGACCGAGGCCGATCAGCGCATGGCGTCGCAGCCACCGCAGCTCACCGGACATTTCCTCATCGACGCGCGCGGCACGATCCGTTGGGCGAGGGTCGAAGGCGAGCACGGGCCGACCGACCTCGTCAGTTTCCCCAGCGACGACGCCATCATGGCGGCGGTGGAAGCGCTCCCGCGCTAGACAGTTATCTGAGCCGGACGATATTGAACGCCGGCACAGGCCTGAGCAGGCCTTTCAGCTGCAGCTCGCCGACCGGTTCGACTTCCAGTAACTCCTCGACCGAAGCCAGCACGCGCTTCGCGATGAGAATCTGCCCGGGCTTGGCCTCGCCGCACAGGCGCGCGGCAAGGTTCGTGACGGTGCCGATGGCACCGTAGTCCCAGCGTCCCTCGAAACCGACGGCGCCGATCGTGGCGTAGCCCTGCGCGATGCCGGCGCCGAAATCCAGCTCGAACCCGCGCTTGCGCCACTTCACGAGGAGTTCTGCCAGGCGTTCACGCATCGCGACGATCATGCGCACCGCGCGCGCCGCCGGGTCGGGCACCTGCACCGGGTCGTTGAAGAACACCATCATGCCGTCGCCGGCGAAGCGCTCGAGCGTGCCTTCGTGGGCCAGAATCATGTGGCCCATCTCAGCGTGGTACTCGCGTAGCACGCTCATGATCTCTTCCGGCTCCGCGGTTTCCGCGAACGCGGTGAAGCCGCGCAGGTCGAGGAACACGACGATGATTTCGCGTCGATGGCTCTTGAGTGGGTCTTCGGCGCCGCCCGCCAGGATCAGTTCCGCGAGCTGAGGTGAGAAAAAGCGCTTGAGCCGGCCGAGCCGCTCGAGCTGCTGGAGTTGTTCCGTTACGCGCTGCTCCAGCGTGCGATTCCATTCCTGCACAGTATCCTGCAGGGCCTTGATCCTCAGCATCGATTTGACGCGCGCGACCAGCGCAGTCTGGTCCACAGGTTTAGTCAGATACTCGTCGCCGCCGGCCTCGAGCGCGGCCACCACGTCCTTCGGGTCGGCCTTCGCCGTCACCAGCACAATCGGAATGTAGGGCAGCGATGCGTCAGCGCGAATGCGGCGGCAGACTTCGATTCCATCGAGCTTCGGCATCATCACGTCGAGCAGGATGAGATCGGGCAGGTGCTCGCGCACCGCCGTTAGCGCTTCCTCCCCGTCCGCCGCCGTCACGATCTCGTAGCCGTGCGTGGACAGCCGCGCGCGCAGGATGTCCACGTTGGACGGGTTGTCGTCGACGACGAGAATGCGCGGCGGCGTACGCACTAGACTCCCTCTCCCTCGACGGGAGAGGGTTGGGGTGAGGGTGAATCGTTCATCCCAGCAGCTCCCTGATTCTCGCCATCAGCACTCGCGGGCTGAATGGCTTGGCCACGTAGCCGTCGCACCCCGCTGCAGCGGCCCTCTGATCGTCACCACTCAAGGCGTACGAAGTGACAGCGATGATCGGAATGTGGCTCAGCGCACGGTCCGCCTTGATGAGGCGCGTAACCTCGTAACCATCCATGCCCGGAAGCTGGATGTCCATCAGGATCAGGTCCGGCCGCTCGCTCTGTGCCATCTTGAGACCGTCTTCGCCGGTTTTCGCCTCGAGCAGCGCGAAGCCGTTGGCCGCGAGCAGGTCGCGCACGATGCGGCGGGCATCCTCCTGGTCTTCCACCAGCAGGATTCGCTTGCTCATACCTTCGCGGCCGCCTGTGCGCCCGCGTGCACCGGCACGCTGAAGAAGAACGTCGAGCCCTTGCCGAGCGTCGAC
>DATJZQ010000072.1:0-34167 GCA_035499005.1 Burkholderiales bacterium | reverse complement strand
TGCGCACGCCGGGACGCGGAAGCTCGTCGACGCGGCACACCCGCTGCCAGCCGCCGCCTGTTGCTGCCGCTTCGCCGTTCATCAATTTTCCCTATCGCCCGCCGCCTTCGATGATGTTACTTTACCGACTCGCACGTGAATGGCGAACGAGGCAGCAATGACGATCGAGCGCAAGCGCGTCGGCGCACGGCTAAGTCAAATAGTGGTCCACAACGACACGGTGTATCTGTCCGGCGTCGTCGCCGATCATCCCATCCCGGACGTGAGCGCGCAGACCGGACAGATCCTGGATCGCATCGACGAATATCTCAGAGAAGCCGGCAGCGACAAGCGCCGGCTCCTCTCGGTCATCATCTGGCTCGCGGACATACGCGGGTATGACGAGATGAACGCGCTATGGGACAAGTGGGTGTCACCCGGGAACACACCGGCGCGCGCCTGCGTGGAGGCCAAGCTCGCGCAGCCCGAACTCCTGGTCGAGATGCGCGTGATAGCCGCCCGCTAGGCAGCACCGATGCCGCAACTTTCCGAAATGGCGATCTTCCTGGCGGCCGCGGTCCTGGCCGTACCGCTGTTTCGGCGGCTCAAGCTCGGTGCGGTGCTCGGGTATCTCGCGGCTGGCGTCATCCTCGGCCCCGTCCTGCGGCTGGTAAGCGGGGTCGACAGCATCATGCACTTCGCAGAGCTGGGCGTGGTGCTGCTGCTGTTCGTGATCGGCCTCGAGCTGCAGCCTTCGCGGTTGTGGGTGCTGCGCAAGTCTGTGTTCGGGCTGGGCGGTGCGCAGGTGCTGGTCACGGCGCTGGTGCTCGGACTCGCTGCAATCGCGCTCGGCCTCACCTGGCAGAGCGCGGTGGTGATCGGCTTCGCGCTCGCGATGTCCTCGACCGCGTTCGTGCTGCAGGTCCTGGCCGAGCGCAAAGAGCTCACCACGCGCCACGGCCGCTCCGCGTTCGCGATCCTGCTGTTCCAGGACCTGGCCGTCATTCCCCTGCTCGCGCTGATCCCATTGCTGGCGATGGCGCCCGCGATGGAGCACGGAACCGACGCCTGGCTCGCCGCGCTCAAAGCGCTGGCGGTGATCGCCGCGGTGATCGTGGGCGGCCGGCTGGTGCTGAGAAGAGTGTTCGACGTCATCGCCCGCACCGAGATCCAGGAGATCTTCACCGCGGCTGCGCTGCTCGTGGTGATCGGGGTATCGCTGTTGATGATCGCGGTCGGGCTTTCCATGTCGCTCGGCGCTTTCCTGGCCGGCGTGCTACTGGCTGATTCCGAGTACCGCCACCAGCTCGAGGCCGCGATCGAGCCGTTCAAGGGCCTGCTGCTCGGCTTGTTCTTCATCACGGTCGGCATGTCCGTGGACCTCAGCGTGATCGGCCGCGAGCCGCTGCTGATCGTCACTGCAGTGATCGGGATGATGCTCGCGAAGGCCGCGATCCTGTTCGCGATCGGCAAGCTCTCCGGATACACCACGGACTCGGCGCGCAATCTCGCCGTCGCGCTGTCTCAAGGGGGAGAGTTCGCCTTCGTGCTGTTCAGCCTGGCCGGCAGCTACGGCATCATGGACGCGGCGCTGGTGGATCGATTGGTGGTCGTGGTGACCTTGTCGATGGCGCTCACGCCCGTCGCGCTGGCATTGAACGATGCCGTGTCGCGCGGCAAGCGCACAGCGCGGGTAGAGGAATTCGACACCATCGACGAGGGCGAAAGCCAGGTGATCATCGCCGGCTTCGGCCGCGTTGGACAGATCGTCGGGCGCATCCTGACCGTCAAGAAGATCCCGTTCACCGCTCTCGATCGCAGCCCCGAGCAGGTGGAGTCGGTGCGCCGCTTTGGGCGCAAAGTCTATTATGGCGACGCCTCGCGCCTCGACCTGCTGCGTGCGGCAAAGGCCGACACGGCCACGCTCTTCGTGCTGGCCATCGACGACGTGGAGGCGTCGATCCTGACCGCCGAAACGGTGCGGCGGCATTTCCCTCAGCTCACCATCTACGCCCGCGCGCGCAACCGCTTCCATGCCTACCGCCTCATGGATCTGGGGTGTGAGCTGATCGAACGCGAGACTTATCGCTCCTCGCTCCACTTGAGCGAGCAGGTGCTCAAGGCCCTGGGCATGTCGGAATGGCAAGCACAGCTCACTGTGGCGCGCTTCACGGCACATGACGAACGCACGCTCGCGCGCCAGCACGCCGTCTATCACGATGAGCAGCAGCTGCGCCAGTCCGCACTCGAGGCTGCGCGCGAGCTGGAGGGGCTGTTCGAGCAGGACCGCGAAGACGCGACGCAAGTGGACGCGGGCACGCCCGCGTTCTCGCCCTCCGACGTGAGGTGAGAGGCGGACCATCGGCCGCCGCCCGTTTGCCCAGTGCATGTTGTATGCTGCGCGCGTGCGAGCCGGGCCGCGAGCCGGCCCTCATCGTCCTGAGAGCGCTACCCGCCCGTCATACTCAAATCGAAAGGAGGTGCGCATGAACCAGCTCCGTTGGCTGCTCGTCGTCGCCGTAGCTGCATCTTTCCCGATCGCTGCATTGGCACAGGGGCTGCAGGTGGCCGACGCGAAGCTCGGCAAGAACGTGCAGGACCGTGCCATCACCGAAGAGGCCTCGACCTTCGCCGTCAATGACAAGGTCTTTTTGTTGCTGAAGCTGACCGGAACCGGTTCCGACGCGGTGAAAGTCAGCTGGAAGGTCGGCGACAGCACGGATACCGTTACGCTGAAGGTGGGCGGCAGCCCGTGGCGCACCTGGTCCAGCAAGACCGCCTGGAAGGCCGGCGACTGGACTGTGACCGTGACCGACAGCAGCGATCAGGTGCTGAAGGAGTTGAAGTTTACCGTGCAATAGCCAGGCGGCGGCCGGTGCCGCCCGACCGTATCCGGGCAGCGACAGCGCCCGGGCCTGACCGCCGCGTGCCGGGTCTTCGGGAGCGCTTGCTTACCGCGAGCAGCCGGTACGGGTAGACTAGGCGGCAAGAGCGGTCGCGCGCCGCGGTTTGGCGCGCAATGGAGCTCTCCAAACCGGCGAGCGCGCGCTTCAAGGGAGGACACATCCCATGCGAGTCGAAGTCCATGTACACGGCAACATCCAGCTGCGGGCGGGGGTGACGCTCACCCAGATCGAGGCTGCGCTGCAGCCGTGGCTCGACTATCTGGACGTCGAGAACGCCGACGAAGCCAAGAGCGTGCACCGCGATGAGCCCGGCGTGGTGTTCGACGCGCGCCGCCGGCTGCTGGAGATCTGCTGGACCGGCGACGTCGGCCGCAATTTCCGCAAGATCGTCGAGGACTCGCTGCAGGGCCTGTCGCGCTACTGTGAGCAGGCGACGGAGATCCAACTCTCCTATTACCACGAGGACGGCCGTGACGAGATCGGTATCGTATTCGTCGGCCCCTCGGCCGAGTCCATCCACGAGGCTCAGCGCCGCCGCATGGTCGAGGACATCTCCAACATCCTGTCGCGGCAGTTCAACCCCTCAGAGGTGGCGGAGGTGGTTACGCACGTGAATGAGCTGTTCTCGCGCAGCTGGATCGAGCGCGGGGCCAGTGAGCCCTCTGGCGCCTCGTCCGAACCGGCCCCTGCCGGCAAGGGGCGCAAGCACCTGCATTGATCGCCACGCAGCCCGCCAGGCGCTAGATGGAGCGAGAGATCGCTTTGATCGTCGGCGCGGGCTCAGGCCTCAGCGCTGCGCTGGCCCGGCTGTTTGCGCGCGAGGGCCTGGCGGTGGCGCTCGCGGCGCGCAATCCTGGCAAGCTCACAGCGCTCACCGCCGAGACCGGTGCGGTCGCCTTTGCCTGCGACACCTCGGTTGCGGAGCAAGTGGACCGCCTGTTCTCTGACCTCGACCAGCGGCTTGGTCCGCCGTCGCTGGTGGTCTACAACGCCGGCCTCAGGGTGCGCGGACCGATCGAGGCGCTCGATCCGGCCGAGGTTCAGCGCGCGTGGCTGGTGGGCTGCTTCGGCGGTTTCCTGGTGGCGCAGCAGGCCGCGCGCCGGATGCTGCGCGCGGGGCGCGGCACGCTGATATTCACCGGCGCGACCGCGAGCGTCAAAGGGTTCCCTCAGTCCTCCGCGTTCGCGATGGGTAAATTCGCACTGCGCGGCCTGGCGCAAAGCCTGGCTCGCGAGCTGGCGCCCAAAGGGGTGCACGTGGCGCACGTCGTCATCGACGGGGGCATCGCGTCGAGCTACGCCAAGACTGATCAGGATGATCGTGCGTCCGACCGCTTTCTCGACCCCAACGCCATCGCCGGCGAATACCTGAACTTGCATCGGCAGCACCGCAGCGCCTGGAGCTGGGAGCTCGAGCTGCGGCCGCACACCGAGAATTTCTAGCCACCCTCACCCCAACCCGCTCCCGTCGAGGGAGAGGGAGCTTGGACCCCTCTCCCTTTGCGCGACCTCTGATCCCCTCTCCCCTTGCGGGAGAGGGTAAGGGTGAGGGGTAACCCACTCAGCCCCGCGCGACGTACCCGTAGCGCAGGTTGCTCGGCGTACCTCCCGCATCACGATAGGCAGCCTTGAGCCGCGGCAGGCGATCGCTGGCGCCCGCGTAGCTGGTGGGCTCGATGCCGTACAGCCGCGCCGAGTTCTCTCCGAAGATCGCGCTCTTCACGTGTCCGGTCGCCGGGCCGAGCGGCGCGAAGCCGTGCTTCGCCTGCATGTCCTCGGGAATCTCCAGCCGCCTCAGCCCTTCGATCTGCCACTGCGGCGCGCCGGTCCAGACCGCGTCCGAGCCCCAGACGACGCGATCGGCGCCGAGGCCCTTCACCAGGGTACCCATGATGGCCGCGCACAGCCGCGGCTGCGAGACCGTGGTGGTCGCGAACACCTGACCCAAGTCGCCGTATACGTTGCTGACCCCGTATCGGCCCGGGATCTCCGCAAGATCGGAGACCCAGTCGATGCGGCCGGTCCGCTCGAACTGCGCCAGCGCTTCCTCCGGCGTGCCTCCGCCCGGGAAGCGGTACGCCGAGTGGTACACGATGAAGTTGAGCATCGGCCAGTCCTTCGCCGCCCGGCCCACGTCGCGCACGTCACAGTAATCGCGCAGATGCGGGTACTGCCGCTCGATGGAGGGCGGGAACAGGCCCTTGTGCACGCAGATGTTGCGGATGCCCGCTTTCCACGCCCTGTCGTAGAAGGGATAGACGATCTCCGCGTGGTCCATGCGCCAAGGGTAGCGGCTCAGCTCCTTGTGCGTGTTGTCGCCAATCGTGTAGCCCTTGAACGAATCGGGGCGATCTTCGGTGATCGCGCGCTCCACTTCGTCGAGCCAGCCCGGCTGCCCCGGAGTGAAGATGGCGTGGCTCAGCATCCGCCGCGAGCCCAGCAGCTCGTTGACGCGGGCACGCGCTTTCGCCGTCATTCGATTGGTGAGAAACCAGTCGGCGGCCACGTCGGAGGGGGCGCTGCTGATGAGCGCGATCTTGGTATCGCTGTCGTAGAAGATCTCTTTGAGATAGTTGTCGAACTTGAGGTCTTCGAGCGTTTGAGGCTTACCCTCGAGCTCGGGGTTCCATCCGGCCTTGCCGACCGCCTCGCGCATGTGCACGAAGCCTTCGAGGCGCGTGTCGTCGCGCAGGAAGTGCGTATGCCCGTCGAACACGAACTGTCCGGCAAGCTGGTTCGCGCGCTCGTCGGCCATCTCCGGCGTGGCCGCCTCCGCCCGGGTTGCGCCGAACAGCGGCCCGTACACTTCGTTCATCGCGACGAACGCCGCGGCCATTCCGGCCGCCGTGCGCAGGAACTCGCGCCGCCCGAGTGCCTGGCGGCGCGCCAGCTCGTCCGCCAAGGTCTTGAGCCGCGCCTCCACCTCGCGTTGCGCGCGCGTTTGCGCGGTAGGCGCGAACTCATCACTGGACACGATCTGCGTGGGCACGGGGGAATCGAACGCGGCCATTTCGGCCGGCAGCAATAGCTCGCGTTCGCGATCGGACAACAGTCTCATGGGTCCCTCCTCGCGCAAATATACCGCGGGAACAGGACAAAGGTCGCATCCGGAACGCGTCGATCGGATGTCACCGCGCGGCTACAGACGCGCCGCATCCGCCGCAGCGGTCTCGACGTACACTTATGCGACCCGAGCGCCGACCTGCGCTCCGGGATTGCCGGGCCGTCGCGGCACGCGGCGAGCACGGTTTCGTCAGTCGTCCCCCACTGCGAGAGGAGCAACATGGATCAGATCAAACGAAGCAAGGTCAGAACGCTGTCCGGCGCCGCGCTGGCTGTCGCCGCCGCCGGCCTGTTCATGAGTCAGGCCGTCGTTCCCGCTGCGGCCGACGAGGCGACGGTTCACTGCAGCGGGGTAAACTCGTGCAAGGGCAAGAGCGAGTGCGCGACGGGCAAGAACAGCTGCAAGGGCCAGAACTCGTGCAAGGGCCAGGGCTGGCTGCCGCTCACCGAGAAGACGTGCAAGGCGAAGGGCGGAGTGGTCGAGAAGAGCTGAGCGTGATGCGGGCGGCGGCGCTTCGCGCGCCGCCGCGCGTGACCTATTGCGAGCTCAGCTCGCGCTTTCTGGCGCGCGCGCCTGCACCTTCAGCGCCAGCGGCTTCAACTTGTCCGGCAGGACGCGTCCCATCCGTGCGCGCTGCCCGGCGTAATGCCACAGCTTCTGGTCGGCCAGCTCGATTTCCTTCTCTTTGCCTTTCGCGGTCCCGAACACGAAGAGGCGAGGCTGATCCGACACCGCGACCGCGACCAGCTTCTCACCGTCCGCGAGACCCATCACCACCATCCCGCGCCCCTTGGACATGTACTTCAGCTCCTGCAGCGGGAACAGCAGCATGCGGCCACCCGCAGCGGCGGCCGCCACGTAGCTGCGCTCGGCAGGCTCGTACATGAAAGGCTGGACCGGCGTCTCGCCCTCGTCGATGCTCATGAACTCGCGCCCGGCACGCCGGGTCGACATCATGTCCGCGATCTTGCTCACGAACCCGTGACCGCCGGTGGAGGCAACGAGCACACTGGTGTCCGGCTTGCCGGCGACCACGTACATGATGTGCGCCCCCTCCTGCACGTCCACCAGCGATGAGGCCGGAGCACCATCGCCGCGTCCGGGGGGAAGCTCGCCTGCCTGCACGGTATAGGTGCGGCCCTTCGAGTCCAGGAACACGACCGGATCCACCGTGCGGCACGCGATCAGCGTCAACAGCTCATCGCCCTCCTTGAATGACAGCGCGGCCGGATCCACGCCCCAGCCCTGACGCGCGCGCACCCAGCCTTTGCGCGAGAAGATCACGGTGACCGGATCGTCGATCACCGGCGCTTCCACCTCGGCCTTCTCCGCTTCCTCGATCTTGGTGCGCCGCTTGTCGCCGAAGCTCTGTGCGTCCGCCTCGATCTCGCCGACTACCAGGTCTTCGAGCGCCTTGCGGTTCGAGAGGATTTTCTCGAGCGCCTTCTGTTCCTTGCGCTGCTGCTCGAGCTCCTGCTCGATCTTGATGTGCTCGAGCTTGGCCAGCATGCGCAGACGCATGTCGAGGATGTCCTCGGCCTGGCGCTCGGAGAGCTGGAACGCCTTGATCAGCGCCGCTTTTGGCTCTTCGGCGTTGCGGATGATCCGGATCACCTTGTCCACGTTGAGGAGCACGAGCATGCGCCCCTCGAGCACGTGAATGCGGTCCAGCACCTGGTTGAGCTTGTGCTGCGTGCGGCGCGTGACGGTGGCGAAGCGGAACGTCACCCACTCGGCCAAAGCGTCGCGCAGATTCTTGCCCATGGGGCGTCCGTCCAGCCCGACCACCACCATGTTCAACGGGGCGTTGGTCTCGAGGCTGGTCTTCGCCAGCAGCAGGTTGATGAACTCGTCCTCGTCCACCTTGGACGTGCGCGGCTCGAACACCAGGCGCACCGGATGCGTGCGGTCGCTCTCGTCACGCACGCTGCGCTCGCCGGCATCCAGCATGGAGAGCACGAGCTGCTTCTCGCGCTGCTGCTCGGGCGTGAGCGACTTCTTGCCCGCCTTCGGCTGCGGGTTGGTGATCGCATCCACTTCCTCGAGCACCTTGCGCGCCGAGGTGCCCGGCGGGAGCTCGTGCACCACCAGCTGCCATTGGCTGCGCGCCAGGCGCTCGATGGTCCAGCGCGCGCGCACGCGCACCGAGCCGCGCCCGCTCGTATAAGCGTCTTTGAGCTCCGCGCGCGGCGTGATGATCTGTCCGCCGCCCGGGAAGTCCGGGCCTTTGATGTGGCGCATGACCCCGGCGATGCTCAGGTCCGGCTCGCGGATCATCGCGATCGCAGCCTGTGCTACTTCGTTCAGGTTGTGTGGCGGAATCTCGGTCGCCATGCCGACCGCGATGCCGGAGGCGCCGTTGAGCAGCACGATCGGCAGGCGCGCCGGAAGCACGGCGGGCTCTTGCCGCGTTCCATCGTAGTTGGGCAGAAAGTCGACCGTGCCCTGATCGACCTCGGCCAGGACCACCTCGGCAAATCGTGTGAGCCGCGCTTCCGTGTATCGATACGCGGCCGCTTCGTCGCCGTCGCGCGAGCCGAAGTTGCCCTCGCCGTCGATGAGCGGATAGCGCACCGTGAAGTCCTGCGCCAGGCGAACCAGCGCGTCGTACACCGAGACGTCGCCGTGCGGGTGGAAGCTCTTGAGGACCTCGCCAACCACGGCCGCCGACTTGACGCGCTTCGTGCCGGCGCGCGTGCCGGTCTCCCACATCGAGTACAGGATGCGCGCCTGCACCGGCTTCTGACCGTCGGCCACGCGCGGCAGCGCACGGTCCTTGACCGTCGCGATGGCGTACTGCAGATACTGGGTGGAGGCGTAACGCCCCAGGGGCAGCGCCTCACCGAACGCTCCGCTGAGCGGGGCGAAATGCGGCGGCAGCCTGCCGTTGTTGCCGCCGCCCGCGGCCGCTGGCGCGCGCGGCGCCTTCGGCTTGGCCGCTTCGGCTGCGCCGTCAGCCTTCGATGCCTTGGCCACGGGCCGCTCGGCCTCGGCGACCGCCGTGTCCGCATCGGCGAACAGATCGCCGGTGCTGTCGTCTACGCGTTTCTTGCTGTCCATCACCCTTCTCCGATGGTACCAATCACGAGCTCACGTGATATCCGCTTCAACCAGATTGCCGAATGTCTCCATCCACTCCCGCCGCTGCGAGGCGCTCTCTTTCGCCATCATCATGTTGAAGATGTCGTTCGAGACGTCCAAGCCGTCTTCCAGCGTGACGGGAAGCACGCGGCGCGTGTCGGGGTTCAAGGTCGTCTCCCACAGCTGATCCGCGTTCATTTCGCCCAGCCCCTTGAAGCGGCTCACCGTCCAGCTCGCCTCGCGCACGCCTTCGTCCATCAGCTTGTCCTGCAGGATCTCGAGCTCCTGCTCGTCCAGCGCATAGAGCTTGCGCGCCGGCTTGTTCTTGCCGTGCGCCGGCACGTCGATGCGGAACAGAGGCGGTTGCGCCACGTACACATGGCCGTGTTCGATCAGTTTGGGAAAGTGCCGGAAGAACAGCGTGAGCAGCAGCACCTGAATGTGGGAGCCGTCCACGTCCGCATCCGCCAGGATGATGAGCTTGCGGTAGCGCAGGCCCGACAGGTCCACGCTGTCTGCGGTCTTGTGGTGATCGACGCCCATGGCGAGCGCGATTGCCTCGATCTCTTTGTTCGCGTACAGCGTCTCGGGGCTGTCCTGCCACGTGTTCTTGGGCTTGCCCTTGAGCGGAAGCACCGCCTGGAATTCCTTGTCGCGTGCCTGCTTGGCAGAGCCGCCGGCGGAATCGCCCTCGACGATGAACAGCTCGTTGCGCTCCGGGTCGTCGGAGGCGCAGTCGGTGAGCTTGCCGGGCAACACCGCCACGCCCGAGCTCTTGCGCCGCTCGATCTTCTGCGCTTCGCGCGTGCGGGCCTGGGCCTGGCGCAGCACGAGCTCGGCGATGCGCTTGCCTTCGTCGACGTGCTGATTCAGCCACAGCTCGATCGGATCGCGCACCATCTGCGAAACCAGCTTGACCGCGTCGCGCGAGATCAGGTCGTTCTTCACCTGGCCCTTGAACTGCGGATCGAGCATCTTCACGCTCAGCACATAGTTAGCGCGCGACCAGACGTCTTCGGGCACCACTTTTAGCCCACGCTGACCCATCGCGTGTATGTCGATGAAATTCTTGATGGCGTTGTAGACGCCCTCGCGCAGTCCGGCGACGTGCGTACCGCCGTGCCGCGTGGGGATCATGTTCACGTAGGACTCGGTAACCAGGTCGCCGTCCGGCGTCCAGGCGATCGCCCACATCGCGCCTTCGCCTTCCGCAAAACTGTCTGACTCGGACTGCGCTGCGATATAGCGCTCGCCGAAGAAGGTGCCGGCGACCGGCTCCGCACCGGCGATCGCGCTCTCGAAGTAACCCTTGATGCCTTCGGGGAAATGCCACGTCTGGGTCGAGATCTTGCCCTTCTTCTCGATGCCGAGCGAGAACGTCACGCCGGGAAGCAGCATGGCCTTTGCACGCAGCAGCGCAGCCAGGTCTGCGGCGACGAAGGCGGGCGAATCGAAGTACTGCGGATCGGGCCAGAAGCGCACGCGTGTGCCGCTGCCCTTGGCGTTGGCGTCGCGCACTTTCTTGAGAGGCTGCTTGAGCTTCCCGTTGTCGGCGAAGACGATGCGGTACGCGGCGCCGTCGCGCTTCACGTCGACCTCGAGCTTCTTCGACAGCGCGTTGCTCACACACACGCCGACGCCGTGCAGCCCGCCCGCGATGCGATACGCCGCGTCCTTGTCCGTCTTGTGAAACTTGCCGCCCGAGTGAAGCGTGGTAAAGATGACCTGCACCGCAGGAATCTTCTTCTTCGGATGAATATCGACCGGGATGCCGCGGCCGTCATCCTCGACCGACGCCGAGCCATCCTCGTACAGGACGACCGCGACCTTGGTCGCAAATCCCGCCAGTCCCTCGTCCGCGGCGTTGTCGATCACCTCGACCAGCGCGTGGTTCGGATTCGCCGGGTCCGTGTACATGCCCGGCCGGTGCAGGATCGGCGAAAGATCCTCCAGGATTTCGATGTCTTCCGCAGTGTATGCGCCGGTCTTCTTAGCCATTTGCACCTCGTTTGACTCTGCCCGCTGCCCCTTTTGTCCCCGCCGTCCGCCGAGCGCCCGGCGAAAACGTGTTGCCGTCTGCAGGTTGTGTGCCCAACCGCGTCCGTAGTTCCCGGATTGCTGCCGCCCGGGCCGCCTCCGCACTCCCCCGGATGGCGTCCACCAGCGCCAGCAGCTCATAAAGCCGGGCGTCTCGTCGCGCGGCAAACGGCACCGATCGGTACAAGGGTGAGAATCCGTAGCCGCGGACATCGCCTTCGGTATCAGGCCACACCGGCGGCGGCCCGGCCTCGTGGTCAAGCATGCTGCTGAGTGGTGGAGCGGCGAACGATGTGGGCATGCCGCGCGTCAGCCCGCTGTGCGCGGGTGTGAACACGTACCTCACCCCATGCACGAGAAGCTCGTCGAGCGCCCCCGCGTCCGGGCTTCCCCACCCTTCTTCCAGACGCATTAGCGACGCCTCCGTCGCCCGCTTCACCCCGGCGTGAACCTCCGATGCGGACATACCCAGCTCATACGCAAGCTGGGTGTAAGACCACGGGGAGCGGTCCAGCACGAAGATCTTGAGCAGGACGCAGATGTCCTGCGGTTTGAGGCTCACGGGCAGGCCCCGCTGAGGCTATCCGGGCATTCTATTCGCGAATCGCGAATCGCGAAACCGCGACGTATTCGGACGCCCTCCGGGAAGGCGCGAGGTGCGCCCGGCGATGGCCGGGCTGGGTGGGTTAAACGACGTCGAGAGGCGACAGAATGGGATGCAGCTGACGCCGGTTGTCACCCCCGGCCGCGTGGACGCACTGTTCCGGTTTCTCGCCTCAAAAGGAAACGCGCGGGCACAAGGCCCGCGCGTTTGCAGTGCGACTCTCGAATCCTTACTGATTGTTGGCGCGGCCCGCCCCTTGCGGCGTCGGGCTGCTCACCCCGCCGCCAGCCGCTGCGCCGGACGGAGTGCCTCGCCCTTGCGCTGCGGGTGCGCCTGCCTGGACACCACCGGTGCCGCTCGACTGTGCGGCGCCCTGCCCGGACTTGTCCATCGGGTTGGCCGACTGCTGCACGCTGGAGGACTTGTGTTTCTTCTTCTTGGTGTGTTGCTTCTGAGGCGCCGGCTGAGTGCTTTGGTCAGCGGCATAGGCCGCGACGCTCGCGGCCGAGAATAGCGCCACCATCAAAATGGCAATCAATCTTCGCATGTCTAAACTCCTATCAGGGTGTAATCGCGGATACCCGCGGAGCACGTTGTGTTCGGGCCCACCGACATTAACGTGTCGTTACAACAGCCGTTTACAGGAGGGAGGGAGATGCTAGCGGCTGGCGCCCGGCCCCGGGCAGTCTTTCCCTGCAGAAGGCTGACCCGATTTGGTCATGCCCTCCGAGTGCGCGCCGCCTGCATCGGCAGGCTTGGCCGAGAAGAAGGCGATGTCGCCGTAGTAGCCGGTCGTCTTCTCGCCGGTTGCATCCGTGTCGGTTACGATCGCGACCGCCGTGATCTTTCCGGGCTCTTCACCGTACGCGCGCCGGTAATCCTCCACCACATTGCGCGTCTCTGTGACCCACTGTCCGGCACGCTCCGACCCGGCCTCGAGCATGAGCATCCGAATGCGTGACGTCCAAGTGTTGGGGATCACTGTTTCAGGAGGCGCGCCGTCACCCCATACGTACTCCAGCGTCGCGTACGGCATGTCCAATCCTGTCAGCGCCTTGACCTGAAAGAAGAACACCTTGTCGTCCAGCGGCACCTTCTTCATGTCGCCGTCGAATGAAATCTCGAGGCGCACCGGCGCATCGTCCTTGGCCCGCTTGGTATTGTCGATACCCGGGATGAGCGTAGGAACCTTCCAGCGCCAGCTAAGCCACGGGTATTGACGGGGATCGACGTCCAGCGGCTCGGCCAGCCCCGACGAGCTGCCATCGGCCATGGCCTCAACCACTACAGTGCCGCAATCGTCGACCAACGTGTACTTGGTCGGCTTGCGGAACTTGGAAAATGTGACTTCGCGCCACGCGCCGGGATACGCGCCCCCGGCGGAAGACGCGGAAAATGCCGTCACCTTCGCGGCGCCTTTCGGCGGCGCCTGCGCGCAACCGTACGCCAGCAGCATAGCGGCGAGTACCAGGCACACACTCCAGGCACTGCGCCCAAAGCGCGCGCCGCTCAGGCAGCCAAGCCGTGACGCAGTCACGGATTACTCAGCTGAAACACGATCGGAAAGCGCACGGCGAACTCGTGCGAACGCAGCTCCTCGGGCGCGTTCGGCAGGCGCAGGTTCCTCGCAATCTGCACAGCTTGCTCGTCCAGAACAGCGTGGCCGCAGCTCTTGCCCACGACGATGCTTCTGATGTATCCGCCCTCGGCGTAGCGCACCTCGATCAGCGTGGTGCCCTGCCACTTCTTGTCTCTCGCCTCGCTCGGGTAGTCGCGCTCATCGAGGACCTGTGAGCCGGCGCGCTCGATCTCCTTCGTGAAGCGCTCGATCGCGCCGGCTGGCGCGCTGTCGGTGCTCGCCTTGGCAACCGCAGTGGGCTTGGTCTCTTGCGCGGGCGTTGCGTCGCGCGGGCGATCGTTCTGCGGAGAAACGGGTGCGGCGGCGGCCGACGATTGGGTTTGCGGTTTGCCTTGTGCCTGCACGGCAGACGCCACTGGTTGGCTCGCTTGCGCAGAAGTCTCCGGTGCGGGCGCAGGTGGCGCCGTCTGATCGACCGCGCGGGCCGGGCTGGATGGTTCTGTTATGCGGGTGTCCTGCGCGGACGCGATGGCCGCAGGGGCCTGCTGTACGGCCGTCTGCGGCGTCGGCGTCGCCAAGCGCTCGGGCTGAGGGCTCGGGGATGGCGTCGAAGCCGGTGGCTCGGACGACTGTGGCTTCGCCTGGGGCTGAGCCCCCGCGGGCTGCATGCTTTCGCTGGCAATCGCGGCTGCCTGCTGTGGCGGCGTCTGCGTCGCTGGCGCAGTCGGGCGCTCGGGCTGACTGGCGGCGGTCGGTGCCGCGGGTGGCAACTCGGACGGCTGCTGCTTAGCCTGCGCTTGAGGAGCTGCCGCGGTCTGCGCGGGTTCGGTTCGCGCGGGCGTTGCGGGCGGCTGCTTAGGCTGGGCGGATCGAGCTGATTGCGAAGCCGCAGCCTCGGCTTGCGCGGCAGCCGCCGGCTTGGGCGGTTTCTTCGCCTCTTTGGCTGGAGTCTGCGCAGTCGCTGGGCTGCGCGTCGACGGCGAGCTTTTCTCGGATTCCGCGAAGCGCCACACGTAGGCCTGGCGCGCATCGCTCTCGATTGTGGAACGGCTGACTTCGACCTGCACCTGGGCGCTCTCGCGCGCACCCTCCATATAGCGGTAGTGTCCGCAGCGACTGTTGTAGTCGGCGACCAGCTCGTTAAAATACCCGACCTGCGCTCTCTCGTATCGATCTACCAAAGGCCTCACCGCTTCGATGCGAATGATCTGCGCCAGGCAATATCTGATCTCGGCGTCGGAGAACATCAGATTGTCGGCGCCGGCGGGAGGCACCTCCTCGTCGAACGGAAGAGGGGTCTTGGTCAGATTCAGCACTGGTCCTGCGCCGGACGGCGTGCTCTTCGCCTCCGCCAGCGGTTTGCCTGGCGGCTTGGACTGCCCTTGCGCGTGCGAGACCACTGCGCTTGACGCGAGGAGCGCGATCGCCAGCATCGCCTGCAGGAGCGCCGCTGCGCAGCTTGCCGCGCGACGCGCGCCGGCAGGCCGCCGAGCGCCACGCTCGATGCTGACGGATCTGGGAGTGTGGTCGATCATCGCTGCAGAGTGCATGTTGGAAAGCGCCACCGGAAGAGCGCGCTTGCTCCGCGCTTGCCATGATAACTTGATGACTGCCGGCGCGCCGTGCGCGCGGACTCCGCCGGTGAATCCGTTTCCTGCGGCTGCCTGAGGGACGTGGCCATAGACGCCAATATCGACACGGTTCTGCTCGACTTGGGCGGGGTCTTGATCGACTGGAACCCCCGCTACCTGTACCAGCCGTTGTTCGGGGGCGACGAGGCGGCCATGGAGCACTTCCTGGCCGAGGTCTGCCCGCCGCAATGGAACCGGGAGCTGGATGCCGGCAGATCGTTCGACGACGGGATCGCGGAGCGGCAGCGCTTGTTCCCCGAACATGCCGCGCTCATCGCGCAGTGGAAAGCCGGCTGGGACCAGATGCTGCGCGGACCTATCCAGGGTACGGTCGAACTCGTCGGCGACTTGCGCCGGCGCGGTCGCCGCCTGTACGCGCTGACCAATTGGTCGGCGGAGACGTTTCCGGTCGCGCGCTCGCGCTACCCATTTCTCACCTGGTTCGAGGACATCGTGGTATCCGGTGAGGTCAGGCTCGCCAAGCCCGACCGGCGCATATTCGAGCTCACGATAGAACGCTGCCGGCTGGCGCCCGCCTCGACCATCTTTGTCGACGATAACCTGGGCAACGTCGAGGCAGCGCGCTCTCTGGGGCTGCGTGCGCTGCTGTTCGAGGATCCGACGAAGCTGCGGGCCGACCTGGAACAGCTGAAAGTGCTCTAGGCACACAAGGCGGCAGGGAACGTCCGGGGCGCAATCCGGCCAAAGCAATCTGTGCGATAGTGGCAGTGAGTTGCGTCATGGAGGATGCATGCAAGCGCAGCGCCGGGAGCTTCTCAAGCTTTTCTCGCTGATGGCCGCGGCCGGGCTGTTGCCGGTCGCGCCGGCCTGGGCCGAGGAATGGAACAAAGCGGCCTTCGAGGCCAAGAAGATGGACGATGTCATCAGGATGCTCGGCGGCGGCGCACCGCAGCAAAGCGTCGACGTCGTCCTGAGCGGACCCGAGATCGCGGAAAACGGTGCGCTGGTTCCTCTGGAGATCGAGAGCACTCTCACGAATACCGAGTCGATCGCGATCCTGATCGAGAAGAACCCGAGCATCCTCGCCGCTTACTTCAGCATCCCGTCCGGCACGCTGCCCTGGCTGCAGACTCGCGTGAAGATGGCGGAGACCTGCAACGTCTACGCGCTCGCGAAAGCGGGCGGCAGGTTCTACTACGCAGCGCGCGAGATCAAGGTCACGATCGGCGGCTGCGGGGGTTAGCTCGACATGGACACCGCGATAAGGGTTCGAACCAAGCTCGACGGCGATCTGGTTCAGGTGCGGGTACTGATCAGCCATCCGATGGAAACCGGCTTGCGCAAGGACGACGCGGGCGAGATCGTGCCGGCGCACTTCATCGAGCTCGTGACCTTCGCGCACAAGGAACGCACGATTCTCTCGGCACAGTGGGGACCCGCCGTATCGCGCAACCCCTATCTGTCCTTCAAGTTCCGAGGCGCCGCCAAGGGCGACAAGATCACCATCTCCTGGGTGGACAATCTAGGAGAGCACTGGACGGATGACGCGTTCGTCGAGTAGGCGCCGGTGACCATCCGTCGCAACTCGTGACCCGCCGCGAGTTCCTCGAGGTCCTGGCCATCGCGTCGGCCGCAGGGCTCCGCCTCGGCGAGCGGCGCGCAATGGCGGGGGAAGCGGCACCCGGCCTGTACGATCTTCCGCGCTTCGGCAACGTGTCCCTGCTTCATCTCACGGATTGCCACGCGCAGCTGCGGCCGTTGCATTACCGCGAGCCGAGCGTCAACCTGGGAACCGGCACGGCATCCGGCAGGCCGCCGCACCTGGTCGGTGAGGCCATGCTGCGACGCTTCGGCATTCCGCGCGCGAGCGCCGACGCACACGCCTTCACGTTTCTCGATTTCGAACCGGCCGCGCTCGCGTACGGCAGGGTCGGCGGTTTTGCCCACCTTGCGACCCTGGTCAAGAAGCTGCGCGCGGAGCGGCCTGGTGCGCTGCTGCTCGATGGCGGAGACAGCTGGCAGGGTTCGGCCACCGCTCTGTGGTCGCGCGGCCAGGACATGGTGGAGGCGTCTCTGCAGCTCGGCGTGAACGTCATGACCGCGCACTGGGAGTTCACCTACGGCGCAGACCGCGTCACCGAGATCGTGAACGGCGCGCTCAAAGGGCGCATCGACTTCCTCGCGCAGAATGTGCGCACCAGCGACTTCGGCGATCCGGTTTTTCCGCCCCATGTCCTGCGCGAAGTCAACGGCGTGGCCGTCGGAATCATCGGACAGGCCTATCCCTACACGCCGATCGCGCACCCGCGCCGTTTCGTGCCCGAGTGGACTTTCGGGATCCAGGAGCAAGGCGTGCAGCGGTCGATCGATGCCGTACGGGCCGAGGGCGCCGCAGTGGTCGCACTCCTGTCGCACAACGGCATGGACGTCGACCTCAAGCTGGCCGCTCGCGTGGGCGGCCTGGACGCGATTCTCGGCGGCCACACGCACGACGCCGTCCCGGCGGCTATCGAGGTTTCCAACACCGGCGGCAAGACATTGGTGACGAACGCCGGCTCCAACGGCAAGTTCCTCGGCGTGCTCGATCTCGAGATCAAAGCCGGCCGAGTGACCGGTTACCGCTACAAGCTGCTGCCCGTCTTTGCCAACCAGCTAGCGCCGGACGCGGAGATGAGCGCGCTGATTTCCAGGCTGCGCGCCCCGTTCGAGTCGAGGCTGTCCGAAACGCTCGCGGTCACGCAGGGGCTGCTGTACCGGCGCGGCAACTTCAACGGCACATTCGATCAGCTCATTCTCGACGCGCTGCTCGACACCCACGACGCGCAGGTCGCCTTCTCGCCGGGATTCCGCTGGGGAACGACACTGCTGCCGGGTGAAACCATCACACGAGAGCATGTGATGGAACAGACCGCAATCACTTACCCGAACGTCACGCTGAGCGAGATGAACGGCGAGAGTATCAAGGCGGTGCTCGAAGACGTGTGCGACAACCTGTTCAACCCTGATCCGTACAAACAGCAGGGTGGAGACATGGTGCGCGTCGGCGGCCTGACTTATGCGTGTGCGCCGAACGCCCGCATGGGCAACCGGATCAGCGATCTGCGTTTCAACGGCGCGCCGCTCGCACCGTCGAAGAAATACAAAGTGGCCGGCTGGGCGCCCGTTACCGGCGAGACTGGCGGCACGCCGATCTGGGAGCTGGTCGAGACCTGGCTCAAGCAGCACAAGAGCATCGCCCCGCGCCAGGCGTATCTGCCGCGCTTGATCGGCGTCGACGGCAATCCTGGCATCGGGTGACGCCACCGTTCTGCTCGCCAACTGGCCCGACCGGCACATTACCGATCGGTAACATTCCGACCCGCCGCGAAATTCCGCTGAAATCCCGCGATGCGAGCCTGTGCCTATTCGGTTTGCTTCCGCATTTTTTACCGGCTTCCCCCTCGGCACGCAGTCCGCGCCGAGGACTCGGCGGCGGGTCTTCGACCCGCCGTCTTTTCTTCCGCAGGCAGGTTGACGGGTGTGGAACGCAGCGTGCGCTGGTTATGACCGTCGGCGTGGACGAAGCCGGGATAGCACGTTCGCAGCGTACGTCTCAGCCGATGGCTTCCACCCGTGCGTTCAGAAAGTAGCCTGCACCGCGCTCGGTTCGAATCAGCTCCGGGCGGCTCGGATTGGCTTCCAGCTTGCGGCGCAGCCGCAGAATCTGGACGTCGATGCTGCGGTCGAACACTTCGTCGTCGTGCCCACGGCTCAGCTCCAGGAGCTGCTCGCGGCTGAGAATACGCTGCGGGGCACCCAAAAAAGCGCTGAGCAGCGCGAAATCCGACTGAGTAAGATCTACGCGCTCCCCGTCGGCCGAGACGAGCTGCCGCGTACGCAGATTCAGCTCCCAGCCGGCGAAACGCAGGGCTTTGAGCGGCTCACCCGCCGCACGCGAAACGTCATTGGGTTGAGCGCGGCGCAGAACGGCGCGGATGCGGGCCACCAGCTCGCGGGGATTGAACGGCTTGGTCACATAATCGTCGGCACCGAGCTCGAGCCCCATGACGCGGTCGACATCGTCTTTGCGGCTGGTGAGGATGATGATCGGGGTGCTGCATCTGGTGCGCACTTCGCGAGCCAATGTCAAACCATCCTCAGCGGGAAGCTTGAGGTCGAGCAGGATCAGATCGACGACGCTCTGTGCCATGATCTTGTGCATGGAAGACCCATCGCCAACGCAGGAGGCGCGCAGGCCAAACTCCACGAGGTAGTCCGATACCAGTCTGCAGACCTCGGGATCGTCGTCCACAACGAGCACGTGCGGCGCGAATCCCTTCTCTTGCGCACTGGAGGCGATAGGTTCCATGAGCCGACAAGTATGGCGACGACTTTTCGTAGTATAGCGAACAGCAATTGGCAGAGGGCGTCCAGAACGGCCTGGAAGCCGGCGACGCGAGGCTGACGGGCTTGCGCTCGGTAAACCCTGACACTCTGCCCCAGGATCGATAGCCCGCGTGTACGACCCGTCACAGACGCAAGGCCGCCGCCGAGTGGACCACAAGGTGATCTGGTTCGTCGGCCTGTCGTTGATCGCAATCATGGCGGCATTTCAGGCGCACGACATCCTGAAGCGGCGAGAGATCGTCATCGATACCACCGAGGACGCATTCGCCATTCTTGCGCGCTCGTTGGCCGAGCAGGGCCAGCGCATCGTACAGTCTGCGGGCCTGGCGGTGAGCGATACCGTCAGCGACGCCGCGTTGACGCCGCCGCGAACACCCGCGTTCCAGAAACGCCTGCAGCAGCGGGTCTCCGTTCTTCCTCAGCTGCAAGGCATTGCCGTGCTGGGGGAAGACGGCGCCCCCCAGGCCAGCGCGGGCATCCCTTGGCGACCGGATGACCTCAGCCGGATTCGCACAACGAGCCGCCGTGACCACCTGTCCGGAGGCGCCGTCTTCTCTTCGCCCTTTCGTCGCAGCGCCGACGGCCGCTGGACGATCACTCTGAGCCAGACGATCACGCGTTCTCAAACGGGCGCGGGCGCAATGGTTGTCGCGTTCCTGGATCTGGATTACTTCAGTCGCGTTTACGAGTTTCTTCGTCTCGAACCGGGCAGCGAAGTGAGCCTCTTTCATCGAAACGGCCAGCTGTTGGTGCGATTCCCCGGCGACGGGAGCGAGATCGGCCGCTCGTTTGGCAATCATCCTGCGTTCGGCGATCTGCTGTCGACAACCGGCACAGGGACGGTCGTCAGGCACGGCGAGCGAGATGGGCAGGACATGACATACGCGATTCAGCCGCTCCCTGGACTTCCGCTCGTGACGGTCGCGGCGGCAGACAACGATACCGTGCTCCGGCCGTGGAACATCCAGGCCATGCACAGCACGGTTCGGACCTCGCTCTTCTGCCTGAGCGTGCTCCTGCTGCTGGCCTTGGTACTCCGATTGCTCAGGCGTCGAGAGCAGGCCGAGGAGAGCCTGCTGGTGCAAACGGCCTTGCTGGACGAACTGTTCGAAAGCGCCCCCGAAGCGATCGTTATGCTGGACACGCAACAGCGCGTAGCACGCGTGAACCGGGAGTTCAGCCGGCTGTTCGGACTCACAGCGCATCAGGCGCACGGGCGTCAGCTGATCGATCTTATCGTTCCAGACGATCTCAAAGAGGACGCGCGCCGCGCAGCTGCGGCGGTGCGCGAGGGCCGGCACATGAGCGCCGAGACCAGACGCATGTGCGCCGATGGCGGACGGCTCCATGTCTCCGAGTTGGGCGCCCCCATCCGCGGAGCCGTCGGCGGCATCGCGAGCTTTGCCATTTACCGCGACATCACGGAACGCAAGCTGGCCGAGGCGGAACGCGCGAAGCTCGAATCCCGCCTCCGCCAGGCGGAGAAGCTCGAAGCCATCGGGACAATGGCAGGTGGCATCGCGCATGATTTCAACAGCACCCTGATGGTCATCGTCCGATATGCGGAGATGCTCCGCAGCGCAGCGCCGGAAGGCGGGACCATCAAAGGCTTCGTGAACAACGTGCTGTCGGCAGCCAGCCGTGCCCAGACCCTGGTCAATCAAATTCTCACCTACAGCCGCACCACGCGCGGTAAGCAGGACGCAGTCAATGCCTGCTCTGCGCTGCAAGAGACCCTTGACCTGATGCGCGCTACGCTTCCCGCAAACGTGAAGATGGAGGTCCAGCTCCCCGCCAGCGACGCCACTATCTTCGCGAACACGACGCAGCTCCACCAGCTGGTGACAAACCTGTGCTCCAACGCGATTCAGGCCATGCGCGAAGGGGGGACTCTGAGCATCGCCCTGGAGACCGTAGACACTGCCGATGACACCGAGCTATCGCACGGATTGCTGGCCGCCGGACGCTACGTGCGCCTCAGCGTACAGGACACCGGCTCTGGCATGGCCTCAGTAGTGCTCGACCATATCTTCGAGCCGTTCTTCACGACCAAGGAAATGGGGCAAGGCACTGGACTGGGTCTCGCTCTCGTGCAGGGGATCGTGTCCGAGCTGGGCGGCGCAATCGACGTTACGAGCCAGACGGGAGCGGGCAGCACCTTTCATATCTACCTTCCCCGATCCGATGCGGATGCGATCGGAACCAAGCGAACCGTCGAGACCCTGTCAAAAGGAGCCGGGCAGCGCGTCTTGCTGGTGGAGGACGAGAAACCACTCATGCTGCTGGCCGAAGAAATGCTGGCCACTCTCGGTTATGAGCCCGCTGGATTTGCCAAGCCGTCCGAGGCTTTGGAGGAGTTCCGTGCCGATCCCTCGCGCTGGGACGCAGTGCTCGTCGACTATCTGATGCCGGACCTGGGAGGGCTCGAGGTGGCGAGGCGCCTCCGCGATGCCCGCTCGGGCATACCGATCGTTCTCATGATCAGCTACGAGGGGCCGGTGCTGCTGCAGGAAGCGTTTGCGGCGGGCATCGACCACGTTGTCACCAAGCCTATCGACCTGCAGCAGTTAGCCGACGCCATGGCCAAGGCCCTCGGTCAAGTCTCCACCCGTACGTGACAAGTCCCGTGGGCGAAGACTCAGAGATTGATGCGCGACTTCAGGATCACCTGCACCTCGAACAGGCTGTTGGCTCGCTCGCGACCGGGACTGTGTGCGCGTCTTTGCCCGGCCGCGGAGCTTTCCTGAAGTCCCAACCCATCAACCTAGCGCGGCACCTTGCGTATTGACGTACAACGCATAGAGCGATGTGCTGGCGACTATGTACAGCCGGTTGCGTTGCATTCCGCCGAAGACCAAGTTGCCTGCCGTTTCCGGCAGATGGATCTTCGCGAGCAGCGTGCCGTCGGGAGCGTAGCAGCGAACTCCGTCCTCCTTCGGATCACCCCAGCCCCCAGCGCACCACAAGTTGCCCTGGACATCGCAACGCGCGCCATCACACAGTCCGGTCTCGTACTTGCAGAAGACCTTGCTGTTTCTCACAGTCCCGCCGCGAACATCGACGTCGAAGCTGCGGATCTGCGCTGGATTCTGCGGTCCTTCCGAAATCCCGGTGTCGACAACATAGAGCTTCTTCTCGTCCGGAGAGAACAGAATGCCGTTGGGCTGCACGAAGTCGTCGACGACCACCTTAATGTCCCCGCTATGGGGATCGACCCGGAAGACGTTGTGCTTGGCCTGCTCGATCTCACCGTGGAGGCTCTCGTACCAGCCTCTCACGCCATAGGTCGGATCAGTGAACCAGATCGATCCGTCGGAGGCGACGACGACGTCGTTCGGCGAGTTGAGCTTCTTGCCGCCGTAACTATCGGAGATGATGGTGATGGTGCCATCGTGCTCGGTGCGCGTCACGCGCCGCCCTGTGTGCTCGCAGGTCACCAACCGTCCCTCTCGGTCGACGGTGTTGCCGTTGGAGTTGAGTGACGGGTAGCGGAACACGCTCAGGTGATTGTCGTCTTCCAGGAGCCGCATGATCCGGTTGTTGGGAATGTCGCTGAACAGCAAGAAGCGCCCAGCTGCGAAATAGGCAGGGCCCTCCCCCCAGCGAAAGCCGGTAGCCAGCCGCTCGACGCCACCCGTACCGGGCCCCCCTGGGAAGCGCTTATCGAGGACTTCGATGTGTTTGTCCGGATAGCGCGTGTCGGGTAGTGGCCCCAATGGCAGCGGCTGGCCCGGCAAAGGGACCCCCGTTTCGCCGAATGGGGTCACAGTCGCGGCATTTGCCCCTTGCACGACGGCCACCGCTGCGGCGGCCGTCGAGGTCGCCAAGAATTTGCGTCTGTCCATGTCTCCTCACCTTTTTTTCCGGATGTGTTCCGGATAACAGGAGGCCGTTGAGCGCCGCCTCCATAGCGCCGCCGCCCTCGCCCGCCGCGCCAAACCGTTCGACTCGCGGGTGCGCGCAGCCCAGACTGAGCACAGCATTACTTTCAGCAAGCTTTCGATTCACGGGAAACGACATCCTCACTGGCAATGCCGTGAGGCCGGCGCCCGGTGCTGAGTATGATGTTCTCGGATTTCGTGGCAGTTACTGACCTTGCTGTCAGTATTGCTGTCTTGTAACGCACGGAAAAGACGCATCGTTCTCTTGCTGTGGAGCGGTCGTCGCACCCGCAGCCGTTCGTGGGCAGAAAATGCACGTGGAGGCCCGCATGCGAGTGCATGTGGGCTCGCTGTTCCCGTCCCCGACGTCGCGATGACACCGGATTACCTTCGGGCAACACGGGCCCGTTCTACGAAATCACCTGGTAATGGACGCAGCGGATATTGGCTGCATCAAAGCTGTACTTGATCCGCCTCCTACCCCCTGGTGCATCTCGTTCCAGCCAGGGCTTCAGCGGCGAGCCGATGGGGCTCGCCGTCTTCTTTTCGGCACCGAAGCGACAGGCCCGGGCCCGGACTCCAGACGCGGCCGACTCCGTCTTGATGTTCGTTCAATTGTCCGTGCGAAGCCTCCCGTTACCGAGTCGTAATCTGTCTCGAGAAAGCGAAATCGTCCGGAAACGTTTGCGGTGCAAAAATTCACGCTGCATCAAAGAGGTACCACGGGATCGTTAGGAGAATCGGATAAGAATTTCTTACTAAGGGGAGGAGAGATCGATGAAGACATTGCTTAGAGTGCTTACAACGATCGGGCTCGCCGCCTACGCAACCTTCGGGGCGGTGGCGGCGCAGGCGCAGAACTGCTCAGTGTGGCTGGTGGAAAGCAGCCGCTTCATGAACGTGCCGTTCGGCGCCTTCATGCCCGATCGCAGTTACGTGCCTGGCAGCAAGGACCCGATGAACAACATCAACTTGATCGATATCCCGGTGAACGTGGGTGTGATCAAGTGCGGCAAGGAACTCATTCTGTACGACACCGGCTGGAAGCAGCAGGACTATCACAAGATGACGGGAACGGAGCATTGGGCGCCACTGCCGGACCAGCTGAAGCTGCTCGGGTTCAATGCCGCCGATGTCACCAAGATCGTCATCGGCCACGGGCACTGGGATCACGCCGGTCAGTTGATGGACTTCCCGAACGCCGTGCTCTATGTGCAGAAGGAGGAGCTGAAGGGAATCGAGTGGGCTCTCAACTATCCGAACCCGCACATCAAAGCGGTGAACACCGATCCGGGCGGCTGCATGCGCACACCGGCTTGCGGGTATCCGCCGAAGACCCTGGATGAGATTTACGGCAAGGTCCTGTCGGGCAAAGCGGTGATCGTGGACGGAGAGTACGAGGTACTGCCCGGCGTCAGGATCCATCCCGCCTTCCGCGCCCACACGGCTGGCTCTCAACTGCTGGAGGTGCCGACGAGCATTGGTAAGCTGGTGTTCGGGTCGGACGCCTACTCCGATTGGGAGGGCATTCGCGATTGGATGATCTCGAACCCGCAGCAGACCGACACAGTGGCGCAGTTCCTGGCCTACGAGAAGTGCTACAAGATCACGGGCGGCTACCAGAACTGCGTGTGCGCGCACGAGCCGCTGTCCTACACCGACAAGTATCCGCTCACCAAGAACTCGTGGGTCGGGATCAACGGCGGGCGGATGGCGGAGATCGCCCTCGCATCAGGAGAACGTTCGCGCAGGCCTTAGCCCGCCTCTCGTGGTTGCCGCTGTCTTTGGAGCGTCAGCTTACGCCGTGCTTACGCCAATCGGCGGGACGGCTCAATTCCTTTAGGGCGAGGTAGGGTGCGCTATCCGTTAGCTTGTGCCAAATATTCTTTGAACAAATGTATGATCCTGGTTACACTTGTGACTTCACGGCGGCATTCCTGGACTCGGGCGCTCGGTGCGGTGTGAATGGGTTGCCGCTGGTAACCAGGTAGAACAAACGCCGAGTTCGGGCCGCTGGGCCGGGACCTTTGGAATCGATCGTCGTTTTGGAGGAGGAGAGCAAATGAAAAGAAGTTCGCGACTAATATTAGGGGGCGCAGCCTTTTGTTTGACTACGGCGTTCGGCGCATACGCACAGGACCCGACGACGGCCTACTCTCCGCCGCCGCCAGCCGGCATGAAACTGTATGCGTTCAGCTCGGGGGCGTTGACCATCGGCAAAGGGGTGTTGCAGAACTTTGGCCCGATGGATCCGCCGATCAAGATCCCAGTTGGCTTCTACGTGATCCACCATCCCAAGGGTAACGTTCTGTTCGACACTGGCAACAACGACAAGATCATCACAGATCCCAGCTATTGGGGCCCGATGTTCAAGGCGATCTCACCGGTGAACACCCCGGATATGGCGATCGACGTCCAGTTGAAGAAGATCGGCATGAGTCCGGACGACATCAAGTATGTCGTCGTGAGCCACATGCATCTGGACCATGGCGGCAATGTCGCGAAGTTCCCGCACTCGACGCTCATCATCCAGAAGGATGAAATCAACATGGCGTTCTTCCCGCCTGAGCCGTACGCCGGTCCCTACATCCCCGGTGACGCGATGGCGCTGCGTTCGCCTACCGGCAGCAACCAGCCGAACGCGATGAACATGGTCGTTCTGGACAAGCAGGACATGGACGTCTTCGGGGACGGCAGCGTCATCGTGAAGAACTGGCAAGGGCACACGGCCGGAAGTCAGATGATGCTGGTACGCTTGCGCAAGACCGGCCCCATCATTCTCACAGGGGACAATGTCTACTTCCGCGAAAATGTGGAGAAGCATCTCCCGCCGAATCTCGTGCTCGCCTACAATCCGGCCGGTATCATGCGCGCCTATGACTGGATCCGCTTCATGATGGCGACCGAGCATGCGGATTTCTTCACTGCGCACGACCCGGACGCGTTCATGGCCATGAAGAAGGCTCCGGACTACTACGAATGATCTGAGGCGCGAGCTTCAGACCATAGAGTTTACCGACACGCCGGGGCGGTGCATTCGCTCCGGCGTTTCTTATTGTTCCCTCCCGACTCGCAGATGACCTCGATTCTGGTCGCGGACCACCTGACGAAATGGTACGGTCCCCGCCTTGCCGTGGACGATGTGTCGTTCGAAGTGCAACGGGGCGAAGTAGTGGGTTTGCTCGGCCCCAATGGTTCTGGCAAGAGCACGATCTTGCGCCTTCTGACCGGCTACCTCCGGCCATCGCGCGGCACGGCGCGCATCGCCGGGTTCGATGTCGTCGCCCAGGGCCTCCAGGCCCGTAATCGCATCGGCTACGTTCCGGAGGATGTCCCGCTATACACCCACATGCGCGTGACCGACTTCCTGGCGTTCATGGCTCGCCTACGCGGCCTGAGTGGAGCTGCGCTCGTCCGCGCCGTCGACTCGGTGGTTCAGCAAGTGTCGCTGGACACAGTGCGCCACCTGCTGATCAGCAAGCTGTCGCGTGGCTATCGGCAGCGGGTCGCGATCGCCCAGGCACTCATCAGCAGCCCGGAGCTATTGGTGCTGGACGAGCCGACCAACGGGCTTGACCCGCGCCAGATCATCGAGCTGCGAGAACTCATTCGGTCGCTGGCGAGCGACCGCGCAATCCTGGTGACCTCCCACGTCCTGGCTGAGATCGAGCGCGTCGCGCACCGGGCGGCGATCCTGTTGAACGGCCGACTGCTGACCGTGCACACCCTGGCGAGGGGCGATCGCGGCAGCGAGCTTCGCGTCCAGATCCGTGCCGAGGCTGGCAGCGCTGTGCAGGCTTGTCTCAAGGCTGTTGCCGGTGTCTTGGATGCCAGGCTCGAGGCTCAATCGGACACGCTGGAGACCTGGCGCGTAAGCGTCTCGGAACCCGTCGTGGGGGAGCAGATCTCTCAAGCCGTCACGCGGGCAGGGTTCGGTATGCGCGAGATCACGACCGCCGCCTCCGACCTCGAGGACCTGTTCCTCAGGCTCACCGCGCAGGAACAGCAGCGATGAACGCGTTCGCGACGCTGCTCGTCAAGGAGACCAAGGCGCTGTTCTCCTCACCCATCGCTTACGTCGTGATCGCGGTGTACCTGCTGCTCGTTGGCTATACCTTCACCGCGAGCTTGTTCATCACCAAGATGGCCACGCTCGTGCACATCTTCTTTCAGGCATCCGTGCTGTTGCTGCTCATGATTCCGATCATCACGATGCGCCAGTTCTCGGAGGAACGCAAAACCGGCACGCTCGAGTTGCTGTTGACCGCACCGGTGCAGGAATTCACCATCGTGCTGGCGAAGTTCGGAGCCAGTATGGCCGTGGTGCTGGTGATGGTCGCCCTCACGGCATGCTACGCCGTGGTGCTTGCCATCTATGGCAACCCCGACCTGGGGCCGATCTACAGCGGATATCTCGGTCTCATACTGCTCGGGTCCGCGTTGACCGCACTCGGCCTGATGATCTCCGCGCTGACGGCGAATCAGATCGTGGCCGCCGTGGTGTCTCTGGGGTTGTTTTCGCTTTTGTGGATGCTGGATTCCGTGGCTGCGCTGCTGCCCGACCCCTTCGGCAATTTCCTGGTCGGCGCGTCGCTCCTCGCGCATTTCACACCTCTCGCCACGGGAGCGATGTACACCTCCAATTTCGGCTTTTTCTTCAGCGTCACGCTCCTCGGCCTGTTCTTGACGGTGCGCGCGCTCGCGCGCCGCTGACCCGTGGAACACACGCTGGACGTCCCTAACCTGTTGTGGTTCGCCGGCTGGCTAGTAGCTGTTGGGGCGCTTTTCGCGCTCGCCATTCAGCTGCCGCTGCAAACCAAGCTCACCAGGGGCAGGGCGTTTCTCTACAACTGCAGCGTAGTTGTCGGGGCCATCGTCCTGGTAGCGGTGGCAAACGCGGCCCTGGTACTGCACAGCGCTTACCTTGACTTGACGCGCGAGAAGGTGTTCACGCCATCGGAACAGGCGATGAAGGTCGTGGATACGCTGCAGCGCGACGTCGATCTCACCTACTTCTATCAGGGACAAGATCCGAGCGGCCGGCGGACCAAGGACGTACTGGAGGTCATGGCGCATCGGAACGCGCATCTGCACGTCCGCGCGGTCGATCCGGACAAGCAGCCGACGCTGGCAGAAAACTTCGGTGTGAAGCTGTACAACGCAGCCGTGCTCGAGACCGAAGGGCGGCGCGTGCTGGTTCAGAGCACAGACGAGAATGACATCGCCATCGGCATCCTGCGGGTGCTGCGCGAACGTGTGATCAATGTCTGCTTTCTCGAGGGCCATAACGAGTTTCCGATGGACAACTTCGAGTTCCACACCCATCTCGAAGGCATGCAGGGCCATTCCCACGGGGATAGCGACTCCGCGGTCGTCAAAATGCCGGGGCACGGCATCGGACGTCTGCGTCGCTCCCTCGAGGCGCTCGGCTACGATGTGCGCAAAGTGATCCTCGCAACGATGAACTCCGTGCCCGCGGACTGCGCCCTTGTGATCAACGCCAATCCGCGAACCACCTTTCTCCCCGCGGAAAGCGCCGCGCTCGAGAGTTACCTCACGCGCGGCGGGTCGGTGCTGTTCATGTTCGATCTCGGCTTCGTACTGGAGCCACATCTTGCGCGGCTGCTCGAGGAAATCGGCGTGCGGCCGGAGCAGAAAGTGGTCATCGACCCGCTGAGCCACTACTCCAGCGACCCTGAAATGGTGGCCGTGACCGGTTACGACAGCAGCCCGATCACCCGAAACGTATCCATGACGTTCTATCCCGGTGTCCGACCTTTGGATTTGATTCCACCAGTTGCAGGAGTCAAGACAGCTCCGCTGTTCGAAAGCAGCCGGGACAGCTATACGAAGGACGTCAGGCCGGTCGAGGCACGGCAGGTCCCGGGGGAGCCGCGTGCCGGGGCCGGTCAGGGAACGCCGGTCAAGCCTGGGGCCCGCGTCCTGGCGGTTGCGTCAGCCGGGCGCCTGCCCAACGCCAGCCCCGGGAGCGAAGCATTTCGCGCGATCGTGATCGGCGACGGCGACTTTGCCAGCAACTCGTTCCTGCCCTATATGGCGAACAGCGACCTCGCACTGGCCATGGTACGTTGGCTGGTCCGCGAGGAGCGCTCCCCCACCATCGCCTCGCGCATCCCGGTACCGTCGATGATTCTGCTTACACAGCCACAGACACTGTGGATCTTCCTGATCATCGAAGTGCTGTTGCCGGGCGCCACGATCGTGCTTGGAGTCGTGATGTGGTGGCGACATCGCTGACCTCGCGGCTCAAGCATTGGTGGCCTGCAGCGGCCGGCGCCGGGGCGGGCCTCTTCATCGTCGCGATGCTGATCACCGGCTCGCTGCCGGAGTCGAGGCAGCTCATCAAGTTCGAGGCCAAGGGCGTGATGCGGCGCGCGCCGGAGCGCATCACCAAGGCGGAGATCGAGTTTGGAGGCAATCGATACACCTTGAACCGCAGCGCAGAAAGGACCTGGAGCCGACGTGAGACCGGCGCCGCACTGGACGGGACTGCAGCGCGGAGCATCAGCATGGCGGTCCAATTCATGAATACCTCGGGCCCGACGCGCGAGATGACCGCCGAGGAGCTGAAGAGCGCGGAGCGGACGGCGTTCGGACTCGACCACCCGCGCGTATCGGTGACCCTCTACGAGGGGCCGACGCGCGTGATCACCGCGCACTTCGGTGCGCCCAATCCCGGCGGACTGCTGCAGTACATGAGCGTCGATGGCCGCGATGAAGTGTTCCTGATGTCGCGTTTTGTTGGCGAACAATGGGAGCAGGTCGCGCGCCAGGTCTCGCTCCCCTGATGGTCGCCCGCCGATACACCGACCGAAACGCTGCAGGTCGATTCGCACACCGGAGAGCGATCTTGAAGCGTTGCAACCATGCCCGCGCGTCGAAAGCAATCCGCGCGTTTCTCCTGGCCGGAGTCATCGGCATCGCCCTGAGTCGGGACGCCTCGGCTCACCTCGGAGGCCACACCGGCTACGCCTCGATCTCCATCGACCGGCAGCAGGTGCGCTATAGCCTGCAGCTCTCGGCGATTTCCTTGCCCGCGGCGCTCGCCGACCAGATGAAGCTTGGGCAACCGGGCCTGCTCCCAGATCTCAAGCCCTTGATCGCGGTCATGGGCAAGCAAATCAAGCTCACCAATGACGGCCGCGCCTGCGAGGCCGGGCCCGGATTCGTGATACCCCCGCCGCCCGACGTGACTAGCATCACCCTCGTAGTCGACTTCGTGTGCGCCGACCCGGTGTCCGAGCTCACGATCCGGGACGATATGTTCGACGTGCTGGGTGACGACCACCACACGTTGGCTCGTGTCGAATGGCCTGGCGGCAGCGCCCAATTTGCATTTCAGGCGGACGCTCGCGAGGCAAAGTTCCAGATAGCGAAAGCGGAGAGTCCCGCGCGGGGTGCCGGCAGTTTCTTCTCCTTGGGGGTCGCGCACATTCTCACCGGCTACGACCACCTGCTGTTTCTGCTGGCACTCGTCGTGCGTGGCGGAAATATCTGGTCGCTGCTCAAGATCATCACCGCCTTCACCTTGGCACACAGCATCACGCTCGCGCTCGCGGTATTGAATGTCGTCGTGCTTCCGGAGCGACTGGTCGAGGCCACCATCGCCTTGTCCATCGCCTATGTCGCAGCCGAGAACCTGTTCATGCGGCACACGGTCTCGCACCGCTGGGCGGTGGCTTTCGTATTCGGGCTGATGCACGGCTTCGGCTTTTCCAGCGTGCTGCGCGAGTTGGGGTTGCCCAAGGAGGGGCTGGCGTGGTGCCTGCTCAACTTCAACCTCGGGGTGGAGGCCGGGCAGGCGATCGCCGTGATTGCTGCCGTGCCGTTGCTGATATGGTTGCGGCGCTATCGCTGGGAGCCGCGCGCGGCGGCGGTGATGTCGGTGGTGGTGCTGGTGGTGGGCTTGGCGCTGTTCGTCGACCGCGTTTTCCTGACGGGGGCAGCGAGCGCGTCTTCATCTGCGCTCCCTTGTTTCGCGGCATGCAGGGGCCGGGGTGGTAGGCGCAACGCGCTCGGATCCGCAGGCCGATCCGAGCGATCAACTTGGAGTGCCATCATGTTGAAACGAACGACGATTGCGGTGCTCGTGGCTGTCGCGGCAGGCGGTGGCTGGTGGGCGACGGCCGCCGACCAGCAGAAGCAGGCGGAATCCTCCACTGCGCGCTCCGACATCCTTCCGCTGGAGCAAATCCTTCAGCGCGCAAAAGCCCAGTACCCCGGCCGGGTCACCGAGACGGAGCTGGAGCGCAAGCGCGGCCGCTATGTCTATGAGATTGACGTCGTGAGCGACGATGGCGTAAAGAAAGAGCTGAAGTACGACGCCAAAACCGGCGAGCTGATTTCAGCCAAAGTCGAGGACAACGACGACGATGACAAGTAACGCTCCGCCATTCTGGTCACGCTGAGCCACCGGCCTGACCTCGGGCCCTCAGGACGCCGGAACCTGGGGGCCTTCCTCGGTTCGATCCTCGATGGAAGTGTGAGGTGCTTCGGACGCGACCGATTTCAGGCGACTGGACTGCAGCTCGCCGGCGGCCTCGAGGACAGGGTAGGCAGCCGAGCAGATATGGGAATGAATGCGCTTCAGATCGCGCAGGACATCGAGGTGCAGCGAGCTCGTTTCGATGCTCTCCGGCCGACCCTCGCGCAAGCGCGCGAGGTGGCTGTCCGCGGCTGCTAGCTCCGCCTCGCGGAACTGCGTCTTCTGCTCGAGCAGCTGCCGCGCGACCTTGACGTCGCCCGAGAGGAAGATGCCGAAGGCGAGCTGGAGGCTATCGAGCACGCGCTGGTACATCGCGCTCAACTCCGCCGCGCCTTCCTTGGAAAAAGCGAGCTTGCGTTTGAGCTTCTTCGCGGCGAGCTCCATGAGATTCCGGTCGATGATATCGCCCATGTGCTCCAGGTTGATCGAGAACGAGATGATCTCCATGGCGCGACGCCCTTCGGTATCACCCAGGCTGCCGCGCGTCACGTTGATCACGTAGAGCTTGATCGCTTCGTGCAGGCGGTCGACTGCGTTGTCAAGGCGAGAAACCTCCGCAACAAGCTTGCGGTCGTCAGTCATCAGCGCAATCATCCCCTGCCGCAGCATCGACTCCACGACATCACCCATGTGCAAGGTCTCGCGTGCAGCGCAACTCAAAGCGACGGGCGGGACGTCGATGACGGCTTCGTCGAGGTAGCGAGGCGATCCGAGATCGACGGGTCTCTTCTTCTCCGGCAACAGGCGCTGCAATAACCAGGATAGTCCATCCAAAAACGGAATGAACAGCGCGGCGAGCGCGACATTGAACGCGATGTGGAAGTCCGCGGCCAATCGCACCGGATTGGGATCAATATCCGACAGGAGACGCTCCGTGGGAGACAGGAAGGGCAGGAACAGCACGCAACCCACGACGCGCGTAAACAGGTTCCCCACGGGCAGACGCCGTGCCGCTGGGTTGTGGGACGAACCCGCTTCCAAGACCGGGTTGATTGCGCTCCCCAGGTTGGCCCCGAGGACTAGGGCCAAGGCGGCGATCGGCGTGACAAAGTGCGAATAGCCGAGCGACATGATCAGCAGGACCACGGCCACACTCGAATGGGCCGCCCACGTGAGGATCGCCCCAATCAAGACGTTGACCAACGGCTCGCCAGTCACCGAGTCCAGCAGCGTGCGTAGCACGGGCGCATTCTCCGCGGGAGCCAGACTGTCGAGCAGGATATGCAGGGACAGCAGCATGAGCCCAAGACCGATGGCGACCCGACCCAGGTCGCGGATCAGGGTGCGCGCGCCGCGCCTGAAGGCCAGCACCCCGATGACGAGAAACACCGGGGCCGCGGCAGAGATATTGAAGGAGAGCAATTGAACAACCAGGCTGGTACCCACGTTGGCCCCGAGCATGATGGCCAGAGCGGGCACCAGATTGATCAAGCCGTCGGCGGCAAAGCTGCTCACCATCAACGCCGTCGCCGTACTGCTTTGCAGGAGAGCGGTGATGCCAATCCCTGCGAAAAACGCCCTGAAGCGGTTTCGCAGGGCGCCGCTCAGGGCGCGCCGCACATCGGAGCCGAAGGCGCGCACGATTCCACTGTGGACCATATGCAGGCCCCACAGCAGCAGAGCAACGCCGCCCATCAAATCCAGCAAGACCATGCTTCCCATCGCTACGACCTTGAGTACGCCAAACTCATCAACGCACGCGCAAAATATCCGTTCACAAGATGTTTGGTTGCCGCCGGCTCATCGGAGTTCGAACGCGGCGCTGCATTGGCTGAATGGGATTTGTTGCGGCGACCCGCAGCTCCCCGGAAGGGGTCGCCGCCTCCCGACCGCATGAACGGCCGGCGCGATGCTGGAGTGAATCACTGAGACCCGGGAAAAGCCGGGCCCGCGCCTAGAGCTGCGAGACCCCGAACGTATCGCAGGCGCTGGTGCTGCCAGACTCCAATCCCCGCTTGAACCAGCGCACCCGCTGCTCAGAGCTGCCGTGAGTGAACGACTCGGGTGAGACGTAGCCACGCGCTCGCATCTGCATCCGATCGTCGCCGATCTGAGCGGCTGCGTTGAGCCCCTCTTCCATGTCGCCCGGGTCGAGGATGTGCCGCTCGCGGTTGGCGCGGTTCGCCCACACGCCCGCCAGGCAATCCGCCTGCAACTCGACGCGCACCGACAGCGCGTTGGCCTGGGACTCGGAGGCGCGCTGCTGCGCGGCGTGCACCCGGTCGGAGATGCCGAGCAGGTTCTGCACGTGGTGCCCGACTTCGTGCGCGATCACGTAGGCCTCGGCGAAATCGCCTGGCGCATGGAAACGGCTGCGCAGATCCTGATAGAAGCTCAGGTCGATGTACACCTTCTGATCGGCCGGGCAGTAGAACGGCCCGACAGCGGCCTGCGCGAATCCACATGCGGAATGCACAGCGCCGGAGAACAGCACGAGCTTGGGCTCGACGTAGGTGCGCTGGCTCGCCTTGAACATCTCGCCCCAGGTGTCCTCCGTAGAGGCCAGCACTGTCGAGACGAAGTCTTTGAGCCGATCCTCCTCGGGCGAACTG
>DATJZQ010000071.1:0-5906 GCA_035499005.1 Burkholderiales bacterium | reverse complement strand
GGGTTACATACTGGGCTTCCCCGGCGACACGCCGGCCTCCATCACGCGCGACATTGGCATCATTCAACGGGAACTGCCCATCGACTTGCTCGAGTTCTTCATTCTCACCCCGCTCCCAGGCTCGGCTGACCACAAGAAGCTACCAGGGACACCAGATGAATATTTTTGTCGGAAATCTCGCACCTCAAACGACCGAGGCGGAGTTGGTAGAAGCCTTCAAGACTTTCGGTGATGTCAGAACCGTGCAAATCGTCCGCGACATGTTTACTGGCATCTCCAAGGGGTTCGGTTTTATCGAGATGCCCGGCAAGGCGCACTCGCTAGCCGCCATTGCCGGACTCAACGGCAAAGAGTTCCACGGAAAGCCCCTGCGTGTGAACGAGTCGCGACCAAGGGCCAGCGGCAGCGGGCGGCGCCGCTGAAGGGGCCGGCTAGTCGGCGAACTGTTTCTGCGTGCGGTCGCGCTTGTCCTGCGCCTCGATGCTTAGAGTCGCCGTCGGCCGCGCAAGGAGCCGGGCGATACCAATAGGCTCGCCCGTATCTGCACAGAAGCCGTAGCTTCCCGCCGTGATGCGGGCCAAGGCTTCGTCTATTTTCTTGAGCAACTTACGCTCGCGCTCGCGCGTGCGGAGCTCCAAAACCTGCTCCTCCTCCTGGGTCGCACGATCCGAAGGATCGCTCGTGGCTTCGGTCGCGTGCAGGTGCTCAGTGGTGTCGCGCGCGTTTTCGAGAAGCTGGCTGCGCATGGCGAGGAGGCGCTGCCGAAAGAACTCATGCTGCGCTACGCTCATGTAGCTCGCCTTGGGTACAGCGAGGATTTCGGCCTCGGTCAGCGTTTTCTTGGTCATAGATTCATCGCACACCGCTAATCCGCCGAAAGCTGCGAAACATGCTTGAATTCCCAGCCACCAAAACGCAGCGCGTACGCGGTTGAGCGCGGCTGCCGCCTGAGCAAAGCGGTGTAACAGGCAGCGTGGGTGCCGCGAAATGCTTCAGCGCCATTCAGAATCAGCACGTAGCGATTGCTCTTCTCAGGATAGTACGGCATACGATCGACGTCGTCGTGCTGAATCTTCCTTTTCTTGATCGTCATCTTTCACCTCAATTTCCGACGTTGAATGACCCAGCCTGCTGCGTTGAGCGCGTAGCAGAGAAGGCAGACCCCGATCGCTCGATTACGCCACGCGGCCCCGGGGCGACGCGAAGAGCGCAGCCAGCGGTTTGCCTTTCGCGCGCCCGCGCGTGCGACTTTTCCCATGCCCCTCTTCCTCCTGGCGGCGATGGTGCTCAAGCTGATCGCGCAGAACCATCTGCTGGGCTCTTTCCGAGGACGTGGCGGGCAGGGCGCGCTGTTCCTGGTCACGCCTTTTTTTGCGTCGAGTCGATCGCGCGGGGGGCTGCGGAGCACGCATGGTGCGCTGGGGCTTGCGCTGTGCAGCGCCCGGAGTCGCCTTGTGACGCGGCCCGCTCCGGGGCCGCGGTGCGCGGCGCTGCTCCGGCTCGTGGGTCTCGGTATGGTATCCGACGCCTGGCTCGAAACCCGGAACCACCTGTTGCTCGATCGAGCGGTCGATGAGTCTTTCGATATCGCGAAGCAGGTGCCGGTCCTCGCTCGAGAGGAGCGAGACTGCCAGCCCGGGTTCGCCCGCGCGGCCCGTGCGGCCGATGCGATGCACGTAATCCTCCGGAACGTGTGGCAGGTCGTAGTTCACCACGTGCGGCAGCGCCTCGATGTCGAGGCCGCGCGCGGCGATGTCGGTAGCAACCAGCACCTGCAGCTCGCAATCCTTGAACCGCTTGAGGGCTCTCATGCGCTGCGGCTGGCTCTTGTTGCCGTGGATCGCGCTCGCCTCAATGCCGTCGCGCTCCAGCTGCTCGGACAGCCGGTTCGCGCCGTGCTTGGTTCGAGTAAACACAAGCACCTGCTGCCAGTCGTTTGTGTTTACCAGATGCGCGAGCAGCTCGCGCTTCCTGTCTTTGTCCACCGGATGCACGACCTGCCCGATCAACTCGATCGGCGTATTGCGCCGCGCGACTTCCACGGTGACCGGATCGCGCATGAAGCCGGCCGCGAGCGTCCTCACCGCGTCGGGAAAAGTCGCCGAGAACAGCAGATTCTGGCGCTCGGCCGGCAACAGCGCGAGCACGCGCCGAATGTCGTGGATGAAGCCCATGTCGAGCATGCGGTCGGCCTCGTCGAGGACGAGAATCTCGACTTGGCGTAGGTCGATCGTCTTCTGCTCAACGTGATCGAGCAGGCGCCCCGGCGTGGCGACGACAATGTCTACAGTGCGGCGCAGCACGTCCGCTTGCGGTTTGAAGCCCACCCCTCCGTAGATCACGGCCGCGCGCAGCTTCAGATGCCTGCCGTAGGCGCACACGCTCTCTTGCACCTGCACGGCGAGCTCGCGGGTAGGCACAAGCACGAGCGAGCGCACCGGATGGCGGGTCGACGAAAGACCTACTTTCGTCCTGGCGAGTAGCTGCAGCATCGGCAGCGTGAAGCTTGCGGTCTTGCCCGTGCCGGTCTGCGCCGCGCCGAGCAGATCGCGCCCGGCAAGGACGGCCGGAATGGCTTGCGCTTGGATGGGGGTCGGCTGTGTGTAACCTTCCTCGGCGATTGCGCGGAGCAATTCAGGCGAGAGGCCAAGATTCTGGAATGACGTATCGATAAGACGCTCCTAATCGGTTTGGTCAGGAATGGGAACTTGGACGCTAGGCTATTGCCCGCTCCTGGAATCGGCCTGGGAAGGACTGGCCTTCACACCGGTTCAGGCGGATGAACTGCTTGGAAAATTCGAGGAACTCGAGAGGAACCGCGAAGGCCGCTAGCGCTAACCGGATGACGCGCTAGGGCAACGTTTCCGCACTATACAGTGGTTTGTGGCGCGTCGCCCGGCTTTTCGCAAAACGGGCAATAGCCGTTCTCTGGGCTCATCCAAGCGCATACCATCCGCGCCTGGACCTGAGTCGCGTAGGAGGAAGCAACTCTGTCCTAGGAGATTCCCCCAGAGCACAAATCCCTGCCCTTCTGTGCGGTAGCGCGCATACACGTTAGTCGCAGGATGCTAACAAGTCGATTCCCGATCAACGGGGACCCAACCCCAAGGGGCTCATGCACAAACTGCGCATCGGCATCATCGATCTCGTTACCAAGGGACCTACCCGCGCGTTATACGCACGCGTCATGAACGCCAATCTGGCGAGCATCATGCGGGGCACCCAGCCGATAGTGCATTCGTAAAAAGGCACTCGGTATTTTCGCCACGCGTCGGGTCCATCCAACCACGGCATTCCAGCGCACCTTTCAACGTGGTTCCCTTGGTGCCGAGCATGACGAGGAGGATAGGATCGAGATCGAAGCCCCCGCCGAGGCAAAGCGTTCGAGGGCAGGCGATCGCGAAGAACGCTTTCGCCGAACCAAAAAGCTGCGCATCTGCGGCGAATATCTTCCCAGCGCCCTGTCATCCGTGAAAACCAAGTCGATAACGAGAAGCTCGACCTTCGGGAAGCGCTCGTGTACTCGACTGGCGGCGGCGTAGGACCTACGCCACGCCCTGCCGTCTGAACGCGTCTACCGGTTTGCCGTTTCTGCCGTCGTATGCACCAAGCATCATAGTGCGAATCCCGCCGTACGCTGCCGACTAGAGCGTGCCTCTCCTGCTCATCCCAACGAGCAGATATTTCTCGCGACTCTGCCTTCCGGACCTGCGCTCACGCGAAAGCACACCCGCTGATCCCGACGAAGGGACCGCACGTTCGAATCCTTGAACTCGGAGAAATGCGCGAACACATCCGTACCTCCATCATCTGGGGTTATGAACCCACAGCCCTTCGAATAGCTGAACCATCTCACGCTACCCGCGTGCGTATTCGTTTGTGGCAAGGCCATCTCCAAAAGTAACTTTCTGTGTTTGAATCTTCGGACGTCCCGGATTACGTATGAGCTCCGGTCCGATTTGGGGTACACCGAGCGGCCGAAACCACCTCGGCTCGTCGCGACACCCCCGCGCAGTGCGCGCCTGCGCGTTCACATAAGTAAAGCCCGGTCGCCCGGGCTTCTTCTCCGACGCGTTGCGGACTTACTCGGGGCGGATATTGGTAGCCTGGTCGCCTTTGGGGCCGGTGGTCACATCGAAGGTGACGCGCTGCGCTTCCTTAAGGGTCTTGAACCCGCTGTCCTGTATCGCCGAGAAATGCGCGAAAAGATCCTTGCCGCCGCCATCGGGAGTGATAAACCCAAAGCCCTTCGCGTCGTTGAACCACTTAACCGTGCCTGCACTCATCGAGATCTTCCTTTCTAACGCCATTAATAGGGCTTGCGCCCCGGGAATGCGGGAACGTCAAGAGATAGTGAGCGGATCAGCTAAGACCGCGAGCGCGGGTTTAAGAGACCAACTGACTGGCTTAAGGCTCCAGCACGAAGGTTATACGCAGGTATCGAGGACAAGTCAAAGGGATTCGAGCATTGCCGTTTCGTCGCCGCGCCGAGACGAGACGACGTCTTTGCGTCCTTCCGCCCATCGCAGGGGTGCGCCTCCGTGCTGCGCTTGCGTGAGCTTCAGCAAACCTTCGATAGCGGCAGGGCAGCTTGCGGCCTTGGCCACATACATGGCGAGATCGGCATGTTCCCCGGCTCGTGTTCCGCGCCTCGATCGGGTCGATCTTCTCGCGCAAGAGCTTGCGGCAGCGCGTCGCCTCGTCGCGCGCTTCGGCGAGCGAGATCGTGTTGAGCGATCCCAGGCCCATGGCTCGCGCCCTGCCGGCCAGCATGAAGCGAAACAGCCAGCTCTTGCCGGAGTTTGGCGGACTCACCCTCCGCCAAATGAAAAGGCCCCGCGCAAAGCGGGGCCTGTGTCGGCGTGTCGGGTTAGTTACAGCAGAGCCTTGGCCGCGGCCATGGCCGCATCCATGTCGGGCAGCTCGGTGATCTCCGGAACGATCTGCATGTAGCGCACCACGCCGTTCTTGTCGGTGACGATTACGGTGCGCGTGAGCAGGTGCAAGGGCGCGATCAGCAGCCCGGTGCTCATGCCGAATTCCGCTGTCTTATAGTCCGACAGGAAGACCATGTCTTTCGCCTTGGCGGCGCGTTGCCAGCGCCACTGAGCGAATGGCAGATCCATGCTGACGGTGACCAGTTCGACGTTTTGCGCCAGCGTCGGATCCTTCTCCACCAGCTCGTGGGTCTGGGCGTTGCAGGTCGGCGTGTCGAGAGAGGGCACGACGTTGATAATGCGCACCTTGCCCTTGCCGTCGGCGATGTTGATGGGCGCCATGCCTGCACCGGTCAGGGTCGCCGAGGGCAGGGGATCGCCCACCTTGATGGCTGCCCCCTGGAGCGGCAGCGCATTGCCCTTGAACATAACCGCGTGGCCGTCCCCGGCTTGAGTGTTGCCGGTGTTGACCGGGATCTGCATGGTTTCATCGGCATAGACCGCCGCCGAAGAAGCGACCAGCGCCGCGGCGAGCGCTGGGACGAGAAAGCTGAATCGCATGGTTTCCTCCGTTATTCGTTGCTGTAAACGCTATCCGCCGGTCGATGCAACACGCTCGGCGTGTTGTGGTGAACGTCGCGTGAAAAATCCCGTGCGGCTGCGGGCCGTGCCGCAGACGTTAGTGTCTACCAAACCGGGCGCGGCGGCAAAGGGAAGATGACGCGGGCAGTACATCTGCCGCAGGTAGGGTCTTTATGGCTTACGCCAGCCCTACCGGGCTCAGAGTTGAGCGCAGCCCGCAGATCGAGATATCTGCGGGCGGAGAAAGAAGCGAATCAGCGGCGGCGCGCGTGACGCTTGGAGCCGTTCCCGGCCAGGGCCTGATCGCGTAGGCGCTTGTACAGTCGGGGTTCGGCGGACTTCAGGTATGAGATCACCTGAAAGTCGCCGCGCGTGATCCGGCGCACG
>DATJZQ010000070.1:0-6580 GCA_035499005.1 Burkholderiales bacterium | reverse complement strand
CGACGCAACGGCACGCGGCGCGGAAACTTTAGGCCGAACGTCGTTCCCGCGCACAGCGCGATCCAGGCCGTTCAAGCACTGCGGAAAGCGAAGGTGGACGGCCTTCGAAGGTTCGCGCTGCGTCAAGCGCGGGGCGTCGCGGCCGGGCTAATGTCGAGCCGGCCTACCGTACTCGAGATCCGAAGCCAGACCGGCCTGCACGCGGACGCTACTCGCGTCCAGCTTCGCGCGCACGCGCTGTACGCGCTCGAGCGACAGCGTCGAGGCGCGAGCCCCGGCGTGGCACAGCGCGCCCCTGAACCCCAGCAACCCGGGGCTCATGCGCGCGAGCGGCGCGATATCCGCCAGATCCAGCGAACCGGAGAGTCCGGTCAGCAGCCCGAGGTTTCGGCTCTCCTCGACAAATGCGCGCAGACGGTTGTCACTGAGATGCTGCCGAAGCCCGCCGCCGCGCTTGTCGAACGTGTCCACCATCGCGCCGGCAAAACCGGCCGCGCTCACCTGGTTCAGCGCGCCTGCAGGCACGCCGCGATCGGCGAAGAACACCGCGACGATGCGGTACCGCAGCGCGAGCGGCGCCAGCGCCTCGACGCAAGCCTCGAGCGCTGCGCCGGGCAGCATGCCCAACTTGACGTAGTCCACGCCCGTTTCGCCCGTTCGCTGCACGGCTTCGATGAGGACCGCCGGCTGTAGCGGCCAATCCCCGGCGGTGGCGCTGGTGAGCGCGCGTCCGGCGAGGCGCCGCAGCCCGCTCGCGATCACGTCAGGGGCGAGCGCGCCGAGCGCTCCCTGCGCGGGATTCTTGAAGTCGATGAGGTCGGCGCCGCCGTCCAGTGCAAGCTGCGCCTCGCTCTCGTCCTTCACGCTGGCCAGCAGGCGAATCACGCCGTGCTCCGCGCCTGGCTGCGGTATGTGCGGATGCGCTCAGTCAGCCAGGACCAAGCCTCGCGCTCGACCGGACCGGCCGTCTTGTCTACCGCAATCGCGAGGTAGCGCATCTCGTCGTCGATCTTCTGGGCCGGGAGGCGGTCCAGGCGACTCACCAGGATTGCCGCTTCGATCACCGCGGCCTGCGCGCGATTGAAACCGCGAAACGGCCGATGTGTCTGCTCGAGCACGACGTCGAAGGAGAGGCGGGGCCGCAGTTCGTCGTCTTCGATGTGCGCCAGCTTCAGCTCGCGATGCGCGAGTGCGGCCCCGAGGCGGACGCAATCGATCTGCTGGCAAGCAGTCGTGGGCCAATCGCGCCTGTCGGTGAGGCAGCCAGCGAACACTCGCACATCATCGGTGAGATTCACCACCGCACAACGCGTGGCGAGGATGTTGTCCAGTGTGGCAGAGGGCCGGAACGGCGCGAGGACGACCCGGCCGCCGGCCTCGCGCACGCCCATCGGTGCGATGTGCACCCGGCCCGCGGCGGAAACGCTCGTGACGACCGTTTCCCAGATCATCGAGTCTCCTGCTTCGCCGCGATCCGGTGGCGGTGCGTGAGCGTGGTGCCCGCAGACGCTTGCTCGAGCAGGTCCTCCGACGTGGGCGGAGTCGCCGCGCCCCATTTGAGCTCCTCATCCTGCGCGTAGCGCTTGCCCAGCTGCCAGGCGATCTGTGCGCGTGCGAGCTCCACGCCCAGGTAGAACGCGTGAGCGGCATCCTGCTCGAGTCCAAGCGAAGGCCAGAATGCAAACGGGTCGGTGCCGCGATGGTGACCGGCGCGGTTGAAGACATGGATTCCGTCCGCCCCCACCATCACGCGGAAATTGGGGTCGCGTACGGCCGCGGCCAGCTCGGAGATCTCGTCCGGGGTGTGCGTATAAGGGCGCTTCTCATGCAACGCCAGCATCGCATCCGAGATGTCCTTGGGCAATGCGTTATCGGCGCGGGCGGCGAACATGATGCGCCGTGCAATGTCGGCCTCCCGGACCACCGAACGCGCATGCTCGCTCACCTGGACCACGAGCACCGCGGCGACCTGCAACTCCGAGGCGATGCCGAAGAGCAGCGCACTCATCCCCATGGTGTCTGCGTGTGTGAGTTCGGTGACGTTGCCGATCCCCATCATGATCGGCGCGTGCGGCCGTGAACGACGCAGCGCGTGGTAGCGTGCGATCGCGTCGGTAAAGCCGAACTGAATCGGATCCAGCACGGGATCGGCGAGGTAGGCCCGGTGGCGGCGTTCCAGCGCGTCGATCGCGCGTTCCAGCGAGGCGAGATCGCCGGGCTCGCCAGGGATCAGCACGGGCGTCGCATCCACCTCGTCGGCCACCCATAGGGTGTCTTCCCGCAGGCTCAACAGGTAATCCGCGCCCGCCTTGCCCCCTCTCAGCAGCTCGTCGGGTTCGAGCGAGTCCACGCTGACCCGGAAGCCGCACGACTTCAGGTGCGCGACGGCTTCCCCAAGGTGAGGGAACGGAGTTGCGGGCAGGCAGCCCAAGTCGATCACGTCGGTACCGGTGGCGGCCAGGTCGCGGGCGCGCGCCTCGATCGCCTGGATGGAGAGCTCGGGCGCGTCCACGATTTCGGCGAACACCAGCGTGTCGTATTGAGACAGGTCTCGGGCCGCCGCGGTGCGGCCCAGGAAGCGGGGCAGGTCGACCAGATCGTCCGGGCCGCGCTCTACCGGCACCCCGAGATGCGCGCTGAGCCGCTCCAGGTCCCCTCGGCAGCGTCCCGGCACCATGATGCGATCGGCTCCCATCCTGCCGGGCAGCCTGCGCTGGATCATGTCGGCGGTCATGAGCGCGGCCACGCTCAGCCCGAGCTGATGGACGGTCCAGGTAAAGGGCGCAGGCGCGATCGACTCGAGCACGCGCGTGAGGCTCCTGTGTGCGAGCTTGCCGGTGAGAAACAGCACGTGCTCGCGCTTCTGCGTCGTCATTGCATGCAGAGCCGCGCGGTTACCTAACCGCTTCTTTCGAAGGCGTCGCGCCGATCTCGGCCAGACGCGCCGTCAAGGCGGCGCGCAGCGCGTCCAGGCTCTCCACCACGCTCACCAGCGGGAAGGCCTTCAGCCGCTGCGTATTTTCGAGGTCGATCGGCCGCGGATAGACCATGACCCAGTCGCGCGGTGCCTCGGTTTGCATCTGCGGGGCGGTGTCACAGGCGAAGACGATCGATGGCACGCGGCATTTGCCCGCCTGCGCGAAGATGTTGCTGACCAGCGTATCGGAGATACCCCCGATGCACTTGGCAACCGTGTTGGAGGTGGCCGGCGCGACGACCACGGTGTGGTAGTGCCCGTAGTAGAACAGGCCCACCGGAGCGGCGCTGGCGGTGTTGTCGCGAAACACCCGGAAGCGCTGCCGCAGGCCGGCGAGATCATGGCCGTACATGTGCAGGACCTCCTCCGCGGCTGCGGTCAGGAACAGATCGACATCCGGGAGCTCGCGGGCAAGCTCGAGACATTCCCGCAGGAAATGACCGGAGCCGGTCAGTCCCCAGGCAAGTCGCGGGCGAGCGGGTGTGTCCATGCGCTCCAGAATACACCACCTGTCTCGCGGGCAGCGCACTGCGCGTCGCTTGTTCGGGCCTGCGGCGCGGCCGCACGAAAAAAAACTGGCACCCCGGAGAACCCGGGATGCCAGTGTTGACTCGCCGAGGGCTTACTGACCCAGCGTGAAGACCGTGAGCGTCCCGCCGAGGTCGGTGTAGTCGCGCAGCTCCTTGTAGCCGCCTACCGCACCCAGCCCGTCGGTATCCTTCTCCAACCCAGCGGCCATGCCGATGCCGGCCCAGCCGCCGATCCCTGAGAACACCCCCACGTACTGCTTGCCCTGGAATTCGTACGTGAACACGTTGCCGATGATCCCCGACGGCGTCTTGAACTTCCACAGTTCCTTACCGTTCAGGTCCACCGCTTTGAGATACCCTTCCAACGTGCCGTAGAACACGACGTCACCGGCAGTGGACAGCGCTCCGCTCCACACGGAGAACTTCTCCGGCTTCGACCACACGATCCTGCCGGTGGAAGGATCCCACGCGATGAAGTTGCCCATGTTGGTGCCGCCCGGGGCCGGGAACATGGACAAGGTGGCGCCCACATACGGCTGGCCCGCTACGTACTCGACCTGGAACGGCTCGTAGTCCATGCACACGTGGTTGGTGGGCACGTAGAACAGCTTGGTCTTGGGGTTGTAACTGGACGGCTGTTGGTCTTTGGAGCCGAGCGCGGCTGGGCAGATGCCTTTGGTGTTCACGTCCGGTCCGCCGTGTGCCGTGCTGTACTGGGCCACCACCTGCGGACGCCCGGTGTTCATATCGACATTCGTGGCCCAGTTCACGGCCGGATCGAATTTCTGCGCCACCAGCAGCGCCCCCGTGACACGGTCTAGCGTGTAGCCGAACCCATTGCGATCGAAGTGCACCAGCGCTTTGGTGGGCTTGCCGTTGACGTTGATGTCGGCCAGGACCATTTCGTTGATGCCGTCGAAGTCCCATTCGTCGTAGGGGGTCATCTGGTAGACCCACTTGACCTTGCCGGTGTCCACATCGCGCGCCCAGACGCTCATCGACCACTTGTTGTCGCCGGGACGCTGCGCCGGGTTCCACGTGCTCGGGTTGCCGCTGCCGTAGTACATCAGGTTCAACTGCGGGTCATAGCTGTACCAGCCCCAGGTGGCGCCCCCGCCGATCTTCCACTGATCCCCCTGCCAGGTCTTCAGGCTGGAGTCCTGTCCCACCGGCGCCATCTGCCCGTTGGTCCAGGTCATGGTGGTGTTCGGGTCGATCAGCATCTCATTGTCCGGGCCGGTGCTGTAGCCGCGCCACACCAGCTGCCCGGTGTTGATGTTGTACGCCGAGATGTAGCCGCGCACCCCCCATTCCCCGCCGCTGATGCCAGTGATCACCTTGTCCTTGAACACGTGCGGAGCGTTGGTGTTGACCGCGCCTACGCTAGGATCGCCGTTCTTGACGCTCCAAATCACGTTGCCGGACTTGGCATCGAGGGCGACCAACATGCTGTCGGCCTGCTGCAGGAAGATCTTGCCTTCCGCATAGGCCAGCCCGCGGTTGACCGTGTCGCAGCACATCTGCGGGATCACGGCCGGGTTCTGCTTGGGCGCGTACTTCCACTTGATCTTCTGCGTACCCAGGTCCAGCGCGAAGACGTTGTTGGGGAAAGGCGTCACCAGATACATGGTGTCGCCGATCACCAGCGGCGAGCCTTCATGCCCGCGCAGCACGCCGGTGGAGAACATCCACGCAACTTGCAGCTTCTTCACGTTGCCGGCGTTGATCTGACTCAGCGCGCTGTAGCGATGATTGGCGAAATTCCCCGCCTGCATCGCCCAGTTGGCTGGGTTCGCGATCTGTTGTGCTAGATCCTGGTTGGCCGAGGCGGACCCGGATGCGGCCACCAGCCCCAGGGACATCAAAAGCAGCTTCGGAGCAATCTTCACAGTGACATCCTCCCGATAATCGAGTTCGAATCGGCGCAGCGCGGCCCAGGAGATCGGGTCTCCGGACACGCTGCCCGGCCTTACCGGCGCTAAGAGCGAGCGCACCAAAGGGCGGGCTCGGAGGGGGGCTTGGGAGGCGCCCGCCGCGCCCGTCGAATGGGGCGCTCGTTGTTAGCTGTAGCGGCGACGCAGGAAAAGTCTGCGCCCAAGTGCGACCGTCCCGAGGCTGCCGAGACGGCGCAGTGCGGAGAGCGTCAGCACGCGTCTCGCATCGTCCGCCGCGTGCAGCGATCCCCGCTCGTGAACAACTTCCCGCCGCATTCCAACATGGGTATATAGCGCAGTCAAGTCGGGCTTCCGGAGCCCAAGCGCAGCGGCGGCCAGACGGCCGCCGAGCCGGGAGCGCCGTGGCGGGACGCTGCCGCGTCGCTCGCCGATCCGACCACAACCTATGGTGTTCGCAGCGCGATCTCGTCCATACATCTTGTATCCGGCTATTGTCACTCGTGATACACTCGCCGCACCGGGACAGCGAGCGCCGATTCCGGTGAGGGTGGGGGATGGCCGAGGACAGCGATCTCGAACGAACAGAACCTGCGTCACAACGACGCCTGGAGCAGGCCCGGGAACGGGGCCAGATTCCGCGCTCCTCCGAGCTTTCCACTTTCTCCGTACTTCTCGCCTCCGGCGGCGGGCTCATCCTCCTCGGCCCGGGACTGACGCACAGTCTCGAGGCCGTGATGCGCGATGCGCTGACTCTCGATCGGACCGCCGCGTACGATCCATCCCAGCTCGGGCTGCGCCTGTTCGACGGCACGACGCAGGCGCTTCTGGGCCTCTCGCCCCTGTTCGTCGTCGTTACCGCAGTCGCGCTCCTGGCGCCCACGCTGGTCAGCGGCTGGGTGTTCACACTCGAGACGATACAGCCGGATTTCGCCCGCCTCAGTCCGCTGCGGGGCCTCGGGCGGTTGTTTTCCTGGCACGGACTGATCCAGCTTGGCAAGGCGGTGCTCAAAGCCCTGCTCGTGGGCGGGGTGGCGGGCTGGGCCGTGTGGTCGGAGCGCACCGAGATCGTGTCGCTCGTGAGCGAACCACTGGAGCCGGCGCTGGCCCACGTGGCAGCGCTGCTGGGCCAGACGTTCCTGCTCATCGCCGGCTCCTTCGCGCTGATCGTCGTCATCGAC
>DATJZQ010000069.1:0-3254 GCA_035499005.1 Burkholderiales bacterium | reverse complement strand
AGGAGTTCCACGCGGCACACCCGGATCTTGCCATTGTTTGCGTCGTGGGCGACATCCGCAACCGCGCGCGTGTGGATCAGATCCTGAGCGAATATCGACCGAAAGTCCTGTTCCACGCCGCCGCCTACAAGCACGTGCCGCTGATGGAAGAGGAGAACGCCTGGGAAGCAGTGCAGAACAACGTGCTGGGCACTTATGCCGTCGCCTCTGCGTCGGCGCGTCATGGGGTGGAGACCTTCGTGCTGATTTCCACCGACAAGGCAGTGAACCCGGTGAACGTGATGGGGGCCAGCAAGCGCTTGGCGGAGCTCGTGTGCTTGGGGCTACAGAAGCCTGATGGTGCTCGCTTCGTAATCGTGCGCTTTGGCAACGTGCTGGGCAGCGCAGGCAGCGTGATCCCGAAGTTTCGTCAACAGATCGCGGAAGGCGGGCCTGTGACGGTTACGCACCCCGACATCACTCGCTACTTCATGTCGATCCCCGAAGCTGCCCAGCTCGTGTTGCAGGCCGGAGCCATGGGAACAGGGGGAGAGATCTTCGTGCTCGACATGGGTGAGCCGGTGCGTATCGTCGATCTCGCACGCGAGATGATTCGACTGTCCGGCTTCGCCGAAGGCGACATCCGCATCGTGTTCACGGGGCTGCGCAGCGGCGAGAAATTGTATGAGGAGGTGCTGGCCGACGACGAGCGCACGCTGCCTACCCCGCATCCCAAGTTGCGCATCGCCGCTGCACGGCCGGTCGAGCCTGATCTGCTCTCGCTCGTGCTCGACTGGCTCACGCGCCCGGATGTGCCTGCCCCCGAGAAAGTGCGTAGCGGCCTCGCGCGGTTCGTCCCAGAGTACTCCGCTGGCCATGGCGCTGCGGTTGCGGACAGGAAGGCTGCCAATGAGTGAGGTGGAGGCGGCGGCTTCGCTGGCGCCAGGACGCATCTCGGGCGGTGCCGCGAAGCTGACGCGCTATCTTGCGATTGCGATCGGGTTCACGCTGCCAATCTCCACGGCAGCCGACAATGTGCTGTTGGTGCTTCTGCTGTTGTGCTGGCTGGCGAGCGGGCGCTGGGAGGAGAAGTACGCTGCCGTCCGGGTCAACGCGGTGGCGGTCGCGATTTTGTCGCTGGTGGCCCTGCTCGTGCTCGGGCTGGCCTGGAGTCAGGGGCCGCCCCACGACGCGATCTTGTACCTCAAAAAATACAGCAACCTTTTGCTCATACCGATTTTGCTGACCGTTTTCACGGATTCGGGCGACCGCTGGCGCGGCCTGCTGGCGTTTGCGGCGGCGATGGCCTTGACTCTGTTGCTATCGCTTTCGTTCGCAGCGGGCATCCTGCCATATGGCGATCCTCTGACCGGTACGCTGGCGAATCCTCAGGGCGGCCTGCTGACCGCTCTCCCTGGCAACCCTACTGTGTTCAAGCATCACATCACACAAAACATCTTCATGGCGTTCGGGTGCCTGCTGTTCGCCGAGCTTGCGCGCACCGCTAGCAGTAGAAAAGCCCGGTGGCTGTGGACGCCGTTGGCCGGCCTGGCCGCATTCGACGTGCTGTTTCTGGTTCAAGGGCGCACCGGGTACCTTGTGCTCGCTGCCTTGATCGGGTTGGTGCTCTTCGAACGCCTCCGATGGAAGGGAGTAGCGGCCGCGGTCGTGATCGTGTGCCTCACTTTCGCAGCCGCCTACGAGTTCTCCGATAGCTTCCGGAACCGTGTCTCCCGGGTTGAGTCCGAGACGGAGCAGTGGCAACCGGATGTCGGAACCAATACCTCTGTCGGGATCCGGCTGGAGTTCTATCGCAACACGCTGAGCATCATCGAACGGCACCCGCTGCTGGGCGTGGGCACCGGCGGTTTTCGCGACGCCTACGCACAGCGGGTGCAGGGGACTGCGATGCAGCCGACATACAACCCTCACAACCAGTACCTGCTTGTGACCGCTCAGCTGGGCGTCGCCGGCCTGGCGCTGCTGTTGTTGATCTTCGTGCAGCAGTGGCGCTGCGCCTCGCGCTTGCCGGAACAAATGTGCAGGACGCTGGCTCGCGGTCTGGTGCTGACGTTCGTCATCGCCTGCATGTTCAGCTCGCCGCTGATCGACCACGCGGAGAGCGTGTTTTTCGCCTGGCTCTCCGGTCTGCTGTTTGCCGCGCTGCCGCTGCCGGCACCCGAGCACGTCGGGAAGAACGCGTGAGGCTATCGGTCGCCGTCATCACCAAGAACGAGGAAGCCGTCATCCGGCGCTGCCTCGAGTCCGTGTCCTGGGCCGACGAGATCGTGGTGCTCGACTCCGGCAGCACCGACGGCACCGTGCAGATCTGCTCGCAGCTCGGCGCCAAAGTTCACGTGACTACCGATTGGCCGGGCTTCGGGCCGCAGAAGAATCGCGCCGTGGGTCTTACCACAGGCGACTGGGTCCTTTCGATCGACGCGGATGAATGGGTGACCCCGGAGCTGCGCACCGAGATCTGCGCTTGCGTCGCGAGCCCCGGTCCGCACGCGGCCTTCCGCATGCCGCGCGCGTCGTCCTTTTGCGGCCGCGTCATGCGCTACTCCGGCTGGTGGCCCGATCCCGTCCTGCGGCTGTTCGCCCGCGCTCGCGCGCGTTTCAGCGATGATCTGGTACACGAGCGGCTGATCGTGGATGGATCGATCGGCGCGCTCAACCATCCGCTCATGCACGAGTCGTTCACCAGTCTCGACGAGGTGCTGCGCAAGATGAATCAGTACTCCTCCGCCGGCGCGCACATGATGGTGGCGGATGGACGGCGGGGCTCGCTCGCCCGCGCAGTGGCGCACGGCGTCTGGGCCTTCGTGCGCACTTATTTCCTGCAGGCTGGCTTTCGCGACGGCCGCGAAGGCTTCATGCTGGCGGTGTCGAACGCCGAAGGCGTCTACTATCGCTATTTGAAAGCATGGATGCTAGGGAAGCGCTGATGCGCGTTGCCGTGATCGTCACGACCTACAACCGCCCGGACGCGCTGTCGGCGGTGCTTGACGGCTACGCGGTCCAGAGCGACGTGGCGTTCGATCTGATCGTCGCCGACGACGGTTCCACCGCGGCCACGGCCGAGCTGGTCCAGCGCTTTGCCGCCCGTGCCCCGTTCAGCGTGTCTCACGTGTGGCAGGAGGATCAGGGCTTTCGTGCCGCCGCGGTACGCAACAAGGCGGCGGCACGGACCGCGGCGCAGTACATCGTGTTTAGCGACGGCGACTGTGTGCCTTCGCGCACGTTCGTGCACCAGCATCGGCGCCTGGCTGAGC
>DATJZQ010000068.1:0-27199 GCA_035499005.1 Burkholderiales bacterium | reverse complement strand
GCGTTGAATCGCGCCGCCGATCCCTGCGCCTCGCTCCACGCCGGGCGCAGACGCTCCAGGCACTCGGCAAGCCCGCAGCTTGCGCTCAGCACCTGCCCCGTCGCTGTCGCCTGCCCGGCGCGGATCGCGTTGATCCGGCGCAACTCGAGGCGGTCCATGCCGAGCATCTGAGCCAGATCGTCGAGCAGCGCTTCGTGCACGACCGTGGACTGCGGAACGCCGAATCCGCGGAACGCGCCGGCGATGGGACCGTTCGTGTACACCGCACGCGTGAGCGCCCGCACGTTCGGAACGAAATAAGGCCCGGACGCGTGGATCGGGACGCGGTTCGCCACCGTATTGCCCCAGGACGCGTAGGCACCGGTGTTGAAGTCACCGGCAAAGTCGGCTGCCACGAGGCGCCCCTGCGCGTCGCAACCGAAACGGGCTCGCATGCGACCCGGATGCCGCTTGGTGGTCGATAGCATCGACTCGGGCCGCGTGTAGACGCCGCGCACGGGACGTCTCAGCTTCCATGCCGCGAGTGCAAGCAGGGGTTGAATCGCGATATCGAGCTTGCCACCGAAGCCACCGCCCACGGCGGAGGGAACGATGTGAACCTGCCGCTCACTGAGCTGGAGGATGCGCGCGATCTCGTCGCGGTCCATGTACGGTGTCTGCGTAGAAGAGAAAATCCGAATCCGATCCTGCCCGTCCGCAGCCGCGATGCGCTCGGCATAGCCGGCTTCGGGCTCGATGTACGCATGCTCGACGTAGCTCGTGGTGAATGTGCCCTCGGCGACGTGCGCAGCGGATTGGAGCGCGCGCTCCACGTCGCCTTTGCACACGCGGCCACGGATCAATACGTTGTCGGGCGCGAAGGCATGCAGCGGCGCGCGGCTGCGCAGCGCCTCGTGCACGTCGGTGACCGCGGGCCGCGGACTCCATTCAATCGGCAACTCCGAGTCCGGGATGGCCATGACTTCGCTGCGAGTGCCGACCAGCGCCAGCACCGCCTCGCCGCGAAAGCGCACGTGACCCGGCGCCAGCACCGGCTGGTCCTTCACCTGCGGGAAAATACCGAAGCTGTTCTGCGGCACGTCCGCAGCGCTGAGCACCGCCGTCAGACCGGGATACCTGGCTAGCACAGGCCCGAGATCGCCGACGCGGAATTCGGCGCACGCGTGTGGCGACCGAACCACGCGCAGCCACAGCGAGGCCGGTGGATAGTCGTCGGCGCCGTACAGCTCCCGCCCCGTGACTTTTTGCACGCCGTCCGGCTTCGCGATGCGGCTGCCGACGGCCGCCCCAGCCGGCGGATGTGGACTCTCGATGTCGTTGCGCGCGACGGCGAGCACCGCTTCGACGATCTTGCGATAGCCGGTGCAGCGGCACAGCACGCCGCCCAGCGCATCGAGCACTTCCTGTTCGGACGGCGCAGCGTTGGCGCGCAGTAGCTCTGCCGCCGCCATCAGCATTCCAGGAGTACACGCACCGCACTGCGCGGCGCCGTGCGCCAGAAAAGAGCGCTGCAAGCGGCTCAGCTCGTCGTCCACCGCCAACCCCTCGACGGTGACCACCTCTCGACCCGCGATCTGCCCCACTGCCGTCAGGCAGGAGCACACTTGACGCCCGTCGACCAGAACCGTACAGGCGCCGCAGTCGCCTGCATCGCATCCCACCTTGGTGCCGGTCAGTCCAAGCTGCTCGCGCAGCACTTCGGACAGACGTCTCGCCGGATGCGCAGCGACCTGCCGTTCGCGCCCATTCACCCGGAATGAGATCGACGCGGCATCTTCCGCCGCACTGGTCAGACCGGTCTGACGAGGATCATTCATGGCCGATCTCACTCAGGGCACGGCGTACCAGAGTCAACGCCGCATCCCGGCGGTACTCGGCGCTGCCGCGGACGTCGGAGATCGGCCGCAACGCCTCCAGATCCTGCGAGCCCACCAGACCCGCCAAGGCGGGACCAAGCGGCGCGCCGAGGAGCTTCGCCTCCAGCGCCGGCACCCGCTGCGCCACTTCCGAGCAGGCTCCCACCGCGAGAGCCGCCCGCGAAACCGCGCCGCTCGCATCCGCCTCCAGCGTAGCCGCGACCATGACGATCGAGATCACGAGGTAGCGCCGGGCGCCCAGTTTGATGAACGTGGAGCGCGTGGACGCGGCCCATTGCGGGATCAGGATCGCCGTCAGGAGCTCGTCGGTGCGGCGGACCGTGCGGCGGTTCCCAGTGACGAAGCTCGCCAGCGGCAGGCGGCGCACCCCATCGTGCGCCACCAGCTCGACCTCTGCGTCCAGGGCCAGCAGCGCAGGCACGCCGTCGGCGGCCGGCGAGGCATTGCACAGATTGCCCCCCAACGTGGCCGCATTCTGCACCTGACGCCCACCCACCTCACGCGCGGCCAGCTTCAGACCATCGAACCACACTGGCAGCGGCGTCGCCAAAAGCTCCGACCACGTGGTGAGAGCGCCGATGCGGAAGCCCAACGCTTCCTCGCGCACGCCGCGCAGCGCGCTGAGCGCGGTGATGTCCAGGATGTCTTCCGGCAGCGGGCGGCCTACGCAGGCCGGGTAGAGGTCGGTTCCCCCGGCGAGCACGGCGAGACGCCCGCCCTTCAGCGCACGCAGCGCCACGTCGAGATCGGTTGGCCGCAGATACATCCGCCCGCCTGCCGTTTGAAGTGTCCGCTCCAGAGCAATGTAGAAGGCACTTTACTCGGGGCGGTCCTTCACCATATCCTAGCCGCAACCGCTTTTCAACCCCCGGACGCCGCCGTCATGCTGCGCCGCGACAAGACACGGGCTGGAGATCAGATGACTCACGTGGTGACCGAATCGTGCATCAAGTGCAAATACACGGACTGCGTCGATGTCTGCCCGGTGGATTGCTTCCGGGAAGGGCCCAACATGCTGGTGATCGAACCAGACGAGTGCATCGATTGCGCAGTGTGCATCCCCGAATGCCCGGTGAATGCGATCTACGCCGACGTCGACGTACCGCAGGCCCAGATGAAGTTCATCGCGCTCAACGCCGAGCTGGCGCGCGCATTCCCCTCCATCACCACGAAGAAGGACCCTCCGCCCGACGCGGATGACTGGAAGGACGTAACCGACAAGCTCGAGCACCTCGAGCGCTAGCCGTGCCCGCCAAAGCAGCAAGAGCCAAATCCCCCCGGCTGCGCCGCAAGCGCGACCCGGAAGGCATGCAGCGCAAGATCCTGGATGCGGCCACCGCGGAATTCGCCGACCACGGCTACGGCGGCGCGCGGGTAGAGCGCATCAGCCGCCGCGCACGCACCGTCGACCGCATGCTCTACTACTACTTCGGCAGCAAGGAAGCGCTGTTCCGCGCGGTGCTCGAAGCCGCGTACGAGCGGCTGGGCCGCGCCGAGCAGCAGCTCAGCCTGGCGAGCATCCCGCCGCGCGAGGCCATGCGCCAGCTCATCGCGTTCACCTGGGACTACTACTGTGCTCACCCGGAATTCATTCGGCTGCTCAACAGCGAGAACCAGCAGCGCGGCCAGCACGTGAGGAAGTCCAGCCGCGTGAGCCAGCTCTCCTCCCCGCTCCTCACCATCCTGCGCGATCTGCTGGAGCGCGGTGCCGAGCGCGGCGAATTCCGCAGGGGCATCGACTCCGTCGAGATCTACATCACCATCGCCGCGCTGGGCTACTTCTACCTCTCCAACCGCTATACGCTCTCGCGTTTTCTCGACCGCGACCTCATGGCGGAGGATCAACGCCGGGCCTGGCTCACACACGTCACCGAGGTCGTCATGGGCCACGTCAACGCGAAAGACGGCGTGGAGCGCAGCGAGCAGTCGAGCTGAAAGCCCGCCAGCGCCTGTAACGGCGCCCCCACGGGCACATATTCTGCTGCTTGTCCGGCCATTGCCGCGGCTCCTCTGCCCGAGCGCGGCAGCCTTCGTGGACTGTCAAAACGCCAAGACCGGGCTCAGCCCTTACCTCGACAGCGAGCTGCCGCGCGAGGATGCCGCGGCGATCGCCGCACACCTCGCGCAGTGTGAACGTTGCCGCCTGCTGCTCGAAGAGCTGCGGCTAGTCGGCATCGCGCTGCGGGCACAGCTCGCAACGCACCGGATCCCGCCGTTCGGTGTGCGCAGCAAAGTGAGGGCTGCGCTCGCGCTGCTGCCCGCGCTGCGCGCACCGCGTGCCAGCGCCTGGCGCTCCCGGCGCATCTGGCGTCGCCTCGGCCGGACCTGGCTGCGCGCACGGGCGCGCTGAACGGCATCAAATCGGCTCCCACCGCCCGCTCTTCTCCGAGCGGAACAGCGCATCGAGCACGCGCATGTTCCGCACAGCATCCTCTACGCCATACGGCAGCTCGATTTCGCCGCGCACCGCGCGCGAGAAGACCTCGCCCTGCAGCATGTATTGATCGCTCGCCGCGAGCGTTTCGACGCGAGCCGAGGATCCATCGAGCGCGCCTCCGTCGTCGACAGACAAACGAGTTTCGACACCCTGTGGCGCGTTGACCGGGATCTGGATCTCGATGCGGCCTTTGCTGCCGCAGATCTGCGTGCGCTGGAACGGTGCGCATTGGGTCGACACCGTGAAGTCGAGATGGCACCCCCCGCCGAAATCCACCAGTGCACTGGTCAGCCGATCAGTGCCAAAGCCCGGGTCGCGGTCGAACAGCGCGATGGCGCGCTGCGGTTCGGCTTCGAACAGGAACCGGCCGGCGACGATCGGGTAGCAGCCGATGTCGTACAACGCACCGCCGCCGATGGCGGCCATGTTGCGGATATTGCGGGGGTCGTCGTTGAAGTAGCAGAACAGCATCTGCACCGCCCGCAGCGTCCCCACCCGCCCCTGCCGCACGAGCTCGCGAGCGCGCAGCCACTGGGGATGGAAGCGGACCATGAACGCCTCCATGATGTGCACTTCGCGTGCGGCGGCCCGCAGCCGCTCGGCTTCGTCTGCGGTAAGGGCGACCGGCTTCTCGCACAGCACGTGTTTGCCCGCCGCGGCGGCCTGCAGCGTGACCGGCACGTGGAGGTGATTGGGCAGCGGGTTGTACACCGCCTCGATGTGCGGATCCGCGAAGAGCTCTTCGTACGACCCGTATGCCTGCGGGATGCCGAGCGCCTGCGCGGCTTCGCGCGCTGCCGGCGCCGAGCGCGACGCGATTGCCCTGATCTCGATCAGCTCGCTCTTCTGCATGCCGGGCAGAACGCGCTTCAACCCGATCTTCGCCGTGCTCACGACGCCCCAGACGACCTTCTTCATGTGCGATCCTCCTCTGACACTCAGCGTAGTCTAGCGCCTGGGTGTGCTATACACTTGGATCCCCAACCGCGCGCACCACAACTACAAAACGATGTCCGCTCCGGAGCCGCTCCCCACAGAACCCGGCGGCCCGCCGCAGGATCCGGCCGGGACCACGACCGAAGCCGCGGCGCTGCCGCCCAGCCGGGAGCCCCCCAGCCGGACGCGAGTGGTTCTGCTCCTCGTTCTGCTCATTTGCGTCGCGGGCTGGTTTGCGTACGACTCTTCGCAGCCGACGCCCGCGGCCAAGAGCCCGGCGGAGGCCGTCGCTCTCGATGCGGCAGGGGGCTGGTGGAACGTCCTCGGAGATCGCTACCTCGAGCTGCAGTGGGAGGGGCGGCGCGCCACGCTATGGGACTACACGGCATCCGAAAGCGGTGTCGAAAGTACAGGCTCCTGGCGCACCACGGATCAGACCGTCTTCGTCCAGGTTTCCGGCGCCGCGGGCAGCCTGGCTCAGGAGTACGAGGTCGTGGGCAATGACGCCGAGCTGTTCCTGGCGCCCACGCCGGCAGCGAAGGCAAAATTGTTCGACTCGTGGATTGCCGATCACGGCGACGACGAGGAGGAGAGCGAGAGCCCGGGGCATTCTGTTTCCCGTGAAGCGGCCTGGCGGCCGCACCGCCATCCACGTCATCCGCATCGACTGCTCGTGCATCTGGGGGCTTGAGCCAGGGAAGCTCTGGGTCGGCGCGATCGCGTCATCGATTTACTCAGTGATACACCATCCGTGTACACGGATCGATTCCTCTGGCGTTAAGCAACAAAACAGGGTGTGCACGAGGCGTTCTTCCCGCTGCGAACCTGTGGCACACTGTGGTTGAAAGCGCCGATCAGCGAGACAAATTTCGCAAAATTCGCTGCGGCACGGTCCATGCTTGGGGTCGGGCTAACGGCAATCGCCCCTGGGAATAGGCAAGGCGAATATGATCCGCCGCGTAATGGGCTCGATCGGACGGGCGGTCGGGCGTTACCTCAGCGAACCCGTCAAAAACTACCGGCCGCTGACCACCTCGGCCCCGAGCATGCTCCGCGCTGCGCTGCGGCCTGCGGATGTGTTGCTGGTTGAAGGGAACACGCGAGTCAGCAGCGGCATCAAGTACCTCACCCAATCGACCTGGTCCCACGCGGCGTTGTATGTCGGCGACGCCCTGGGCACACGCACCGCGGACGGGGAGCCGCTCTCACTGCTCGAGGTCGACATGGTCGAGGGAGTGTGGGCAGTCCCGCTCAGCAAGTACACCGCGTTTCATACCCGCATCTGCCGGCCCATCGCGCTCACGGTCGAGGACACCGAACGCGTGATCGCATACACGCTGTCGCGCCTGGGGGAAACCTACGACCTCAAGAACATGTTCGACCTCGCGCGCTACCTGCTGCCCATGCCTCCGCTGCCCAGCCGCTGGCGCCGGCGCATCATGGCGCTCGGCAGCGGCGATCCGACGAAATCGATCTGCTCCACACTGATCGCGCAGGCGTTTCAATCGGTCGGCTATCCGATCCTGCCCGATATGATCCGGCGCCACAGCGATCCGGGCGCCGACGACCATAACCGCGAGCTCCTCACGATCCGGCATTACAGCCTGTACACGCCGCGCGATTTCGACATCTCTCCCTACTTCGAGGTGGTCAAGCCCACCGTCGAGCACGGCTTCGCCTACAAAGGCATGTTGCCGCCTGAAGGCAGCATCTCCGAGGCGCGGGCCGCCGAACCTTCACCAGCCCCGGATCGCGACTTCGAGGTCGAGCCCGGCTGAGCTGCGCCAGCGCGTGGGCTTTGGCGTAGCGTCGCCCCGCGTCCGCGGGTTATAGTTCAGACGGCCGAGTCGGCCGATCTTCCCTTCCTGAGAGCTACGCATGAACGACCCGAAGTCCACGCCGATGACCCCTGCGGGCGCGGCCCCCACCGGCACAGTATCCGAGCGCGTGCGCCGGCGGCTGCAGGCGGCCGGCCGCCGCTTCCACGCCAATGACAACATCGCCGAGTTCGTCGAAGGCGAGGCCGAGCTGAAAGGTCTCGAAGACGAGCTGGCCGCCCGCATGCACGACCTGCTCGAGACCCTGGTGATCGACACCAAGAGCGATCACAACACCCGCGGCACCGCGCGCAGAGTGGCGCGCATGTTCCTGCACGAGGTGTTCAAGGGGCGCTACCACCGGATGCCAGCCGTCACCGAATTTCCCAACGCCGCGCGGCTGAACGAGTTGATGATCGTCGGTCCGATCACGGTGCGCAGCGCCTGCTCACATCACCTCGCCCCGATTCTCGGCAAGCTCTGGATCGGCGTCCTGCCGAACGAGCAGTCGAACCTGATCGGATTGTCGAAATTCTCCAGAATTGCCGACTGGGTGATGAGCCGGCCGCAAATCCAAGAGGAGGCGGTCATGCAGCTCGCCGATCTGCTCGAGGCGCGCATCCGCCCGGACGGTCTCGGCATCGTGCTGGAAGCCGATCACTTCTGCACGCACTGGCGCGGCGTGAAGGACGAATCGCACATGACCAACAGCGTCATGCGCGGCGCCTTTCTCTCCAATCCCGAGTTGCGCAAGGAGTTCCTGCAGCTCGTCCGCGCAGGCTGACGGCTCAGATTCCCAAGTCAGCCGTAGTGTACGGCTAGCCAGACCGTCGGCTCATCGGCGGCGGTCCACTCCACCCGGTGGCGGCGGTGAGGGGCGATGTTCACGACATCTCCCGGGACGAGAGTGCGCGCCTCGACTTCGTCTTGAAATCGGAGGCGCGCCCGACCACGCAGCAGAACGACCCACTCCGCTTGCGGCTGGTCGTACCAGAATCCGTCGGGGCTCGCCTGCCCGGTCGAGACGATCTTCTCGATCTTGAGTCCCGGCCGCGACAGCAGCTCGGTCATCTGCTCCTGCGCGAGTGCCGCCGGCAGGTCCGCAAACAGGTTGCGGGACACTCTCGCGCCGCAACGTCAGCTGCGGTAGTCGATTCCTTTGCGCTCGAGCAACCGCAGCAATGCCGGCCACTGTCTGTCGAGCGAAGGACGCTCGGGCCGCTCGAGCTGCTGGAACCCCTTCTGTGCGGTCTGTTCCGAAATGAGCCCGACGTCCACGCGGCCGCCCGCCAGAGCGTCGACCTGAATCTGACAGGCGCAGTCGAGGTAGTACATCAGCTCGAAAGCCTCGTGCACGTCGCTTCCCAGGCTGAGCAGCCCGTGATTGCGCATGATCATCGCCTTCGATCTGGGCCCCAGGTCGCGCGCCAGGCGTGAACGCTCATCCAGCTCGAGTGCGACGCCTTCGTAGTCGTGATAGCTCAACATTCCGTACACACGCAGCGAGTGCTGGCTGAGGGGTAGCAGGCCGCATTTCTGCGCCGACACGGCAACGCCCGCCCGGGTGTGGGTGTGGATCACGCAGTTGACCTCCGGCCGCGCCTCGTGCACGCAGCCGTGGATCACAAAGCCGGCGTAGTTGATCCCCATTCCAATCGGATCGTCGACCACCTTGCCGTCCTTGTCGATCTTCACCAGGTTCGACGCGGTGATCTCGTCGAACAGCAGGCCATAAGCGTTGATCAGCAGATCCTCGCTGCCGGGCACGCGCGCCGAGAAATGCGTGTAGATCAGGTCGGTCCACTTGAACAGCGCCGCCAGTTGATACGCCGCCGCCAGATCGCAGCGGACTTCCCACTCTGCCCCGCTGACGCGCTCGCGCACGGACGGCGAGGTGACGGACTTGAGCTTGACTGCCTTACCGGCCATGGCCCTTCTCCCACCCGGATCGGAAAATGGAGATGATACGCCTGCATCGCCGAGCGCGCGTCGAAGGTCTATGCCGCACACGGTACCTTGGGCTGTAGCGCAACGACGACACACGCTCATTCCCGCCTGCGATCGCGCGTTGCGCCAGCGTATACTCCGCGCAATCGAGACGCCCCGGTGCTGGAGACAGACTCTGTCAACGCCTGCGGAAGGTGCGTGGACAGCGCCGCAAACGCTGGACACCGATGAGCTGAAGGCCGTGATGTCGGCCGACCTGTTTGCCGATGTGCCGCGAGGCTCGTTCGACGCGCTGCTGCCTCGCTGCCAGATCGTCGAGCTGGACGAAGGCAACACGCTGATCGAGCGCGGCGCCAGGAACGAATACGTGTTTGTCGTGCTGCGCGGCAGCCTGCGCGTTGAGGTGGACGATGCGCAGGCCGGCGCCGCACTGCTGCTGCACCCGGGCGACTGTGCGGGAGAGGTGTCCGTCATCGACGGCCGCGGGGCGACGGCTACCGTCGTCACCAATCAGAGGACGCGGCTACTGCGCATCGACCGCGAGGCGTTGTGGTACCTGGTGGGCTCCACCGAGGCCGCAGCGCGCAACCTGTTGCTCATCTTCTCCGGTCGCATGCGCCGCGACAACGATCGTCTGCTCGACAGCCTGCGCCAGCGCCGCGAGTTCGAGCGCATGGCCACGGTCGACGGCCTCACCGGACTGCACAACCGCCGCTGGCTGGACGATGTCTTCGCGCGCCAGATGGAGCGCTGCATGCGCACCCGCACCGCCGTGTGCCTGCTGTTCGCCGATGTCGACGGATTCAAGGAGTTCAACGACCGCTACGGCCATCAGAACGGCGATCGCGCGCTCCAACACGTGGCCACCACGCTGGTTGGCTGCCTGCGCCCGAGCGGACTGATCGCGCGGTACGGCGGCGAGGAATTCGCGGCCTTGCTGCCCGGCACCTCGCTCGAGCAGGCGAGGGTCGTCGCGGACCGCGTGCGTGTGACGCTCGAGAGCAGTCCGATTCGCGTCGGCGCGGACGACACGTCGCTCACGGCCATCACGCTGTCGCTAGGCGTCGCGCAGATGCGCGAGGGCGACACCCTGGCGACGCTCGCCGCCGCCGCCGATGCGGCGCTCTATCGCGCCAAGGCGGATGGCCGCAACTGCGTGCGCACAGAGCAGCGCTGATTGTCAACGCCCGCCCGCGCGGGCGAGCGCACGAAATTCGAATCCGAGCGGCGTAGTTCTTAAGGTCAGTGCGCGGGTTGCCGATGACCGGAGGATGACCCGCGGCACATTCCATGACATCCGGCGACGTTTCGGTACGACCGTTGCGCTCGGCTGGCTTGCGATGCTCTGGCGTCTGGGTCTGGTGCGGGCCGGTGCTCGGCGCCCGAGAGCGGTCGTGCGCTATGCACGCCGACGCCCAGCGGGCCACGCCATGACGGTTGCGCAGTGGGTCGTGCTCGCGACCGTTGGCGGCACATGGGGCTATTGGGCTTTTCTGACTGTCAAAGGCGTCATCAACTATCTCGGTGCCGGGCACTGACGGCGTCCGCGCGGCAACGCAATCACGCGCGGAACAATGAGATAGGTTCGAGTAGACTCCTTGCCTTTGGCCGATCTCTCCCGGCCGCACAGCTCACCACATGAAAAGCGTCCTCGTGACCGGCGCCACCGATGGCATCGGTCTTGAAACCGCGCGTCAGCTCCTGGCTCGGGGCCTGCATGTGCTCGTGCACGGGCGCAATGAGGAGAAAGCTTCGCGGAACGCACGGACGCTAGCCGCCGAAGCGGGCGCTGCGCGCGTCGCGCCCGTGTGGGGCGACCTGTCCAGCATGCGGCAGGTGGTGGAGCTGGCGCAGCAGGTGCAACAGCGCGCGCCGATCCTCGACGTTCTCATCAACAACGCCGGCGTCTTCCAGCGCAACCGCGTGTTGACCGAAGACGGGTTCGAGATGACGATGGCGGTGAACCACTTCGCCGTCTTCCTCCTCACGTCGCGCCTGCTGCCCACATTGAGCGCCGCGCCAACCGGCCGCGTCGTAACAGTCAGCTCCATCGCCCACAGCGGCGCCGACCTCGATCTCGACGACCTCACGTTCGCGCATGGCTTCGAGGGCTACGACGTGTACGCCGCCTCCAAGCTCGCCAACATCCTGTTCACGCGCTCGCTCGCGAGTCGTCTCGCACCGACGGCAGTGACCGCTAATGCCCTGCATCCCGGCGTGATCGACACCAAGCTGCTGCACGCCGGATTCGACATCCGTGGCGCTTCGCTCGAACAAGGCGCACGCACCTCGGTTTACCTGGCGGTCTCGGATCGGGCGGCAGGGGTCAGCGGAAAGTATTTCGTCGATTCGCGCGAAGCGACACCCTCGCGCCAGGCGCGCGACGATCGTTTGGCCGACGGTCTGTGGGCTGAATCGGAGCGGCTGCTGCGCGATTTCCTCTGACGAGCGCGATCCGAACCACCCCGCCCGCTTCGCGGGCACCCCTCGCTTGACATGAACCATAGAATCTTGGCCAAGGAGGGGAGAGTGTGTTTCACCCAGTTCCGCCGGTTTCGATCACGCCCTCCCGCTCGAGCGCTGCGACGCGCTCCGCGGAATACCCGAGCACGCCGGTCAGCACGGCGCGGGTGTGCTCTCCCACGCGGTGCGGCGCCGGCCCGGCAGGATGGGTCGGCTGGCCGTCCAGATGAAACGGGGATGCGGTTACTCGCACCGGTCCGCGCGCCGGGTGGTGGACCTGCGGGAACGCCGAGCGAGCGATCATCTGTGGATGCGCGGCGACCTGCTCCGGCGACATCACCGGCGCGCTGGGAATCCGCGCAGCCGAGAGCGCGGCAAGCGCCTCGTCAACGCTGCCGAAGCCGTTCAGCCAGTCGCGCAGGATCTGGGCGAAGGCCGGCCAGTTCTGGCGCCGCGCGGTCGGCGTCGCGAAGCGCTCGTCGTTTGCGAGCTCGGGGCGGCCCATCAGGGCGAGCAAGCGCGCGAGCAGGTGCGGGGCACCAACCGCTTGCATCGCCACATTTCGCCCGCCGATCGCGTGCACCAGCATGCCGACGCGCGGACCGCGCTCCACGCTGCCTCCATTGAGTAGCGCGTGAAACGTGATGTCGTCGGCCGCAATCAAGCATTCCAGCATGGACACGTCGAGGTAGGCGCCGCGTCCGCCGCGCGCGCGCCGCAGCAGCGCTGCGCAGATCGCGCCGAAGGCGTGAGTGCCCGCCAGCACGTCGGCGGTCTGCAGGTACGAGGCGCGCGGCCGATCCTCGCCGCCGCGCTCCATGTCCATCATGCCGGAGAAGGCGTTGATGAGATGGGCGTAGGCCTGCATCGATCCGAGCGGTCCGGTTTGCCCGAAACCGGAGATCGAGCAATACACCAGATCGGATTTGACCGCCCGCAGGGCAGCGTCATCGAAGCCGTAGCGCGCCATCACGCCGGGCGAGAAGTTCTCCACCACCACGTCGGCGCGGCGAACCAGATCGAGCACTACGGCGTGCGCCTGCGGGTGGGCGAGATCGATGGCGATGCCCTGCTTGCCGGCGTTCAACCGCACGAAGTAGCTGCTTTGATCCGTGCGCCCCGGCTCCAGCTGGATCACGGAATAGCGGATCTCGTCGCCTTCGCGGGGCCGCTCGATCTTGATCACGCGCGCGCCGAGGTCGGCCAGCAGGCGCGTGCAGTAGGGGCCCGCGAGTACGCGGGTGAAATCGACAACGGTGATTCCGGCGAGCAGCGGCTCGACGGCAGGACTGGGCGAGGTCAAGTTAGCGGACGCCGAAAATGCTTTATGCTGCGAAAGTCGCTGGAGTATTCCCGCTTTATGCGCGCACTGCGATTCGATGCACCGGCACTGCCATCCGAGGCCGCCGACGCCCGGCGCCGGGTGCGGGCGTTCCTGGCGGCCGAGCGCAGCGCCGGGCGCTATGTTCCGCATCGCTCGTCCTGGAGCACGTTCGACGCAGAGTTCAGCAGCCGCGCCGGCGCCGCCGGATTCATCGGCGTCACCTGGCCGAACCAATACGGCGGGCAGGCGCAGTCGAGTCTCGTGCGCTACGTTATCACACAGGAAATGCTGGCGGCGGGGGCGCCGTGCGCCGCGCACTGGATCGCCGACCGCCAGTCCGGTCCGCAGATCCTGCGCCACGGCAGCGAACGAGCCAAGCTCCTGTTGCTGCCGCGCATCTGCCGCGGCGAGTGCTTCTTCGGCATCGGCATGAGCGAGCCCGATTCGGGCTCGGACCTCGCCGCCGTGCGTACGCGCGCCGTGAAGCGGGACGGCGGCTGGGCCGTCAACGGCAGCAAGATCTGGACGTCGAACGCGCATCGCGTCCACTACCTCATCGCACTCGTACGCACCGGCGACCCCGGTGCCGACCGGCACGGCGGGCTCACGCAGTTCATCATCGACCTCGCTCAGCCCGGGGTCAGCGTGCGCCCGATCCACAACCTGGCCGGCGGTCACGAGTTCAACGAGGTGTTCTTCAAGGACTACATCGTGGCGGACGACATGATGGTCGGCGCCGAAGGCCAGGGCTGGTCCATGGTGACGGGAGAGCTCGCCTTCGAGCGTTCCGGGCCGGACCGCTTTCTGTCCGACTACCGTCTGCTCGTGGAGCTCATCGAGCGCGTGCGAGGCCGTGCGAGCGAGCGCGAGGCCGCGGAGGTCGGCCGCCTGGTCAGTCATCTCGCGGCTTTGCAACGCATGTCCGCCTCCGTCGCGGGGCTGCTCGACCGCGGCGAGAACCCCAACACCGAGGCCGCACTGGTGAAGGACGTCGGCACGGCGTTCGAGCGCGATCTGCCCGAGGTGGTGCGCCGCCTGGTTCCGCTCGAGGCCAGCCTCGACGACCGCGACGATGCGCTGTCGGAGACGCTCGCCCACGTCGTGCTGCACGCGCCCTCGTACACGCTGCGCGGCGGCACGCGCGAGATCCTGCGCGGCATCATCGCCCGCGGGCTGGGGCTGCGCTAGGAAGCCGACACATGAGCGTTGCTTCCGTACGATGGCATGGTGATCCGCAGGACGTGTCGGCGATCGTCATCGAGCAAGCCGACCGTCTGTTCCATGGCGAGGTGAACAAGCAGCGCCTCGCAGAGGCGGATGCTGGCGCATGGCCGGCGGCCATCTGGCAGGCGGTCGAACAGGCCGGCCTGCCGCTGGCGCTGGTGCGGGAGGCACGCGGCGGCGTGGGACTGGAGGCGCGCGACGCGCTGCAACTCGTGCGCCGTTCGGGCTATCACACGCTCCCCGTGCCGCTCGCAGAGACGATGTTGGCGGCGGCACTGTGGACCGAGGCCGGCGGGACCGTCGAAGGCGGCCCCGCGTCCCTGGCGCCGGTCGTCCCGGGCGATGCGATCGGCATAGAGCGGCGCGGGGACAGTTTCGTTCTGAGCGGACGCGCGGCGCGAGTGCCGTGGGCGACACGAGTGGATCGCGTGCTGCTCCACGCTCGCGATGCCGGCGGCACGGGCTACCTCGCGCTGCTTCCGCGCGCAAAGGCTGCAGCGGAGACGCTGCGCAATCTAGCCAACGAGCCGCGCGAGACTTTGCTTCTGGACGGCGTCACTTTGCCGTCGCCGGCCGTGCGTCCAGCGCAGGCTGCGTGCGCCGAGGGCTTCCTGCCGTTCGGCGCGCTCGCCCGCGCGATGCAGATGGTGGGCGCGATGGAGAGGTGCCTCGACTATGCGCTCGCCTACGCGATGGAACGTCATCAGTTCGGCCGCCCGATCGGCAAGTTCCAGGCGGTGCAGCACATGCTGGCCGATGCGGCGGGCCAATATGCCGCGGCGGCCGCAGCGGCGGAGCTCGGGGTAGAGGCCTACGGGAGCTCCGACTTCGTCTTCGCCGCAGCGATCGCCAAGGCACGAGTCGGCGAGGCTGCGGGGCGCGTGGCCGAAGTCTGTCATCAGGTACACGGCGCCATCGGCTTCACGCAGGAGCATCCGCTGCACTTCGCCACGCGCCGTCTGTGGTCCTGGCGCGACGAGTTCGGCCACGAGACCTACTGGCAGGAGCGCGTCGGCCGCGCAGTGTGCGGCGCCGGCGGCGAGGCGCTCTGGCCGATGCTGGTCGGCTCCTGACTGGATGATGGAGTGACACCATGACCGCGACCGGATCGGCTGGACCGCTCACCGGCATTCGCATCCTCGACCTTACCAGCGTGATCATGGGCCCGTTCGCCACCCATATCCTGGCCGACCTCGGCGCCGACGTGATCAAGATCGAGAGTCCGGAGGGCGACTCGGTGCGCCATCACGAGCCGCTGCGCCACGCCGGGATGTCCGGCAGCTTTCTCAATCTGCATCGCAACAAGCGCAGCATCGCGCTCGACTTGAAGCGCGGCGAGTGCCGCCTCGCCCTCAACCGCTTGATCGAGACCGCCGACGTATTCGTGCACAGCCTGCGGCGCCGGAGCGTCGAGCGCCTGGGTTATGGTTACGAGCAGGTGCGCTCGCTCAACGCGGACATCGTCTACTGCGGCGCGTACGGCTTCGGCAGCGACGGCCCGTATGGCGACAAGCCAGCCTATGACGACGCCATCCAGGCCGGCTCCGGCATGGCGGCGCTGCACGGGCGAGTGCTTGGCGAACCGGCCTACGTTCCAACCGTCGTGTGCGACAAGCTCTCGGGGCAGGCCGTCGCTTACGCCATCCTCGCTGCGCTGTTTCAGCGCGAGCGTGGCGGCGGCGGGCAAGCCATCGAGGTCCCCATGCTGGAGACCAGCATCGAGTTCAACCTGGCCGAGCACATGGGCGGCTCCGCGTTCATACCGCCGCTCGCCGAGCCCGGCTATACGCGCCTGCTGAGCACGCGGCGCAAGCCGTTCCGCACCAAGGACGGTTACGCCTGCATCCTGCCCTACTCCGACCGCAACTGGCAGGACTTCTACGATTTCACCGGGCGCACAGAGTTCAAGGACGATCCCCGTTTTCGCCGCCTGACGGACCGCGTCGAGCACATCGCGGTGCTGTACGAGATGCTGCAGGAAGAGGCGGTGAAGCGCACCACCGCGCAATGGGTGGCCTTCTGCGACCGTGTGAGCATTCCCTGCATGCCGGTGCTGTCGCTCGCGGACCTTCCCGACGACCCGCACATCAAGGCCGTAGGCCTGTTTGGCGAAGCCGAGCATCCGACCGAGGGCCGCTATCGCACCGTGCGCAACCCGGTGTCGTTCAGCGCCGCGCCGTTCCGCATCCGCCGGCACGCGCCGCGGCTGGGTGAGCACACCGCCGAGGTGCTCGCGGAGGCTGGGCTGTCCGCGGCGGAGATCGAGGCGGTGGTCAACACACCAGCGGCTCCGGTCAATCACTCCAATCCACACGACAGGACCCAGTCATGAGCGGTCAGCTCAAGTTCTCCATCTCGGATGGCATCGCCCGCATCGTGCTGGATCGACCGGAGCGGATGAACGCTTTCACGTTCGAGATGATCGACGCGTGGGCGGCGGCGCTGCAGCGTTGCCGCACCGACGACGACGTCAAGGTGGTGATCGTCACCGGCGCCGGGTCCGCCTTCTGCAGCGGCGGCGACATCGTCGAAATGGGCGAGCGCCTCGAGCACACGCCCGAGCAGCGCAAGAACGAGCTGTTCCAGCGCATACAGCGCATCCCGCTGGCGCTGGAGGACCTCGACAAGCCGGTCATCGCCGCCGTCAACGGGGTGGCCACGGGAGCCGGCATGGATCTCGCCCTGATGTGCGACCTGCGCTACGCAGCGCACAGCGCCCGCTTCGCAGAAACCTATGTGAAGGTGGGGCTGGTGCCCGGCGCCGGAGGCGCGCACTTTCTGCCGCGCCTGGTGGGTATCTCCAAGGCGCTCGAGCTGTTCCTGACCGGCGATTTCATCGACGCCGACGAAGCGCTGCGCATCGGCATCGTGAACAAGGTCTTCCCCGACGCGTCGCTCGTGGACGAGGTCGAGAACATCGCCCGCCGCATCGCGGCTGCGCCGACGCTCACGCTGCGCATGACCAAGCGCGCCATCTATCAAGGCATGCGCAACGACCTGCGCACGAACCTGGATCTCATCTCATCGCACTACGCCATCATCACCTCGACGTCTGAGCATAAGGCACTGGTGCACTCGTTCATCGCCGGGCGCGGCAAGAAGCGCAGCGATTGAACTCCCCCCGCGATCGGGCGGAGGATGGGCTGGGGGCACACCCGAGCGGGGGAGGAAATCAGGCGTCGAGCTCGGGATAATGGCGGAAGATCCCGTGCTGGTTGAAAGGAATGCGCCGCTCTGAAGCGAGATACGCCGCGATGTTGGGCCGGGCGGCGACGCGCTCGTGCAGACCGATCAGGCTTGGATATTCGTCCGCTAGGCGCGCCATCGCGTTGGGGAAGGCGTAGCGCAAGCCCGCGACGACCTGGAACATCGACAAGTCGACGTACGTCAGGGTGCGCCCGAGCATGAAGCCCTTGCCTTTCGAGCTGCCCATCAGCACGGCCTCGAAGTAGTCGAGAAACTTCGGAATACGCTCGCCGGTAAAGTGCGGTGCGCGCCGCTGCGCTTCCGGCTTCTGGTCGTGATAGTAAAGAGCTGAAGCGATGGGGTGATGAACGTCGTGCGCTTCAACCAGCATGTCAGTGACGGTGAGCTGGAGCTGGTGCGCCCAAAGCCGGGCGGCGTCATCCTTCGGCGCCAGATCGAGGCGCGGGCCCAGGTACTGCAGGATGTTGGCGGTCTGCCCGATCACCAGTCTGCCGGCCTTCAAGAAAGGCGGTGCAAACGGCGGACGCTTGACCGACGCATCCTCGAGCCAGCGATTCATGGCCCGCATGCCACCGCCATCGCGCTCGGGAAGGCGCGCGACATCGACGTAGTCCGCCCCCGCTTCCTCCAGGGCGAGCCGGATGAATTCGCCGCGCCCCTGGATGCCGGGCCAGTAGAAGAGCTCGTAGCGCATTTGGCGGTACTCCCTGTTGCTGTGGTCGACAGCGGGATTATTGCGCGTTTCGCTCAGCGTGACGCCGCGGCCGCAGTCGCATAGACTCATTTCCTCTCGCGAGCGCCAGTGACGCTCGCCAACCGCACGGGAGCGCGGCATGGACGAGATCATTCTGCATCACTATCCGGCCTCGCCGGTGTCCGAGAAAGTCCGCGTCGGGCTGGGCATCAAGGGGCTCGCCTGGCGTTCGGTCGAGATCCCGCGCCTGCCGCCCAAGCCGGACGTGATGCCGCTGTCAGGGGGCTACCGCCGCACGCCCATCATGCAGATCGGCGCCGACGTCTTCTGCGACAGCCAGTGCATCCTGCGCGAGCTGCAGCGCCGTTTTCCCGAGCCGACCTTCTACCCGCGCGGCGCTGGCGGGCTGCCATGGGGCCTCAGCCGCTGGAGCGACGCGCTGTTCGAGACTGCCGCGCGCCTCCTGATGGGCGCCAGCGCCGACCAGCTGCCCGAGGCGTTCGTCAAGGACCGCATGCGCCTGTTCTTCGGCCCCAACGCGGACCTGAAGAAAGTGCAAGCCGACCTCCCGCATACCGTTGCGCAGTTGCGCGCTCAGTTCGGGTGGATGGACGAGCGGGTCGCCGGCGGCCGCCGTTTCATGCTCGGCGACGAGCCCGGCCTGCCCGATGCCCTCGCCTACTACTTGGTGTGGTTCGTGCGCGGCCGCTGGCAGGGCGGACCTGGCCTGCTCTCCGAGTTTGCTGCGCTGGAAGCGTGGGAGCAGCGGGTAAAGGCGATCGGCCACGGCCGTCCGACGCCCATGAGCCCCGGCGACGCGCTCGATGTCGCACGCGCGAGCGAGCCCGCCACGCCGGAACAGACCGACCCGAGAGATCCCCAAGGGCTGCGGCCCGGCCAGAGAGTGAGCGTAGTGGCTGATCTGGACAGCGGCGAAGCGCCAGTGCTGGGAACCGTTCGCCTGGTCGACCGCGACCGCATCGCGCTGCTCCGCGAGGATCAGCGCGTGGGCACGGTCTGCGTTCACTTTCCGCGCGCAGGTTACCGCGTGGCAGCGGCGTAGCGCCGCGCTTCTTGCGCGGCGGGCGCAGGCGGGCGACCTATAATGGATCGGTCCGCTCGCGCCCGCTCCCGCGCCATGCCCGCACGAAGAATCAGACCCAACCGTGATCTTCTCTTCGTCGCAGTTCCGGCGACGCTGTTAGTCTTGGGTGCGATCACTCTGACGCTGCTGTTCATGCATCCCGCACCCCCGTCCGAGCTGGTCATGTCGACCGGCACCGCCGACGGCATGTATCACGCCTATGCGACGAAGTATCGAGACATCCTCGCGCGCGACGGCGTGACGCTGCGGCTGTGGCCTTCGGGTGGGGCGGTGGAGAACCTGCGGCGCCTCGCGGACCCGACCGCCCATGTCGACGTCGCGTTGATCCAAGGCGGCGTCGTGAGCGAGCAGCCCTCGATCAGCACAGATGGCTTGGTTTCCCTGGGCAGCGTCTACAACGAGGTGCTGTGGGTGTTCTATCGCGGCGATCGGGTCCTGGATCGCCTGCAGCCTCTGAACGGCAAGCTGATTGCCATCGGCGAAGAGAAAAGCGGCTGTGCGGCGCTCGCGATGATGCTGTTGGAAGCCACGGGAATCGCCAAACCGCCGACTGTCGCGATGAAGGTTGGCGGGGAGGCGGCGGCCAACCTGCTGCTTTCGGGCGGGATCGACGCGGCTTTCTTCGTCGGCAATCCGGAAGCGCCGGTCATTCAGATGCTGCTGCGCGCGAGACATGTGCGCCTGCTCAGCTTCGGGCGCGCGGACGCCTATACGCGTCGCCACTTTTATCTCGAGAAGTTCACTTTGCCACAAGGGGTGTTCGACCTGGCGCAGGACATCCCCGAGCGTGACGTGGTGCTGCTCGGCACCACCGCCAGCCTCGTCGTGAAAGAGGATTTACACCCCGCACTGGCGTATCTGCTGCTGCGCGCGGCCACCGAGGTGCATGGCGGAGCGACGATGTTTCACGGGCTGCGGCAGTTCCCGGCACCCAATGACACCGAGCTGCCGCTCAGCCCGGAGGCCGCCCGTTTCTACAAATCCGGCCCACCCCTGCTGCAGCGTTATTTGCCCTACTGGGGCGCGAACCTGGTCGACCGTTTGCTGGTGCTGCTGGTCCCGGCGCTCGCGCTGCTGATCCCGGCGGCCCGGCTGCTTCCGCAGCTATACCGCTGGCGCGTCCGTTCGCGCATCTATCGCTGGTACGCCAGACTCAAAGAGATCGAGCTCGAGCTGGCTGAGCAGCGCACACCGGAGCAAATCGCTCGCATTCTCGAGCGCCTCGAGCGAATCGATCACGCGGTCCACCAGATCGAGACGCCGCTCGCCTATTCCGAGAACCTCTACGTGTTCCGTGGGCACATCGATCTCGTGCGCCAACGTGCCCAGGCGGCCATCCGACCGGAGGGGGGGTACAGTGCGGGGACTGAAGTGCGAGCTTTGCGGCCGCCCGAAACGGGCGAACCAGGCTAAGAGCGCCGCAGCAGGTCGAGCTGGTTAGGGTCGTCGAGCGGCAGCGAGCCCCACTCGAGTTCGAGCTCGTCGCCGCGATCGATGGCAGCGCCCAGGCCGAGAGGCTGCACGACGCTCAGGTGAACGCGGTGGGCCGCCTCCGTCGCCGGCGCCTGGGCCCGGATGAACTCCTCTTCTTCGGGGCGCGACAGCACGCCGGGACGCGCGGCACGGACTCGATTCAGGGCGTCCTGGGCGGGGCATCCGAGCTCGACCAGCAGCTTGGCGGTGATCGTCGCAGTTCGGGAACGCCCGTCTCCGCAGTGCACCGCGATGCGCCCCCCAACCCACAGAATGCGGCGCAGGCGCGGCGCCACGCTCTGCCAGAGCACGTCGAAGCGATCGTCGGGCACGTGACCTTCGCGCAGCGGCAGGTGATACCAGGCGATCCGGTGCGAGGCGGCAAGAGCCGGCAGCTCCCCGAGGCGCATCAAAGCGAGCTCGGGCTTCTCGAGCAGAGTCACCAGGGCTTGCGCGCCCCAATAGCGCAGTGTCGCGATGTCGCGCTGCAGGCGCCACGAGCTGCTCGACGGCAGCAGCATCCCCGCCATGCGTCCGGGGCAGCCGGCCATGGCGATCTGCCCGCGCACGCGCCCGGCGCCCACGACTGCTAGTCTATAGGCGGCGCTGTCCACGCTCATGATCTCCTCTCTTGAAGTCGTTCGCAGTCGGGAGCGCCAAAGGTAGCAGGCCGGCGGGGGGCCGCGCAACGGGTAAAAGGAGCGGCGGGCGATTCCTGGCGTAGGCCAGCAACACTGTCTGTAACCGGCGACGAGCATGAAGATCTTCATCTCCTACGCATCCGAGCAGCGCGTCGCCGCAGAAGAGGTCGCACTCGCCCTGCGAGAGGAAGGCCACGAAGTCTTCTTCGACCGGACGCAATTGCCCGAGGGCGAAGCCTACGACGCTCGCATACGGGAGGCCGTCGAAGCCAGCGATTGCTTCCTGTTCCTGCTGACTCCCGAGGCGGTAGCCGCTGGGCGCTACACGCTGACCGAGCTCGAGTTCGCGCAGCGCCGCTGGCCTTCGCCCGGGGGGCACGTTCTGCCGGTCATGCTGCGCCCGACCCCGCCGGACGCGATTCCACCCTACCTGCGTGCGGTCGTGATCCTGCGTCCGCGTGGAAATGCAGCCGCGGAAGTGGCAGCTGCGATCGCCCGGATGTCGCGTCCGTGGTGGGCCCGCGCGTTCCGGCAGTACGCGGCGGCAATGATTGCCATCGTCATCGCGGTGAGCGGCGCGGGCATCTGGCTCGGTTACCAGCACAGGCGAGCGTGCGGCGATGTACCTGGCCTCGTCCGGCAGGCGCAGGTGCAACAGGATGCGGGCGACTACGCGGCTGCCTGGGACCGCTACGGGGCCGCGCTCGCAACCTGTCCGGGAAATAGTGCCGCCATGCGGGGACGTGAGCAGCTGGCGATGGAATGGCTGGACAACATCCGCGTCACGCAAGGCCGGGACACTTTCACCGATATCGCGAACCGCGTGCAACCCGCTCTGTCGGCAGCGGCGGTGTCGACGGACAATCGCGTGGCGGCCGACGGCCTCGCGCATCTCGGCTGGGCCGACTTCCTGCGCTCGCGAGACGGCGCCGGCGGACTCGATCCTGTGCACTACTACCAAAGCGCTGTGCAACGCGATCCGCAGAATCCGTACGCGCACGCAATGTGGGGCCACTACATTCTGCAGTCGGGCGGCTCGCTGGCGCAGGCGAATGAGCACTTCGATCTCGCATTGGCGTCGCCCCGCGCGCGAGGCTACGTGCGCCGAATGCAGATCGCCGCGCTGCTGTGGCGACGCGAGCCGGCACTGGAGAACGAGGTGGTGCGCACCGCCAACGATATGCGCGTGCACGGCGAGAGCTTCGCCGCAAACAGCCGCGACGAATGGGTGCGTTGGCGCATCTGGGATATCTACCGCGACCGCCTGATCAACGGCCACGATACGCAGGGGCTGCTCGACACTCTGCCCGCGCAGGCGCATGTCGCAACGTTCCGCTGGCTGTTTCCCCAGCACGACGTGCCGGAAGAGAAACAGCCAGCCTATCTGCGCATGCTGGCGCAGTTGAGCGACGGCGGCGACCACCAGGCCTCGCCCAAGCCGGGCGCCAGACGCTTCTGAGCGCCGCACGGCGGGTACAATTCGAGCTGAGCCCACAGCTTGCGTGCGGCCGCGCGGAAAGCGCCGGGATGCTGTAGGCTACGCTTCCGATCGGCCGCCCTGCGCGGCCTTTTCGCCTGGCAGCTCGAGGGAGGATGCCGTAGCGCTCACCGATGCGCCGCGCGGACCGTTGCCTCTGAAATACCGCGGGAGTGGGCGTGGCTTGTCAGACTGCCCCCGCCGCGGCGCTTGGCCGGTGGCTTCGGCTTGGCTTATGAGGCCGGAACCGGTTCCTATCAACTCAGATCCCAGTGTAATATGCGCGCCATACTGTCGTCACTTGCCAGAGGCACCGCGATGGACGTTTCACCGCCCCCTGGGGCCGAGAAGTCCCTGCTCATCAGTGCGGCAGGGCGCAAGGCAAACATCTTCGACAAATGCCTGCGCTACACGCAGGCCGACGACACCAAGGCGCTCGGCATCTACCCGTACTTCCGGCTGATCGAGACCGGGCAGGACACCGAGGTCGTCGTCGATGGCCACAAGATGCTCATGCTCGGGTCCAACTCTTACCTCGAGCTGACCACCCATGCGAAGGTGAAGGAGCGCGCCATCGAGGCGATTCGCCGTTACGGCACCGGCTGCGCCGGGTCGCGCTTCCTGAATGGAACGCTTCCCATTCATCTCGAGTTGGAGGAGCGCCTGGCGGAACTGGTCGGCAAGGAAGCGGCTCTCGTCTACAGCACCGGCTATCAAACCAACACGGGTGTCATCTCCTGCCTGGTACAGCGCGGCGAGTACATCCTCTCCGACAAGCTGAATCACGCTTGCATCGTGGAAGGCGCCCTGCTCTCGCCCGGCACCATGGTCCGCTTCAACCACAGTGATATGCGCGACCTGGAGCGGCGCCTGGCGGAGCTCCCCGCCTCCGCCGGCAAATTGATCGTGTCCGACGGCGTGTTCTCGATGGAAGGCGACATCTGCAAGCTGCCCGAGATCGCTCGCCTCGCGCGCAAGTACGGCGCGCAGATCATGCTGGATGACGCCCATGCCATCGGCGTGCTCGGCGCGGGGGGCGCGGGCACCGCGGCGCACTTCGATCTGACCGACGATGTCGATCTGATCATGGGCACCTTCTCCAAGTCGCTGGCGGCGATCGGCGGCTTCATCGCCTCGTCGGAGCGCGTCATCAATTACCTCAAGCACCACTCGCGCCCTTTCATCTTCTCGGCCTCGGCCGCGCCGGCCAGCGTCGCCGCGGTGCTGGCGGCGCTCGACGTGATGCGCGACGAGCCCGAGCGCATCGAGCGCCTGTGGGACAACGCGCGCTTCATGAAACAGGGGCTCGACGCGCTCGGCTTCGACACCGGGTCGTCCGAGACGCCGGTGATCCCGATCGTCGTGGGCGAGCTCGAGCGCTGCTTCCAGGTCTGGCGCTGGCTCCACGACCAAGGCATTTTCATCAATCCGGTGGTGCCGCCCGCTGTGCCTCCCGGCCGCACGCTGGTGCGCATCTCGCTCACCGCGGGTCACACACGCCAGCAGTTGAGCTGGGCCCTGGACAAACTCGCCGAGGCGGGGCGCAAGTTTGGGCTGATCGGTCAGTAAGCGCGTGGCCGCCGGCCTGACGATCGAACCGGCCGGCAAGCCGGGCGACATCGAGCAGTACATCCGCTTCCCGTTCGGCCTGTACCGCGGTTACGCGCACTGGGTGCCGCCGCTCATGATGGAGCGGCGCGACTTTCTCAACCCGAGCAAGAATCCCGTATACGAATACGCCGAGATCCAGCCGTTCCTCGCTCGGCGCGGCGCGACCGTAGTAGGAACCGTCACAGCGATCAAGAACCGCCGCTACTGCGAATTTCACCCCGCCGAGCGACAGGTCGGTTTCTTCGGGCTGTACGAATGCGAGCACGACGCGGACGCGTCGCGTGCTCTGCTGACCGCTGCCGGCGATTGGCTCAAGGCGCGCGGATCGTCGGTCATGCGCGGGCCGACCAATTTCACCACCAACGACGTGCTGGGCCTGCTGGTCGACGGGTTCGAGGACGACCCGGCCATCCTGATGCCGTACAATCCAGGTTACTACGCCGAGCAGTTCGAGGCATTTGGCCTGCGCAAGGTCAAGGATCTGTACGCGCTCGAGGTCAAGGCCGCGGATTACCAGGGACAGCTCGAGCGCCTGGCGCAGAGGGTGCTTGGCGGCGGGCGCGTGAAAGTGCGGCCGGTCGACCTTTCGCGCTGGCACGAAGAGCTTGCCTTCGTGCGCCGCTGCTACAACGAAGCGTGGGCCGACAACTGGGGCTTCGTGCCCTGGACCGACCGCGAGCTCGCGGCGCTGGCCAAGGAGCTGAAGCCGCTGATCGACCGGCGCCTCGCTTTCGTCGGCGAAGTGGACGGACAACCGGCTGCGATTTCGATCGCGGTGCCCGACGCGAACGAGGCGCTCAAGCTGGCGCGCGGAAGCCTGTTTCCGCTCGGCTTGCTCAAGATCCTGTGGCGCGTGAAGGTCGCGGGCTGCAAGCGCATGCGCGTGCTGGCGCTCGGCGTCCTGCCGCAATACCGCAGGCTGGGGCTGGACGGGTTGCTGATACAGCGCACGATCCAGAACGGCATTCCGCTCGGCTACCAGCGCGCGGAAGTCGGATGGATTCTGGAGGACAATGAGGCGATGCTGCAGCCGCTGACACACATCGATGCGCACCGAACCAAGACCTACCGCGTGTACGATCGGGCGCTGTAGCGGCCGCCGTCCGAGGCCCCCTTGGCTTGCAGCGGCACGCAACGGACACTGGCATCGGAGGGCCGACAGCTGGGAGGAAAGTCCGGGCCGAAGCCTAGGGCCGCGCGAGGTGCGCTAACGCATGCTGGCGCTGGTCACGGGTGGCCACGGATTCGTGGGCTCGCATCTGTGTGCGCGCCTGCTGGCGGCGGGCCACCGTGTGCGTGTGCTGGCGCGCCCCTCGAGCAACCTGGGCAACCTCGCCGGCACCGAGCTGGAGGTGGTGCGGGCAGATGTGACGGACCCGGCGCGCATGCCAGAAGCCGTGGCGGGCTGCGATGTGGTGTTTCACCTCGCCGGCGCGCTCAAAGGTCTGCGCGAGGACGATTTGTTCCGCGTCAACGCGCAAGGAACTCGCAACCTCGCTTCAGCCTGCGTTGCGGCTTCGCCCCGCCCCCGGCGTTTCGTCTACGTGTCCAGTCTGGCTGCAGCCGGCCCCAGCCCGGGTGGCAAGGCGCCGCGCACGGAAGACATGCCGCCACAGCCGCTGACCTGGTATGGACGCAGCAAGCTGGCGGGCGAGGATGCGCTGCGCTCGGCATCCGGCCTCGACTGGACGATCGTGCGGCCGCCGATCGTGTACGGTCCGCGCGAGCGCGACGTGCTCGGCTATTTCCGCATCGCCCGGCGCGGCTGGCTGCCGGTGGTCGGCTTCGCCGATCGCTTCTATTCCTTGATCTACGCGGAGGACCTCGCTGCGGGACTGGTGCGGGTGGCAGAAGCTCCCGGCGCTGCAGGGCAGGTCTACTTTCTTGCCGGACCCGAAGTCGTCAGCTGGGTCGAGCTCGGGCGACTCATCGCCGCTGCGCTAGGCGTGGCGGGCCGCCCCTTGCGCCTTCCGGAGGCCGTTGCCTCGGCCGCCGGTTTGATCGCGGACGCCGTGGCGCGCGTCCAGGGACGCCCGCACATTTTCAGCTCGCAGAAAGTGCTCGAGATGCTCGCGCCGGCCTGGGTGTGCAGCGCCGACAAAGCGGCCCGCGATCTCGGCTGGCGAGCTCAAACACCGCTGGCCGACGCGCTGGCCAGCACTGCACGCTGGTATCGTGACCATGGCTGGCTCTAACACGATCCGTTTACCCTTCGGACTGACCGAGCCCCTCGGCGGACTGCGCGCGCTCGACGCGGTAATCGGCGGCTACATCACGCTCGCCCTGTTCCCGCTGGCGCTGGGCGCGGCGCGCGGCGTGTCCGGCTGCGGCCAGCAGCTGCTCCTCGATCTCGCTCTGCTCGCTGGTCTCGCGCTGGTGTGCCTTGCTTCGCGCCATTCGGCGAACCGTCTGCTTCTCCTGCTGAGGCTCGCCTACGGACCGCTGGTGTTCGCGCTCCTCTACCGCCAGACCGCCACCATCTGGCCTGTGCTGTACGAGCAGCCGTTCGATGCGTGGCTGGTGCGCGGAGAAGAAGCGCTGTGGGGCGGCCTCCCCGCGCTCGCCTTCGCCCAGCACGCGCCGTGGCCTTGGCTGTCGGAGCTGTTCTGCATGGCCTACTACGCGTACTACTTCTTCACGCCGGCGATGCTGTTCGCCGTCCTGCTCATGCGCGGCTACCTGCCGGCCGAGCGCGTGATGTTCGCTACCGCGCTGTGCTTCTGCACCTGCTACGCGCTGTTCTGGTTGTTTCCCGTGCTCGGGCCGCACTACTGGTTCCCGCCGCATAGCGGGCCCCAACCCTACCAAGGCTATCTGTTCAGCCATCTGCTCTACGTAATTACCTCAGGCGGCGAGGTGCGCGCGGGCGCGTTCCCCTCTTCGCACATCGCCGTCGCGCTGGTGCTCACGCTGCAGGCGCGCCGCCTCGCGCCGCGCCTGTTCCCGTTCATGGTCGGCGTCACGGC
>DATJZQ010000067.1:0-4332 GCA_035499005.1 Burkholderiales bacterium | reverse complement strand
TCCAGGCCGCCGGTCAGCACGAAAGTCTTGCCCGACATCGCGGACGTTCTCTGCACGCGCGGCGCGCTGAGTCGCATGCCGGTTCGCAGCAGCGCTTTGATGACTTCCCGGTTGTGCTTCTGTCCGAAGAACGCGTGGATGTCCTCCGCCATGCTCGGGCCGACGTTGGGTGCCTGCTGTAGTGCGTCCCGATCTGCCTCCATCACGGCGTCGAGGCCGCCGAAGTAGCGGGCAAGCTGCTCCGCCGTCGTCTCGCCGACCTGCGGGATGCCGAGCGCGTACAGGAAGCGCGCGAGCGTCGTATCCTTGCTGCGCTGGATGTTGTCGAGCAGGTTCTGCGCCGACTTCTCGCCCATCCGCTCCAGCGCGACCAGGTCGGCTTTTTTCAGGCGATAGAGGTCCGCCACGTGCTTGACCAGGCCGGTCGACACCAGCTGCTCGACCAGCTTGTCGCCGAGGCCTTCGATGTCCATCGCCCGGCGCGAAGCGAAGTGCAGCAGGGCTCCTTCCACCTGGGCTGGACAGAACAGGCCGCCGATGCAGCGATGCGCGACCTCGCCTTCTTCGCGCACCACCTGCGAGCCGCACACCGGACAGGTCTTGGGCATGCGCCACGGCCGTGTCCCGGCCGGCCGCTTCTCCGGGATCACGGCCACGATCTCGGGAATGACGTCCCCCGCGCGCCGCACGATGACCGTGTCGCCCACCCTCACTTCCTTGCGATCCACCTCGTCCTGATTGTGCAGCGTGGCGTTGGTCACGCGCACGCCGCTCACCTGCACCGGTGCAAGCTTGGCCACCGGCGTGACTACGCCCGTGCGACCGACCGACGCGATGATGTCCTCGACCACCGTGGTCGCCTCGTGGGCTGGGAACTTGTGCGCCAGCGCCCAGCGTGGCGCGCGCGCCGTGAAACCCAGCCTGTCGCGGTCGCGCAGCCGATCGACCTTGTAGACCACGCCGTCCAGCTCGAAAGGAAGGCTTTCGCGCTGCTCGGCCATGCGCCGGTGGTATGCGAGGCAGCCTTGCGCGCCGTGCACGACTGCGAAGAACTCGGTGATGCGGAAGCCCCAGTCCTTCAGAAGCTCGACGATGCCGGAGTAGGTTTGCGCGACCGGCTCGGACACCTCGCCAAGCCCCCAGCAAAAGAAGGCGAGGGGACGGCTGGCGGTGATGCGCGGGTCGAGCTGGCGCAGCGCGCCGGCGGCTGCGTTGCGCGGATTGGCGAAGATCTTGTCGCCGCGGCTCGCCTGCGCCGCGTTGAGCCGCTCGAAGTCTTGCTTCGGAATCACCACCTCGCCGCGCACCTCGAGCACAGTCGGCCACGCCTTGCCCTGTAGGCGCAAAGGCACGGTCTTGATGGTCCGCGCGTTGGCAGTCACGTCCTCGCCCGTGGTGCCGTCGCCGCGCGTCCCCGCCTGCGCCAGCACGCCATCCTCGTAGCGAAGGCTGATCGACGCGCCGTCGAACTTGGGCTCAGCCGTGTAAGCGACCTCCTGCTCCGTCTCGAGCCCGCGCCGAACGCGCCGGTCCCAGTCCTGCACTTCCTCTTCGTCGAACGCGTTGTCGATCGAGATCATCGGGACGCTGTGCCGCACTTCGCCGAACTCGGGGCGCGGCTGGGTCCCCACGCGCTGAGTCGGGGAGTCGGAGGTGACGAGCTCGGGGTGCGCTGCCTCCAGCGCCTGCAGCTCGCGGAACAGCCGGTCGTACTCCGCATCCGACACGATCGGGTTGTCGAGTGCGTAGTAGCGATAGTTGTGCAGCTCGATCTCTTTGCGCAGCGCCTCGGCTCGCTGCCTGGTCTCGTCGGTACCGCGTTTGCTCATGCCCTCTCCGGCGAATTCTTTCGGATACAATCCGTCCGGCGCGGTCAGCACCGGGAAATTGCCCATGGTCAACGATACCGTAGTCGATCTGTCGCGTCTGCAGTTTGCCGCGACCGCCCTGTACCACTTCCTGTTCGTTCCGCTGACACTCGGCCTGTCGTTTCTGCTGGCGGCGATGGAGACGGTGTACGTCGTCACGGGCCGCGACATCTACCGGCAGATGACCCGCTTCTGGGGCAAGCTGTTTCTCATCAACTTCGCGCTCGGCATAGCCACCGGGTTGACGATGGAGTTCCAGTTCGGAACCAACTGGTCGTACTACTCCAGCTTCGTCGGCGACACGTTCGGCGCTCCGCTGGCCATCGAGGGCCTGATGGCCTTCTTCATGGAGTCGACCTTCGTCGGCCTGATGGTGTTCGGCTGGGAGCGCCTCACCAAGGCGCAGCATCTCATCGTCACCTATTTCGTGGCGCTGGGCTCCAACCTGTCGGCGCTGTGGATTCTGATCGCCAACGCATTCATGCAGGATCCGCGCGGAGCATACTTCAATCCGCTGACCATGCGCATGGAGCTCGAGAGCTTTCTCGCCATGCTGTTCAGCCCCGACGCCCAGTCCAAGTTCGTGCACACCAGCATAGCGGGCTATGTGACCGCTGCCATGTTCGTGTGCGGGGTGAGCGCCTTCTACATGCTGCGCGGACGCCACCTGGAGCTGGCCAGGCGCTCGTTCCGCATCGCGGCCCTGTTCGGTGTTTTCTCGACCGCCGGCGTGATCACGCTCGGTGATGCACTGGGCTTCGTCGGCGGGCACGAGCAGCCGACCAAGCTTGCGGCGATGGAGGCGCTGTGGCGGAGTGAGAAGGCGCCGATGGCCTTCAACGTGATCGCGTTTCCCTCGCAGGAGGGGCGCAGGAACTTGTGGGAGCTCCAGATCCCGGCGGCCTTGTCGCTGCTCGTGACGCACTCGCTGGACGGGACGGTTCCTGGCGCCGATGTCCTGACACAGCGCGCCGCGCAGCGCATCCGTGGCGGAATACCGGCGGTGGAGGCCTTGAAACGCCTGAGCGACAACCCGGACGATGCCGAGGCTCTGGCGCAGTTCAAGGCGCATCAGAAGGATCTGGGCTATGGCCTGCTGGTCGCGCGGTACGCGCCCGATCAGGATGTTTCCAGAGTGGGTCCGGCTGAGATCGAGAAAGCGGCTGCCGACGCGCTGCCTCCGGTGTGGCCGGTGTTCTGGGCGTTCCGGATCATGGTCGGGCTCGGCCTGCTGATGCTCGCGTATTTCGTTCTGGCGGTGATCTACACCTTGTTCGATCGAGTGGAGCGACACCGCGCCTTCCTGTGGCTGGCGGTTCTGGCGATCCCGGTGCCCTGGATCGCGTGTGAGACGGGATGGCTGGTGGCGGAGATCGGGCGCCAGCCGTGGACGGTCTACGAGGTGCTGCCGACCTGGATGTCCGTTTCGACCCACAGCGTCGGTTACATGGCGTTCTCGCTGACCGGATTTCTGGTCCTGTACACGCTGTTCATTCTGATCGAGCTGTATCTGATGGTGAGGGCGGTGCGCCAAGGGCCGGACGAGCCCAGGCATCCTCCTGGCCGCGCGGCCGCGGCCGTCTCCCTGCGCGCAGCCTGAGGAGCGGAGGAAATGGAAGCGTATCTGGTGTTGAAAGTGGTGTGGTGGCTGCTGCTCGGGATCCTGCTCATGGGGCTGGCGGTGATGGTCGGGATGGACATGGGTGTCGGGACCATACTGCGCTACGTCGGGCGCACGGACGCTGAACGGCGCGTGGCGCTGAACATCATCGGCCCCCATTGGGACGGCAACCAGGTGTGGTTCGTCCTCGGCGGCGGCGCGATCTTCGCGGCATGGCCCTTGGTGTACGCCACCGCCTTCTCCGGCTTCTACGTTGTCATGCTGGTGCTGCTGTGGAGCATGATCGTGCGGCCGCTCGGATTCGAGTATCGCAGCAAGCTCGCGTCGCCGCGCTGGCGCAACGCGTGGGATTGGGCGTTGTTCGTAAGCGGCTTCGTGCCCATGCTCGTGTTCGGCGCGGCGATCGGAAACATCCTGCAGGGCGTGCCGTATCACTTCAGCTGGAATATGACCTCGACCTACACCGGCAGCTTCATCTCCCTGTTCAACCCGTTCGCGATCCTGTGCGGCCTGCTCTCGGTGGCGATGGCGGTCTACATGGGTGCCGCGATCCTGATGAACGGCGCCGAAGACCCCATGCGCTCCCGCGCGCGGCGTCTCGGGGTGTGGGCAGGCGTTGCTGCGCTGGTTTTGTTCACGTTGGGCGGACTCTGGGTGAGCGGTCTGGACGGCTACCGGCTGGTGCACGCGCCCGATCCGGGGCTGGCCCAGACGCCGCTCCGGCAGACCGTGGAGCGTGCGGCGGGCGCGTGGCTGGGCAATTTCCGCAGCCATGCGCTGCTCTGGCTCGTACCCGCCAGCGCCTACACCAGCGTCGCTCTCGGGGCGTGGGCGCTGTTCACG
>DATJZQ010000066.1:0-2656 GCA_035499005.1 Burkholderiales bacterium | reverse complement strand
CGCCGACCCGCGCGTGCGCTTCGAATAGCTCTCATGCCCTTCATCCCCGTCATTCTGTGGACCGACCGGCTGGTCTTTCTGCTGGTCGCGGTGATGATCGTGAGCGCCTGGTACATCCGCCGGCACGAGCACCTGCGTGCGCCCTGGGGGAAGGTGGCGCGCAGCCGCTATGGCATGTGCTCGCTCGTGGTGCTGAGCGTGTTCGTCGTGATCGGGCTGCTCGACTCGATGCACTATCGCCCGCGCCTGGAAGCGAAGACGGCGGAGGGCAAGGTCAACTATGCCGTCGAGGTGCGCAGCGTGTTCGACGCGCTGGTCGCCCCGCTCGGTCGGCGCCTCGAGAAAACCTACTCCGCGCCGTTCGCGGCCTATTCTTTTTCCAAAGAGACCATCCAGCGGCCCGATGGAACGCAGGCGCGCGAGTTTCCGCGTCTCAAGTTCGGCGGCGCACACCTGAAAGATCCCGCGCAGGAGCTGGTGCCCGACGTGCTGCGCGGCATGATCGGCGGCATCGGCGTCGCAGCCGTGTTCTGGATCGTGCTCACCATGCTGATCGCAGCCTGGCTCGCCGGCGTCTACAAGTCGGATTTCGGCGGCATGCTGTCGGCCATCATCCACGGGACGACCGGGGTGCCGTGGCGCGCGATGCTCGTGACTGCGGGCTTCGTTCTGGCGGTCGCCGTCCCGCTCGCGCTCTTGAGCTCGCGCTACCACGTGCTTGGAACGGACAAAGTCGGCCAGGACGTGTTCTACGAAGCGCTCAAGAGCATTCGCACGGGGCTGGTCATCGGCACGCTCACGACTTTGGTCATGCTGCCGTTCGCGCTGCTGCTGGGGGTGATGGCAGGATACTTCGGCGGATGGATCGACGACGCCATTCAGTATGTCTACACGACGTTGAATGCGATCCCTGGCGTGCTGCTCATCGCGGCGGCGGTGCTGATCACGCAGACCTGGATGGACCTGCACCCGGAGATGTTCGAAACCGTCACTCAGCGTGCCGACGTGAGGCTGCTGTTCCTGTGCATCATCCTGGGCATCACCACGTGGACCGGTCTCTGCCGGCTCTTGCGTGGCGAAGTCCTCAAGCTGCGGGAGCTTGACTACGTGGAGGCTGCGCACGCCTTCGGCGTTCGCCCCTGGCGCATCATCACCCGTCATCTGATCCCGAACGTCATGCATATCGTGCTGATCACGGTCGTGATGGAGTTCAGCGCCCTGGTGCTGGCCGAAGCCGTGCTCTCCTACGTCGGGGTCGGCGTCGATCCGTCGATGATCAGCTTCGGCACCATGATCAACAGCGCGCGCCTGGAGCTGGCGCGCGATCCGGTGGTGTGGTGGTCGCTCGCCGCTGCATTTGTGTTCATGTTCCTGCTGGTGCTGTCGGCCAACCTGTTCTCCGACTCGGTGCGCGACGCTTTCGACCCGCGCGTGCGCTCCGGCACTGCCGCGCAGCTCCGTCGGCTGTTCGCACGTTCGGCGCGGACTGCCTGAGCAATGAGCGCAAATCCTGCCCTGCTGGAAGTCAAACAGCTGCATACGTGGCTGGCAAGCGGCGACACGGTGGTGCGCGCGGTCGACGGCCTCTCGTTCACCATCGAGGCTGGCGAGACCTTCGCGCTGCTGGGAGAGTCGGGGAGCGGCAAGTCGATCACTGCGCTGTCGATCATGCGCCTGCTGCCGGACGCAGGCCGCGTCGTCGCGGGCCAGGTCCTGATGGACGGCGTGGACGTGCTGAGCCTGCCGGAGGCGGCCATGCGCACCGTGCGCGGCGGGCGCATCGCCATGATCTTCCAGGAGCCTGCCACCAGCCTCAACGCCGTGATGCGGGTCGGCGAGCAGATCGGCGAGGTGCTCGAGCGGCACATCGGGCTGCGGGGCGAAGCAGCACGGCGGCGCGCGCTCGAGCTGCTTGACGCCGTCCGCATCCCCGATGCGAAGCAGCGGATCGACGAGTATCCGTTCCAGATGTCGGGCGGAATGAAGCAGCGCGTGATGATCGCGATCGCGCTTGCCTGCAATCCGGCTCTGCTGATTGCGGACGAGCCCACCACCGCGCTCGATGTGACGATTCAGGCGCAGGTGCTCGAGCTGCTGCGCGAGCTGCAAGCCAAGGCCCGCATGTCCGTGCTGCTGATCACGCATGACCTGGGTGTGGTCGCGCAGATGGCGCACCGTGTCGCCGTCATGTACGCCGGGGAGATCGTCGAGCTCGCGCCGGCGACGAGCTTCTTCGCCCGCCCAGCGCATCCGTACTCGAAGAAACTGTTCGAGGCGGTACCGGATGCCGCGCACCGGCACGGTGCGCTGGCCGTGATCCCAGGAACGGTGCCCGCCTTGTCGCAGGAATTCGTCGGGTGCCGTTTCGCGGATCGGTGCGACTTCGCCTGGGCGCGTTGCCGGGCCGAAGCGCCAGCCGTCATCGAGATCGGCGCAGGGCACGTGGTTCGCTGTCACCTGTACGACGAGCGCGACAAGACAGCAGCCGGGCGCTCCGCGACCCCAGCGCGCGAGGGCGCCGCTACGACGATCGCGCCGGCGACCACACCTGCCCCGCTGCTGGCCGTCGACGATCTGAAAGTCCACTTTCCGATCCGCAAGGGCATCTTCAAGCGGGTCGTGGCCCACGTGAAGGCGGTGGATGGCGTTTCACTCG
>DATJZQ010000065.1:0-31026 GCA_035499005.1 Burkholderiales bacterium | reverse complement strand
ACTCGCATCAAACTTAGTCGGATTTAAGAAGGCCCTGAAAGAGTTTGTGTGACGTCCCGCCCGGCCAACCCAAGCCGTCGCCGGGCGCGCACCAATTAGTCAAGGATGTCGATCGTAATGTCAGCTTTTGACAATTCGGTTAAGCCCGGCTGCGGCTATGTAACACCCAACGTCTGACAGGCGTCAAGCTGCAAAGGCGCCAAGTCGCCCAACCGCAACATGAGGAAGCTCAAGCGTACAGCTTTCGCGATCAGGGCATTGCAAAAAATGTGGCAATCCTTCCAAAGTGCATGACCTTAGATCACCGCCACCCGCCGCAGGCGCTCGATCTCGGTCTTCTCAAGGGCCAGCAGGGTGTTCAACACCTCGTCGGTGTGCTGGCCGAGAAGCGGCGGCGCCAGACCGTACTCGACGGGGGTCTGCGACAAGCGCAGGGGGCTGCCAACCAAGGGCAGTGTGCCCAGGGTGGCATGCTCGACCTCCACCCGCATGTTGCGGTGTCGGACCTGTGGATCCGCGAATACCGCCGCGATGTCGTTGATCGGGCCGCAGGGAACGCCTGCCGCCGCCAGGTTCTCGGTCCAGTAGGCAACAGGCTTGGCGCGCAGCAGGGACTCGAGCATCGGAATGATCAGCTCCCGGTTGCGCACGCGCGCATCGTTGGTGGCGAAGCGCGCGTCGCGAGCCAGCTCCGCGTGCCCGGCGGCCGCGCACAGCTTCGCGAACTGGCTGTCGTTGCCGGCCGCCAGCATGACCTGGCCGTCGGAGCAATCGAATACCTGGGACGGCACGACGCTGGGATGCACGTTGCCGCCGCGCGGCGCAACGATGCCAGCCGACAGGTATGCCTGTGCGATGTTGATCATCGAGGCCACCTGCACGTCGAGCAGGGCGAGATCGATGTGCTGGCCCGCGCCGCTGCGAGTCCGGTGCAGCAGCGCGGCGAGAATTCCGCTCACCGCGAAGATCGCCGTCAACATGTCGGTCACAGCGACACCGACGCGCTGGGGCCCGGCGCCGGGCAAGCCGTCGCGTTCGCCGGTCACGCTCATGAGTCCCCCCACGGCCTGGGCGATGGGATCGTAGCCGGGCCGGGCGCTGTAAGGACCGGACTGGCCGTAGCCGGTGATGGAGCAGTAGACCAGCTGCGGGTTGAGCGCATGCAGAGTGGTGTAATCCAGTCCGTAGCGCTGCAAGTCGCCAACCTTGTAGTTCTCCGCCAACACATCGCAGCGCTGAGCGAGCCGACGCACGATGTCCTGTCCCTCGACGGTGGAGAGATCGACAGTGACGGACTTCTTGCCGCGGTTGCAGCAGGCGAAGTAAGTGCTGTCCGATGATGGCTCGCCGCCGGGCCGGGTCAGGAACGGTGGGCCCCATCCGCGCGTGTCGTCGCCGGTCTTCGGCCGCTCGATCTTGATCACCTCGGCGCCGAGATCGGCCAGCGTCTGCGTGGCCATCGGCCCCGCCAGCACGCGTGTCAGATCGAGAACTCTGATCCCTTCCAGCGGGCCGGGCATTGCGGGGCGCGCCGTCTCACTTGAGCAGCGGCTTGAGCTTGCTCATGATCTCAGGCGCATCGGGCTCGACCTGAGTGGCGAAGCTGTAAACCTGTTTCGCGCCCGGAGCGATCAGATACTTGTGAAAGTTCCATTTCGGCGCCTGCCCGGTTGCCTCGCGCAGCTGGCGGTACAGCGGATCCGCGCTCGCCCCGGTGACCGAGCTCTTTTCCACCATCGGAAACTCGACCTTGTAGGTGAGCAGGCAGAACTCCCCGATCTGCTGGTTGGTGGCGAGCTCCTGACGAAAGTCATTGGACGGAAAGCCGACGATCATGAGGCCCTTCTCGCGCAGGTCGCGGTACATGCCCTCGAGTTTTTCGAACTGCGGAGTAAAGCCGCACTTGCTCGCTGTGTTGACGACCAGCACCGGGCGGTCCGCGAATTCGCACAGGTTGATCTCGCCGCCCTGCAGCGTCTTGTAGCGGTGATCGAGCAGCGGCGGGCAGGCAGCGCAAGCCTGCGATGCGAACGCGAGAAACAGAGTGAAGAACAGGACGGGTTTCACGGTCGGCTCCTCAAGCCACAGGCAAGACTATAGCGTACCCTACCCTGGGTGGGCCGTCGGGGCATGCGCTATATTCACGCCATGCCCGACGAGCGCTCCCTGGAGCCCATCACCCGCGTTGACCTCAAGCGGCTCGCCCGGATCGCCGCCGCCGACCGCGTGGATTTTTTCTCGCGCCACCCCGAGTTCGCCATTTTGTATGGGCGCCGTCTGCTGTGCGCGGCGTTGGGCGGAGAGGCGGCGCTGCACTATTTGAACGGGCTCACTGGCGTGAGTCACTTCAGCGTCTGGTCTTTCTACGCCGAGCATCCCGAGGCGCCATTTCCATTTCGGCAACCGGGCCGGGCCGATTTCGGCGCATCGAAGTTCGGACGTGCCTCCGACGCGCCGCAGGGATATGCGGGACGCCGAGTGGAGCTGCGCGGGCGCTCCATCGACGCCGCGCCAGGTGACGATCCGGTGGAGGCGCTTCAGCGTTATCTCAAAGCTGGCGCAACGCGGTCGGCACGCGAGCTGGCCGGACAGGCCGTGGTCTTGATCGAGCCCGAGAGCGCGCTGGGCGCGCAGGTCTGGCCCACGCTCGCTTTGCCGTCCGCCCGCTGACGGTATTGCTGCAGGGCTCACCCGCCAGCGGATGCCTCCTGCACGATAAGCGCAGCGAGCTTGACCATGCTGAGTGGCGCGCAACCCTCCGCCTTGTTGTTGGCGATGACAAAGGCGGGATGACCGGCAGCGACAGTTTCGAGGCACAGCCGGGCGAGCGCCACCCTCGTGGGCAGATCCTCGTCCAGCAGGCGTGCAAACGGGTAGTAGCGCTGCTTCGCCTCTTCATAGCCATAGCCCGGATGAAGGTTCCACCGCACGATCAGCGGACCCGCCTCGAGCCTGCTCAACAGGCGGGCCTGTTCGCGCACGCCGGGCTGCCGTGGATGCAACCCCAGGCAGTGCCTGGCTCCAACGTCGCGCAGGGCCGCGAGGTAGTCGTCCGTGAGCAGCCCGGAGTCGCGCAACTCGACGGCGTACAGCGGCCCGCGCGGCAATCTGGCTAGGAACTCGCCGAGGCGGCGCGCAAAACCCCGACTGTCGGCTGCAACCGCGCGCGGGACAGGCGGAAACTGGAACACGAGCGGTCCGGCTTTATCGGCCAGCCCCTCGAGCGCGGGCAGGACGAAACGCTCAGCGGCGAAGGCGGCGTCGAGAAAGTTTGGATTCTCCGGCGCCCGGGCGCCCGCTTCCGCACGCCGCCATGGGCTCACGCATTCGCCGGGCGCCTTGACCAGAAAACGGAACCCCGCAGGCACCTGCTCTGCGTAGTGGCGAAAGTCGGAGGCCGGGATCGGCGTATAGAAGGTGCGGTCGATGCCGACGCTGCGCAGCAGCGGGTGCTGCGCGTACGCGCGCAATCCATCGTGCGCGAGTATTGGCGAGTCATAGACCCCTGCATACACCAGGCCCGACCAGGTCGGGAACGACCACGACGACGTGCCGAGGAAGATGCCGCTCGGAAGATCGCGTGCGAGCGCTGCGAGCTCCGGGGCAGGCGGTGCCGGTTGCACCGTACGCGAAGCGGCGAGCGGCTGCGCCTGTGGTGCGGAGAATAGCGGCAGCTGCTCGCTCATGCTCACCGCGCCATTAAATATAGTGGTGCGGCGCCCGCGCGCTTCAGCTGGGAAGGGTCGCGGCAAACCGCGGGTACGCGTCCGCGATCTCGCTGCGTACGCGCCGCCGCAGAAGCCGCAACACCTCGGGCTCGGGCGGCGGCGTCACCGCAGCGTCTTCCGGGCGATCGAAATCGAAACCCGTGTTGTCCACGACGTCCTGCACCGAGTGTCCTGGGTGTACGCTCTCGAGCCGGAAACGCGAGCGAGCGCGATCGAACGCGAACAAGCCCAGGCCAGTGACCATCTTGTACGGGCCGCCTCGCCGATGCACGTTGGCAGGGCTGACTCCCGGCGCGCTGATGAAATCGACTCTCGGCACCATCACACGCCTGGTGTGCTCCTCGCGGAACAGAATCACGCGCGGCACGAGAAAATACAGATAGGCCGAGCCGAACGAGCCGGGCCAGCGCACCTCGAGGTCCGGGTAAGGTCCGGTGCCCACCAGGTTGATGTTCGCCTGCCCGTCGATCTGGCCGCCACCCAGGAAAAACGCGTCGATGCGCCCCTGCGCCGCCAGATCGAACAGCTCGACACCGCCGTTGGTGAAGCTGTTGTTGCGCGTTGCGCCGAGCACGTTCACGCGCAGCGTGCCGCCGGAGAGCTCGCGCGCAAGCAGAGCTCCCGCACCCGGAATCGGCGACGACGCCCCAGTCACGACATGCCCGCACCCTTCCAGCAGGCGCGCGATGACAACGATGAGCAGCTCGACAGGGCTGAAAGCCGCGTTCACGCGAGCGCCTGGGCGCTGTCGTGCATGAGCCAGGCTTCGAGCCAGCTCTCAAAGCCGCCGTTGGTGCGCGCGGCCGCGGCGTAACTCTCGATTTCCGGTTCGTCAGCGGGATACTCTGTGCCGAAGCGCAGAGGCCACGCACCGCGCTGTACCTCCGCAATGCCGCTGACATAGAGGGCCGGGATCACGCCAGGCGAGCGCTCGATGTCCTCCAGCAGGTTGTGGCCCGTGATGCGCTCCACGGTAACCAGGGTGCGGCGCGCCGCATGCGCGAGCGTGAGCAGCTCGCGCCAGCGCCCGATGAAGACATTGCCGTAGCGGTCAGCCAGGGGGGCGTGAAACAGCGCGATGTCGGGCTGGATCGCGGGCAGCACAACGATCGGGTCGTCGGTTTGGAACGGATTGTCGATCACTTTCCAGTCCGGACGATGAGTCAGCACGTCGCTGCCGATCAGACCGCGCAGCGGTGTGAACGGAATTCCCTTTTGCGCGGCTTGCAGCGCCGCGTGAATCGCTGGGCAAGTCGATTCGAGCATGCGCAGCTTCTTGTCGCGCAGCGCTGCGGTGAAGCGCGGTGCCGCTCCGAACTCCGCCAGGCTCACGGCAGAGGTCTCGATGGTCGACACCAGCCCGCCGCCGATCATGACGTCGGCTTGCATACCGCTCACCGGCACGCACACGAGATGCAGCCCGCGCACGCCGCGCCGAACCAGCTCGCGCGTCGCCGCCATCGCCACCCCGGAATTGTCGGATGGCACGGCGAGCTTCGCGCCGTCGGTAATCATGGCCGCGAGCGCGGGTAGTTCACACAGCGGTGCGGTAGGCATCTGCGCTCCAAATACAGTAGAAGAACGGGCCGCGGATGGAGACGCATGAGCTGCAGGCCATCCCAAGCGCGTCGATAATATTTAAAGAAGCTCTGATCGATCTATTATAGGCGTGGCCGCGCTGTGTGTCGCGATGCGGCTACACCTGTGCTCGCTCCAACGCCGCGCGCTTTTTATAATTCGGCGCGAGCTGTCCCCCATCGCCGCAGCACGCCAAACGTTCATTGCGCAACTCCGCCCTTCAAGCCGTTCTGAGCCTGGCGATTTCCGCCGCAGCCGTGCTCGCCGTGCAAGTGCTGGCGACGCGCGGCCCTGCGCTCCCCGCTACGCTGAGCGGGCTGCGGATATTCGGGCCATACGCCGCGTTCGCGCTCACTGCGGCGATCAGTCTCTGGTTCGGGCGCGCGCGCATATTTCTTGCCGTACTGTGCATCGCGCTCGCTTATGCTGCGTACCGCTCTCTGCTCGGAGCCGGTCTTCAGGCCCCGGATGCGCGCACAGCTTTCGCCGCGTTGTGCGTGTTCGTGCCCGCCAACCTGGCGCTGTTCAGCCTGCTGTCCGAGCGAGGCCTGTTCACCGTCTTCGGTTTGCGCCGGCTGCTCGTCATCGCGACTGAGGTTGCGTTCACGTTCTGGCTCATCGAAGCCGGCGTCACAGAGTTTGCCGATTGGCTCGGTGGAAACTGGTTCGACTTCGCGTGGCTACGCGCGTCGCCTATCCCACAGGGAGCGCTGGCAGTGATGCTGGCGAGCCTGGTCGTGGTGAGCGCACGTGCGCTCGCGCTCGGCGGCTCGGTCGATGCGGCGATGGCCGGCGCGCTCCTCGCGTTCTGCAGCGCCGCCGAGAAGGTGGAGCAGCCGAATGGTTTTGCTTTGCTCACTTCCTGCGCCGCCCTGCTCCTGCTGATCGGCGTGCTTCAGGACTCGCGCCGTATGGCGTTCCGCGACGAGCTCACCGGGTTGCCAAGCCGCCGCGCGCTGAACGAGCGCCTGATGGGCCTCGGGCACGACTTCACCGTCGCCATGCTGGACGTGGACCACTTCAAGAATTTCAACGACACCTATGGCCACGTCGTGGGCGATCAGGTGCTGCGGCTGGTTGCAGCCGAACTGGAGCGCGTGCGCCGTGGAGGGCGGGCATTTCGCTATGGCGGCGAGGAATTCGCCCTGTTGTTTCCGGGGCGGGGCATCCGCGAGATCATCGGCGAGCTCGATGTGCTGCGCACGAACATCGCCCAGCATCGGATCGGCTTGCGCGGCGCCGACCGGCCGCGGGAAGCGGAGGCCGGCCGCCAGCTGCGCGCGGGGCAGGCGCCTCGGAAGATCGTATCGGTGACGGTCAGCATTGGCGTGGCCGAGACCAACGACAAGCTGAGATCCCCGGATGAGGTTCTCAAGGCCGCTGATCGTGCGCTCTACCGCGCCAAAGAAAAGGGCAGGAATACGGTGAGCAGGTAATGCGCACGGTTCAGGGTTTGCAGGGATACGCGGCAGTGAGCGCAAGGAAAACGAGCAGGTGCGCGTCCTCCGACAAGCGATCGGGGTGGGCATCGAGGTAGTCGATCACGGCGGATACGCCCTGGCGCGCCGAAAACCCCGCGGGCAGGCAAAACCACATGTCCGCCCCGCCCCGCCAGGCCGCCCACGCGTGCCCCCACACGAAGCCGTCGATGAAGCTGACGCAGGCCTGCGCATCGGCCCCCAGGACGGCGTCGAGCGGTCCCGCATCGCTTCGCAGCGACTCACATCGCGCTTGCAACCGCGTGCCGGGCTCCTTCCCCATGGTGGCGCTGCCACTCGTGTCCTGGCCCTCGGCGCTCTGGGCAAGCGCCGGTGCAGCCGTGCTCAGCGCCAGCGTGCAAAGGACGGCCGTCAGCGCCTTCCCGAGGCGCTCGTCGAGAGTCATGCCGTCCCTCCTGTGAGGTTCTCTCGCACGCTCGAAGCATCGGGCTTGGAGCCGGGAGCAGTCCTCGAAGCGGGAGCCCCTTGAAAACATCCGGGCGCGCCCCTATTGATTCGCCGGGCTCGCGCGAGCAGCGGGAGCCCATTTCCGTCAATCCCACAAGTCATCGGGAGCTCGCAGGCTATGAAGATTCGTCCGATACACGACCGCGTGATCGTCAGGCGGCTCGAAGAAGAGCGCAGGACCGCGTCCGGCATTGTCATTCCCGACACCGCAGCCGAGAAGCCCGATACCGGCGAGGTCGTCGCGGTAGGCAAGGGAAAGGTGACCGAGGAAGGCAAGGTCATGCCGATGTCGGTGAAGGTTGGAGACAAGATTCTGTTCGGCAAGTATTCCGGGCAGACCGTGAAAGTTCAAGGCGAAGAGCTGCTCGTGATGCGCGAGGAAGACATCATGGGCGTGCTGGAGAACGCGTAACAGTCAGGAGGCAAACAATGGCAGCCAAAGAAGTCAGATTTCACGATTCGGCCCGTCACCGCATTGTCGCAGGGGTCAACATCCTCGCGGACGCGGTCAAGGTCACGCTCGGGCCCAAGGGGCGCAACGTAGTCCTGGAGAAATCCTGGGGGGCGCCCACCGTAACCAAGGACGGCGTCTCGGTGGCCAAGGAGATCGAGCTGAAAGACAAGTTCGAGAACATGGGCGCCCAGATGCTGAAGGAGGTGGCAAGCAAGACCTCCGACGTGGCTGGCGATGGCACCACAACGGCTACGGTGCTGGCACAGTCGATCGTGCAGGAGGGGATGAAATACGTCGCCGCCGGCATGAATCCCATGGACCTCAAGCGCGGCATCGAAAAGGCAGTGGATGCAGTGGTCGACGAGATCAAGAAGATCTCGAAGCCGGTCACCACCAACAAGGAAATCGCGCAGGTCGGGGCCATCTCCGCGAACGCCGATGACGCGGTCGGCAAGATCATCGCCGACGCCATGGAAAAGGTCGGCAAAGAAGGCGTGATCACAGTCGAGGACGGCAAGAGTCTGCAGAACGAGCTGGACGTCGTGGAGGGTATGCAGTTCGACCGCGGTTACCTGTCGCCCTATTTCATTAACAATCCGGATCGCCAGCTGGCGATCCTGGAGGACCCGTATATCCTCTTCCACGACAAGAAGATTTCCGCCATCCGGGATCTGCTGCCGCTGCTCGAACAGGTCGCCAAGGCGGGCAAGCCGCTGCTGATCGTGGCCGAGGAAGTCGAAGGCGAGGCCCTCGCCACGCTGGTGGTCAACAACATCCGGGGCATCCTCAAGACCTGCGGGGTGAAAGCACCGGGCTTCGGCGACCGTCGCAAGGCGATGCTGGAAGACATGGCGATTCTCACCGGCGGCACCGTGATCAGCGACGAGCTCGGGCTCAAGCTGGAGAACGCGACGCTGAACGACCTCGGCCGCGCCAAGCGCGTCGAGGCGGGCAAGGAAGAGACCACCATCATCGACGGCGCCGGCGACAAGAAGTCGATCGAGGGGCGCATCAAATCCATTCGTCAGCAGGTCGAAGAGACCACTTCCGACTACGACAAGGAGAAGCTGCAGGAGCGCGTCGCCAAGCTGGCCGGCGGCGTTGCTCTGATCAAGGTGGGAGCCGCCACCGAGGTCGAGATGAAGGAGAAGAAAGCCCGCGTGGAAGACGCTCTGCACGCGACGCGGGCCGCGGTCGAAGAAGGGGTGGTGCCCGGCGGGGGCGTAGCGCTGCTGCGCGCGCGACAGGCGGCCGCCAAGGTCAAAGGCGCCAATCACGATCAGGACGCCGGCATCAAGATCGTCATGCGTGCGCTGGAAGAGCCGCTGCGGCAGATCGTGGCCAACACCGGCGACGAAGCCTCGGTCGTGCTGGCGAAAGTGCTGGAGGGCAAGGGCAGCTTCGGCTGGAACGCCGCCACCGGAGAATACGGCGACCTGGTGCAGATGGGCGTGATCGATCCCACCAAGGTCACCCGCTTCGCGCTGCAGAACGCATCCTCCGTGGCTGGGCTGATCCTCACGACCGACGCCATGGTGGCCGAGCTTCCGAAAGACGAGAAGCCTGCGCCCATGCCCCACGGGGGCGAGATGGACTACTAAACAAAGCGGCGCAGACGGAAGTTCGAGACCCCGCCCAGGCGGGGTCTTTTTTTCGTCTCCGCCGAGCCGGTCCTCGAACGTATACTCCCGCCGAGCCACACACCTTCATCGGAGACAAAACGAATGAGCGGTTATGTCATCACCGTCGACTTCAACCTCCATCCCGGCGCGCTGAAGCAGTTCCTGCCGCTGATCGTCGATAACGCCAACCGCTCGCGCAGCGTCGAGGCGGGCTGCGAGCGCTTCGATGTGCTGATCCCCAAAGACTCGACCGATCGTGTGCTGCTGTACGAGATCTACAAGGACAAGGCGGCATTTGGAGAGCATTTGAAGGCCGCACATTTCCTCGAGTTCAGCGCGGCGTCCGGGTCGCTCGTGAAGGACAGGAAGATCGTCGAATACAGCTTGGAAAACTGAGGCGGTATCGCGTCAACGCATTTAGAATTAGAGCGTTAGCGAGCTCTCGAAGGGTCACGCGCCGCGCGTTGGCGCGCTCGTTGCCTGCGCTTGGGCGAGCTCGGTGTGGCTCGACAGGCGATGGGTGCGTTTTTGGGCAGTTATGAACCTGAGCGAGAAGCTTCACGTAAGTTGCAGATTGAAACGCAACTACCTGCCGCTACTGGTGAAAATCGGCTAGCAGGGGTAGGATGCGCGACTTAAGAGGCGGCACACCGGCCGCCGCGCCGGACAGAATCGACGCGGCTGCATTTGTGGCGAGGAACAACAACGGTGGATGCCGACAATAAGGAGAGCGTTTGAAGCCCACAGACATCGGTCGACCGGAATATTTCCACAAGGTCGTCGATTGCCAATGGGCCTGCCCGGCCCACACCCCCGTCCCTGAGTACATCCGGTTGATCGCCGCGGGGCACTACAGCGAGGCCTACCTGATCAACTGGAAGTCGAACGTGTTTCCCGGCATTCTCGGGCGCACGTGTGACCGCCCGTGCGAACCCGCGTGCCGGCGAGGCCGGGTCGAAGAAGGTGCTGGACAAAAGCCGGAGCCGGTCGCGATCTGCCGTTTGAAGCGGGTCGCCGCCGACTACAAGGACGACATCCGCGACCGGCTGCCCCAGCCGGCAAGCGAGAAAAACGGCAAGCGCGTCGCCTGCATCGGCGCCGGCCCTGCCTCGCTGACCGTGGCGCGCGACCTGTTGCCGCTCGGCTACCACGTCGTCATCTATGAGGCCGACCCGTTCGCGGGCGGCATGATGCGCACGCAGATCCCGAAGTTCCGTCTGCCCGAGACTGTGCTCGACGAGGAGGTGGGCTACGTCCTCGACCTTCAGCCCGAAATGCGCGCCGGCCAGCGCGTGACGAGCATGAAGAGCGTGCTCGAGGAGGGCTACGACGCGATCTTCGTCGGCTGCGGCGCCCCGCGCGGGCGCGACTTGAATATTCCCGGGCGCAAGGAAGCGGCGGCCCACATTCACATCGGCATCGACTGGCTCGCCAGCGTATCCTTCGGCCACATCAACCGCATCGGCAAACGCGTGATCGTGCTGGGCGGAGGCAATACCGCGATGGACTGCTGCCGCTCGTCCAAGCGGCTGGGCGGCGAGGACGTGCGCGTCGTCGTCCGCTCGGGCTTCGACGAGATGAAGGCTTCGCCCTGGGAGAAGGAAGACGCCATGCACGAGGGCATCCCGATCCTCAACTACCTCGTGCCGAAGTCGTTCACCCACGACGCAAGCCGGCTGACCGGCGTGGTGTTCGAGAAGGTCAAGCCGGTGCACGATGATTACGGGAACCGCAAGCTGGTTCCGACCGGCGAGCCGGACGTGCACATGGAGTGCGACGACGTGCTCGTCGCCATCGGCCAGGAGAACGCCTTCCCCTGGATCGAGCGCGGGCTGGGCCTGGAGTTCACCCCGGGCGGGCTGCCTGTGGTGGATGCGCTCACCATGCAATCCACGCTTCCACACGTCTTCTTCGGCGGCGACGCAGCGTACGGACCGAAGAACATCATCTGGGCTGTCGCTCACGGCCACGATGCCGCCATCTCGATCGACAAGCTGTGCCAGGGCGAAGACCTGCGCAGCCGGCCCGCGCCGCACGTGAATCTCGCGTCGCAGAAGATGGGCATCCACGAGTGGAGCTACGACAACGAGATTTCGGACGACAAGCGCTACCGCGTCCCGCTCAAGGACAGCCGCATCACGCTCAAAGACATCAAGGTGGAGGTGGAGCTCGGCTTCGATCCGAAGCTCGCCTTCGCCGAGGCGCAGCGCTGCCTGAACTGCGACGTGCAGACCGTGTTCAGCGACAAGCTGTGCATCGAGTGCGATGCCTGCGTCGACATCTGCCCGATGGACTGCATCACCTTCACCGAGAACGGCGCGGAAGAGGACCTGCGGCGCCGCCTGCGCGCGCCGGCGAGAAACTTGACGCAGGATGTGTACGTGTCCGACACGCTCAAGACCGGCCGCATCATGGCCAAGGACGAGGACTTGTGCCTGCACTGCGGCCTGTGCGCCGAGCGCTGCCCAACCGGCGCCTGGGACATGCAGAAGTTCTTCCTGGACATGACCAACGCCGGGCCCGGATGCCGCGTCAGGCGCAAGGAGCGCAGCACCACGGCAGCTTGAGTGCGCTGCCCACGCCGAAAGCCCGATGCCTCCAGCCGCTCAAATCCGCATCAACGACTTCGTCGTCAAGTTCGCCAACGTCAACGGGTCAGGCTCGGCGTCCGCCAACACGCTGTTCGCCAAGTCGATCCTGCGCATGGGCGTACCGGTCAGCCCGCGCAACATCTTCCCCTCCAACATCCAGGGCCTGCCGACCTGGTATGAAGTGCGCGTGTCCGAGTCCGGCTACCTCGGCCGGCGCGGCGGCGTCGATCTGATGGTCGCGATGAACCCGCAGACCTGGGACAAGGACGTGGCGGAGATCGAGCCCGGCGGCTATCTGTTCTACGACTCGACGCGGCCCCTGCCCAACTCGAAGTTCCGCGACGACGTCCATGTCATCGGCATGCCGCTCACCGAGATCTGCAACCGCGAATACGCCGATCCGCGCCAGCGGCAGCTGTTCAAGAACATCGTCTACGTCGGTGCGCTGTCGACTCTGATCGACCTCGACCCGCGCGAGGTGGAGAAGCTGATCGCCGAGCAGTACAAGGGCAAGGAGCGGCTGCTCGAGCCCAACATCAAGGCCCTGCACATGGGGCGCGACTACGCCGCCAGCTATCTGCCCTCGATCGGCCTCAAGATCAAGCGCGCCAGCGCGGTGGGCAACAAAATCTTTCTCGAAGGCAACAGCGCGGCTGCGCTGGGTTGCGTTTATGGCGGGGCGACGGTCGCCGCCTGGTACCCCATCACGCCGTCGTCGTCGCTGGCCGAGGCCTTCAGCCGGCACTGCCGCAGATACCGCCACGATGCAGACAGCGGAAAGGCGCGCTACGCGATCATCCAGGCCGAAGACGAGCTGGCCTCTATCGGCATCGTGATCGGAGCCTCCTGGAACGGCGCGCGCGCATTCACCTGCACCTCGGGACCCGGCATCTCGCTGATGCAGGAGTTCATCGGCCTCGCCTACTTCGCGGAGATCCCGGCGGTCATCTTCGACGTGCAGCGAGGCGGCCCGTCCACCGGCATGCCCACGCGTACGCAGCAGTCCGATCTCATCTCCTGCGCCTACGCCTCGCACGGCGACACCAAGCACGTGCTCCTCTTCCCGGAGGATCCGAAGGAGTGTTTCGACCTCGCCGCCGAGGCTTTCGATCTGGCCGAGCGTCTGCAGACCCCGGTATTCGTGCTGATGGACCTCGACATCGCCATGAACGAGCGCCTGTGCGAACCGCTCGCCTGGGACGATGCGCGCCGCTACGACCGCGGCAAGGTGACGACCTACCAGGACCTGGAAGCGGGCGCATCCTTCGGGCGCTATCTCGATGTCGACGGCGACGGTATTCCCTTTCGCACCTATCCCGGGACTCACCCCGCGCGCGGCGCCTTCTTCACACGCGGCACGACCAAGGACCGCTACGCGCGCTACAGCGAGGCAGGTCCCGACTACGTGGACAACATGCAGCGGTTGCTGCGCAAGTTCGAAACGGCGAAAGAGCTGTTGCCAAGACCCGCGCTGCGTCCCGCCAGCCAGGCGACGCGCCTTGGGGTGATCTATTTCGGCTCAACCAGCCCGGCCATGCGGGAGGCGCTCGACGCGCTGGAGAACGACGGAGTGCAACTCGACGCGCTGCGGGTGCGTGCATTTCCGTTCCACGACGACGTTTACGAGTTCGTGGCCGAGCACGACCAGGTCTTCGTGGTCGAGCAGAATCGCGACGCCCAGCTGCGCATGCTGCTGGTCAACGAGGGCGCCATCGATCCGTCGCGCCTCATCTCGGTGTTGCACTACGACGGCACGCCCATCACGGCGCGCCACATCATCACCGAGCTCGCGGAGAAAGTCGCGCTGCTGAAGGTGACGCCGCTGCGGACCGGAGCAATGACGCGCGCTGCCAAATGACCTACCTCGCCAAGCCCAAGCTGCACCATCCTTCGCTCGAGAAAAACGCGCTCGGCCTCACCCGGCGCGACTACGAGGGAACAGTCTCCACGCTGTGCGCCGGGTGCGGCCACGACTCCATCAGCGCGTCCATCATCCAGGCGTGCTTCGAGCTCGACTTGCCGCCGCATCGCATCGCCAAGCTGTCCGGCATCGGCTGCTCCTCCAAGACGCCAACCTATTTCCTCGGCAGCTCACACGGCTTCAACAGCGTCCACGGCCGCATGCCCTCGGTGCTTACCGGGGCCAGTCTCGCCAACCGCGAGCTCACCTATCTCGGCGTGTCCGGTGACGGCGACTCCGCCTCTATCGGGCTCGGCCAGTTCGCACACGCGTTGAGGCGCGGCGTGAACATGGTTTACATCGTGGAGAACAACGGTGTATATGGCCTGACGAAGGGGCAGTTCTCCGCCACCGCCGACCAGGGTTCGAAGAGCAAGAAGGGGGCGGTCAACGCCGATGCGCCGATCGACCTCGTCATGCTGGCGCTGCAGCTGGGCGCCACCTACGTGGCACGCAGCTTCTCGGGTGACAAGGAGCAGCTGACTCCCCTCGTCAAGGGTGCGCTACTGCACGAGGGCGCCGCCTTTATCGACGTCATCTCGCCGTGCGTGGCGTTCAATAACCACGAGGGATCGACCAAGAGCTATGACTATGTGCGAGAGCACAACGAGGCGGTGAACAGCCTTGACGTTATGCTGCCGCGCGCCCCGATCGCGGCCCGCTACGCTCCCGGGACATTGGAGGAGGTGGTGCAGCACGACGGCTCGGTGCTGCGCCTGCGCAAGCTCGCCGTCGACTACGACCCCGGCGACCGCGTCTCAGCCATCAACTTCCTGCTGCACCACGACGCCAAAGGCGAGGTCGTCACGGGTTTGCTCTATGTCGACCCGCAGCCGCAGGATCTGCACGCGCGCCTCAACACGGTCGGCACGCCGTTCAACGCCCTCACCGAGACTGAGCTTTGCCCGGGCGCGCAAGCGCTCGAGCGCTTCAACCAGGCCCTGCGCTAGTGGCAGGTGGGCGGGGCGCACCCCCGGTCCGCCCCACCCTGCGCGTCACTGAACCACGGTGGCGTGCTTGCGGTGTATCGAGGCCTCTATCTCTACCCGGCGATCCTTCTGCAGGCAGGTGATCAGCTCTTCGCGCGCCAGCCCCTGGCAGTCGACCGAAGGCGTGAGCGGATTCTTCTCGCCGCGGCCCTCGTAGTGGATCTTGTTCTGCGGCACGCCCTTGCCCATCAGGTATTGAGCCACCGCGTAGGCGCGCAGTTCGGACAGGCGCCGATTGTAGTCGGTGGTGCCGATGCGATCGGTATAGCCGACGATGTCGAGACGATCGTATTCGGCCGTCTTCAGCTTGCCCGCCAGGTCATCGAGAATGTGCTGGACTTCTGGCCGTAACGCGTACTGATCGAAGTCGAAACGCCCTTCTTCGTTGACGCCGAGGACCAAGGGCAGCGCACCGCCCAGGGTCTGCGGCCGGTACTCCTCGTCAACTTTTACTTTCCCGCTCGGAACGTCGATCGCAGCGACGCGACCGTCGCCCTCCATCGCGGCCGCTGTATCACCCCCAGCGCCGGCACTCACGCCCGACGTGCCCGCCGCGCCGCCGCGCCTCTGCCCAGTCGCACCCGCTACGCCGCCCTCGATTGCTGCCGTTGCGTCGCCTTGGGAAAGATCGGCACCTTCAGCGGCGCCCTGCGCATCCCCGCCGCCCGCCGCAGCACCGCCACCAGACGTCGACGAAGCGCCGCCGCGAGCTCTCGTGCCAGGTCTGCCGTCGCCAGATGCTGCGCCCGCTCCATCGGCCGCGCTGTCCGTTGCAGCCGTCTGCACGGCACTCGCGCCGCCACCGCTCTCTGACGTGCTGCCCGCCGACGACGCCGCTCCGGCCGCAGCTGCGCCACCGGCGGCGCCCTTGGATCCGCTCGTCGAAGCATGATTGCCGCCGGCGCGCGCTCCGCCTGCAACGCCCGCGGCCGAGTCGCCCGACGACGACGCGCCCGCCTCGTTGGACGCAAGATCGCCGGCCTGCCCGGACCCGACCCCTTCCTGGCTGCCCCCCGCTCCGCTCTGTGACGCAGTAGAAACGCTGTCCGAACTCCCCGATGTTGCAGTGTTGGGCGGAGCACCCGGCGTGCTGTTCGCGCGTCGCTTCGCAGTGTCGTTGCCGGCCAACGTCGGGTCGCCCGACAGCGAGCCCAGATGTGTCGCCTTGGTCGAGCAGCCGACCAGTAGCACGGCCAACAGCAGCGGCGCCAGATTGACGCAGGTCGCACGCAACGTACCGACCGGAGCAGGCTCGAGCCGTTCCTGGGTGGAGGTGTGGTTTGTCATGTGCATCGTGCTCCTCATGATTCGCGGAGAGTCCGCAGGGAATCGCCGATACCAGCAGCGGCACCAGCGGTCGAATGTTAACCGACTTGAGGCCGCGACGTGCACGCGTCGCCGCCCCGCGCAGCTCGACGCCAGGACAAGATGCGCGTCGATCGGACTCGTTGGCTTCGAGCTACTCGCGCCGGGCACCGGATTTGCACCGGCGCCTTGCACTTGCGACTTCCCGCTCAAACGATGCGCTGGCGTTGGCTGTTTCTGTTCGCTCTGGCCTGGGTGGCGTGGGACCGCTGGGAGGCGCGGCCGATCGTTCACCCGCCCGGAGTTCTCGTCAGCACGGACCCGGTGCAGACAGACCTTGGACCGAGCCCGCCGCGGCTCACCAAAGCCGGATATCAAATCCTGCCTCTGCAGTCGTTCTCCCTCGTCGCCCGCGTCCTCAGCAAAGAGCGTTACCGCTTCGACGAGGCCGCGGATATCGCTCCCGTAGACCTCGCGCTCGGATGGGGACGGATGTCCGATCAGGCCATCTTGGATGCATTCGACATCAGCCAAAGTGGAAGGTTCTATTTCTGGCACGTGGACCGCTTCCCGATCCCGCGCCGCGAGATCGAGACGCACAGTGCCAACATGCACATGATTCCGGCCAACGATGAGGTCAAGCGCAAGCTGCTAAGCATACGCGCCGGCCAGATCGTCAGCCTGAGCGGCTACCTCGTCGAAGTCCACGGCCCGAACGGCTGGCGCTGGCGCAGCTCCCTCACGCGCGAGGACACGGGCGCCGGCGCCTGCGAGGTGGTGTGGGTCGAGACGGTACAAGCGCGCTGATCGCTCGGGCTGCCGGGCCTCGCGGATATAATCGCGGACCCGACTACCGAGGAGACCGGAATGATCGATCTGTACCTTGCTCCTACCGCCAACGGCCTGCGCGCATCCGTCGCGCTCGAGGAGGCGGGGCTCGCTTATCGCGCTCACAAAATCGACCTGGCCAAGGGCGAGCAGCGCTCGGCGGAGTTCCTCAAGCTCAACCCCGCGGGCTTGATCCCGGTTATCCTCGATGACAGCGCTGCGGGCGGAAAGCCGCTCGCGCTGTCGCAATCCGGCGCGATCATGTTGTACGCCGCAGAGAAGAGCGGCAAGCTGCTGCCGCGAGATCCTGCGCGGCGCGCTCTCGCGCTCCAATGGCTGATGCAGGCTGGAAGCGACGTTTCGGGCGCCAGCAACGCGGTGTTTCAGATGGAGATGCGCGCGCCGGAGAAGAGCGCTACGAACCTGGAATACTTGAAGAAGCGGCTGATCGACTTCTTCTCCGTGTGCGATCGCCGCCTGGAGGGGCGCGATTTCCTGGCCGATGAACTGTCCGTGGCCGACCTCATGCTGTATCCCAACTTCGCGCTGCGCAAACCGATGCTCGATGCGGCCGGAGGTCTGCCAAACCTGCAGCGCTGGGGGGCTGCCCTGGCCGCGCGACCCGGCGTTGCCAGAGGCATGCAGGTTCTGGGCTGATGTTGCTGGCGTCTCGGTCAGCGCGCTTCAGGCGGAGTTGAGCGCATCAACGCTGCGGCGCCTGCGCAACGCGCACCTCTAACTTTGGGTCCGCACAGACGTCGGCTCCATCACGCGGCAAGTTGGGCTGCGTCAGCTTCTGCCACGGCACGACGAAGATCGATGTCAGCAGACGGCCTACGGTGTCCATCACGTCAGAGCCAGCGACGCCGATCTTGAAGTCCGTGAGGGTGCCGCTTACGCCCACAGGTGTGGCCAGACTGAAGAATTGCGGCGTCTTGGCTCGCGGAGCCAGACGGAACGCGAGCACCTCGGTTCCGAAGTCCACCCTGCCCTCGCCGCTTACGCGCATGCGGCTGGTGTCGAGCAGGATCTCGTCCTGTCCCAGCTTGCCGTCGCGGATGTGGAAGCGGCCCACCGCGCAATTGACCTTCGATTCCGTCGAAGGATCGACGTTCGGAATCAGCGCGACGAACAGGTTGACCGCCCACAGGTCGAAGATGCCCGCTCTCAGATTTTCCGGCCAGACGGCAAAATCGATCCGGCCGTTCGCGTGCTGCATGAGCGCGTCGAGGGTGGGCGCGCGCGCGTCGAGATCCACCCGCAGGCTGAACCGTCCCTTAAGATCGGTGCGAGGATTGATGCGCCGCGCCAGGATGCCGTAGTCGAATCGATCCACCCACATGTCGGCCGTCACCGCAACATCCCTCTCCGTGGGCAGGTAAGAAAACGCGATGCGTGCGGACCCGCCGGGGATATTCACTTCCGCCGGGTCGAGCAGGAACTTTCCGTCCGCGAGCTGGGCCTTCAGGCCGCCGCTGCCGAGCTTGTCCTGGCCCGACAGCACCTCCTCCACGGCGACGTTGAGGTAGGCATCGAGGGCGCGCATCACCTCAGGGCTCAGCAGCTTCTGGCCCTGTGCTGCGGCCTCTTTCGCCTTGGCGCGCATCTCCTCTACCGTCAGCGGCTTGCTCGGCTTCTTCTCCTTCTCGACCATCGACCAGCTGCCGAGCTTGAAATCATCCAGCTGCACGCGCGGCGCTTTGAGGTCGATCTCCAGGCGTGGCCGCTTGTCGGTCGTGGCGAGGCTGCCGCGGCCATTCAACCGGCTGTCCCCGACTCGCAGGCTGAGGTCGGGAACTTCGTAGCCGCTGCCCGCGGCCTCGAACTTCCCGCCGAGCTCCCACGGCCCCCAAGGCGGCAGCTCCACGTGCGCAAGCTGATTCAGGCTGTCGAAACGCTCTCCATGCGCGGACAGCTCGAGGCGCATCTCGCGTTGCGTGATGGGCAACGCGACCTTCCCAGTCAACTGAAGCTGCGTGCCGGCGGCCTCCGCCGTCATCGAAAATGGCACGCTGCTGCTCGTCTTCAGAAAATCGGGCAAGGCACCGCTCGCGATGCGGATGGTGACCGCGGTGGCATCGATCGCGCCGTCAAGATCGAGCGTGATCGGCTTGCCGGGGGCGGCCCGCGCCAGGCCCTTCGCCACTTTGATCGGCAGCTGGAGCGTGCGGTTGGGGTCGCGCAGGGTGAGCTGGCCGGATTCGACTTCTGCCAGCAGCGACGAGCGCTCGAGCATCTCGCCAAGACGGCCGCCGCGGCCGACCAGCTCGGCGCGCACGAGTTGTGCGCGCGACTCGAGCTCGCTCACGACTTTCATCCTCTGCAGCAGGGCGCCGATGTCCACGTTCTCGGCTGCCACCCAGAGCGAGGCTTCGGGCACTTCGCCCCGCAGATCGAGCGCCGCCGCTCCGGAGAATGTCGCACCCGCCACGGTTGCGCTGAAGGGAGAGGGCCACATGTGGCCGTCGCGGATACGGCCGGAGAAAGACACGTCGCTCAGCGGCGCGGGCCGCATCGTTACGCGTTTGAGCTGCACGTCGATGTCGGCGTCGAACAGGCTGATGCCGTGAGGGAGGATGGGCAGATCGATGGACGGCGTGGCGGAAGCTTTGGGATCAGAAGGCGGCAGCATGTGCTCCAGCTCTTCGAGATCGAAGTTGTCGACCGTAAGGCGCGCCTCGAGCACAGGCTGCCGGCTGAGACTGACCAGCGCGAGCTCCGCGTTCATTGTCGTGTTGCCAAGGCGAATGCTGAAAGAGCTCAAGCGCCATTCGTCGCTGCCCACGCGCACCTGGCCTTCGATCGCCACGCGGCCGGAGGCGTCGCGCGCCAGACCGAGCCAGCGCGCGACATCCCCGGCCCGCGCTGCCTCCAGCTCGAAGCGCAGGTCTGTGCCGCGCCCGGCCTCCGCCGCAGCCAACATGCCGTCCAGCCGAAACGTCGCTCCACTCGCGTTAGCCTCGAGCTGCAGCGGCCAGCGCAGCTCATGCACGAGCGCTGTCAGATCGCCTCCCTTGAAGCTCCCAGAGAATGGCTCGCCGAGGAGCGATCCCCTCGCGCGGCCGTTCAGCTTTCCGCCCGCGGGGATGGCGACGTCCAACGCGTCGAGCCTGAATTCCACCGGCTTGCCGCCTTCGACGTTCCCGTAGCTCAGCCGCGCCTGCGCCAAACCCACCTGCACGTCGAGTGAGCGCACGATGGCGCCCAGGTTGTCGCCGCGCCCCTTCAGACGCAGCGCGAAGCGCCCCAACTCGCCTTCCACGCCGCGCACGCCGGTGAACACCTGGGCTAATCGTCCGAGCTTCGAGCGCTCGGTTCCAAGCGACAGCACAAAATCGGGGACTTGTGCCGTGGTGTCCACCTCCACGTTGCCCGTCAAGGGTACGTCGGCCACACTGGTCTGCACCGGGGCTTTCAGTCGTCCCTCCAGCAGGACGAGGCGCAGCTGCGAGTCGCGGACGTCGCCAGGCAGCCCCTTCCATTTCTCGATCTTCAGCGCGAGATCGATATCCAGCAGCCCGAGCTCTTTGAGGCTGTAGCTCTGCCTCTCCACCTCGGCCAAGGTCTCCTTCGCCTCTGTGACGGAGCGCGCGGCGCTCTTCCGTGTTTCCTCGAGCTGCCCCGTGAGCGACTCGTTGGAGGGCGGTCCGCGTGCCTGCGGCCTCGCCGGTTGTGCTTCGGCGCGAAGTAGAGGTTCGAGATCGAGCACAGGCAAGGTCAGGTCCCCGCTGACGCGCGGCTGCTTCCCGGTCAGATCAAGCCCGAGCTCGCCGTGCACAGCGCTCTCCCCCATGACGCCGTTCAGCTCCGAAATCCGGAGACGGCCCCGGTCCCATTGCACCCTGCCGCTGAGTCCGGTCGCGCCAACCGGCGGAAACGTGGTCTGGAGCAGGCGCTCCAGCTGCGCGAGGTCTTGGGTGCCCAGACCAAAAGTGACGTCGACTGCGGGCGTACCCAGTGGATCCTTGATGCTTCCGTTGATCTCCAGGGCGGTACCTGCGAACTCCAGATGAAGCTTGAGCGGCCAGGGCTTGTCGGAAGCGTTGAGCCCTGCCAAGGGACCGCCGTCGATGCGGACGGTGTAAGGAAAGCTCTTCTCGACCGCGCCGCGCAGCGTGAGCACTGCGGGCTGCCCGAACGGCGCTTCGCCGACCATCTCGTCCAGAGCGAAATAGCGGCTGCGGCCGCCGCTCACATACTCGACATTGATGTTTCTGAACTCGACCGATGCGATCGCCTCGATCCGCACCGGGGGAGCGGCACTCGCGACCGGCTGGGGAGCTGCCGGCGTGGAAGACGGACTGCCAAAGTTCCAGTTGAGCCGGCCGTCTGCCGCCTCCTCGAGGCGAACGCGTACATCCTCCGCCTCGACCTTCCCCACTCGAATCTCATTGCGCAGCAGGGGAAGCAGCTCCAGACGCAGGCGCGCCTGGCCGAGACTCGCGAACTGCGGCGCGGAAAACCCGGGGGGGTTGGCGATGCGGACTCCGCCCACCTTGAGCGTCGGGCGCAGCGTCGGGATCAGCGTCAATGGCCCCTCCAGCGTGACTGGGCGCCCAAGAGCCTGGCTGGCGGCCTGGGCGATAGAAGCGCGCCACGGCCCGGCGCTGATCGAAATTCCGAGGACGCTCACCACCGCCACAGGCAAAGTGAGCATCGCGATAACCACCGCGAGCGATATCAAAGCCCAGCGCAGGACTCTACGAACGGAACGAGCCACCAGGATAGCCGACGGTTCAGGGAGAAGCCGCGTATGATAGTCGAAGTCGAAATGAGGACAGCGCGATAGAAAAACCATGACTCGAGCGACTGCGCAATGGCGGACGTTCGCGCTGGCGATGCTGCTCGTGCTCGTCGCCACACCCTGGGACGAGGCGAAAGCAGATATCTACCGCTGCACCACAGCGGACGGCAGAACGCTGTACGCCGATGCGCCCTGCCCCCGAGGGGTGGTGCATGGCGCGAACATCACTTCAGCGGTGGGCGCGTGCGCGGATGACGCGTGCGCGCTGAAACGGGAGCAAGCGGCTTCGCAGGCCTGGGCACGGCTGCGAGCCGAGCAGGATCAGCTCGCGCAGGCGACGGACCGGCGTCGGCGGGACGAGATCGAGAACGAGCGTGCTCGGCAGGACGCGCAGCTTTGGCGCCAATCCACGGAGGCCCGGCTGGCGGCGACGACGAGCGATTCGAGCTACGGGGTCGGCTATGCGCCGTACTACCCGATCTATCCCGTGTACCAAGCGCTAAGGTCTTGCGGCTGGCGTTGTGTCGGGTTGCACCCCGGAATCGGGAAGGGAGCGCCGATGCGCCGGACATGGGGTACCGCCCTGCGCATCGATCGGCACTAGCGCGAGCGGAGACACGAAGCACACAAGAAAACGCCCGCTAGTGCGGGCGTTTTCTATTGCGGCATCGCGAAGCGATCAGCGCTCGCGGTCGTTGTGCTTCTCGCGGTGGATCTTGCGGCTCTGGTGGTTCTCCGCCGCCTGAATGTGCTGCTGTTCGCTGGCGCCGACGTGACCGTTGGCGCCCGCGCGCGCCTCTTTGCGGCTCACGTTCGACTGGCCCTTCTCCAGGTTCCCGACCTCGCGGTTGGTGAGCTGTCCCGACTGAACGCCCTGCTCGATGCGCTGCTGCTGATTGACGTTGCGCTGCACGTCGGCTTGCATGCGTTGGGATGAGGCCGAGCTCGGGTTTCCGCTTTGAGCATTGTGCTTCTCCCGATAAATCTCTCGGCTTTCCTTGTTCTGCGCTTGCTCGATGCGCCGCTTCTCGGCATCGCTGAGCTTGCCGTCCGCTTCCGCGCGCTGCTCCATCTTCTCGACGTTCGCCTCGCCTTTTTCCAGCTTGGCGGCTTCCTTGGTCGTAAGCTGGCCGGACTGCAGGCCCTTCCCGATGCGCTCCTGCTCATTCACATTGCGCTGCACGGTGTCGGCAGTGTTCTGAGCCAGCACCGGCTGCGCAAACAGTGCGGCCACAACCAGTGCCACCGCGGACTGTGAAAGCGTCATGACGATTCTCCTTTTGATCGGCGCGAGACGAGCGTCTCGACGCCACTCTAACGGCATACCGCGCGGCGGCGTTGACGCACGAAGTCGTGCTTACATTCGACTTACGCCGCACGATGATTGGCGTGCGCCCCCTTGTCTTCGGCAGCCGACGGTGATTCGCTTACAATTTCTCCGGTAACCGACATTCTTCAACCAACCTGCTCTCGATACCATGACACCGCCTCACCTCGCATCGCGCAAGATCCTGTCCTGCGGCATCGTCCCGGTTCATTTCGACGGGCTGCGTTATCGATTGCTCGCCCTCCGCGGCTCCAAGGGCTGGGATTTTCCCAAGGCGTTGCTGGCCGATGGTCAAGATCCCCTGCAGGTCGCGCTCGCCGCAGCGCGTGAGGCAACCGGCCTAGTCGAGCTCCAGCTCAGCTGGGGTGACGACGCCTTCCGCGAGACGATCGCGTTCGACGACGGAAACGTGGGCCGCTACTACCTGGCTCAGTCCAAGACTTCTGAAGTAGTGTTGCGCGCTCCGCCGGGCGCGGACAAGAAAGATCTCGAGTATCGCTGGATCACACCCGAGGAAGCCGAGGACATTCTGCCGCCGCGGCTGGCGCTGATATTGGATTGGGCTACCGAGCAGCTTGCCGCCGGTGCGAGCTGACAGCGAATCCCGCGTTCTCAGCGCACACCGTGCTTCGCGCGGTAGTGCTTGGTGAGTATCTTGCGCGTCTGCGCGCCGAGCCGAGCGTTGCGCATCGGCGCGCGGACCGTTTTCGCGCGAAGGCGGGAAGGACGCGGCGGAGCCGGCGGTTTCGTCATCGAACAAGTCTAACGCGCGTGTGCCGCCCACACTACTCCGGTACAAGCCAGCGCACGCGCACCTCTTGGGTTGCGGAGGGAGCCTCATCCCTCTGCGAAAGGACCGGCCCGAGCCAGGTGAGCAGCGAACGCGCCTCCTGCTCGAAGCCAAATGGCGGGTTCACCACCAGCAGGCCGCAACCGCGCAGGCTAAGGGCCCAGCCTTCGGGCAGGGGCATCAGCTCGAGCTGAAGGATCTTGCGCACGCCGCTGGCAACGATGCCCCGCTCGAAACCGTGCATAGTCGCCGGCGTCATGAGCGGATACCAGATTGTGTAGACGCCTGTCGCGAAGCGCTTGTGAGCAGAAACGAGCGCTTCGGTGAGCCTGGCGAACTCGGCTGCTCGATCGAAAGACGAGTCGATCAAGACCAAACCGCGCCTCTCGGCGGGCGGCAGGAGAGCCTTGAGCGCTTGATATCCGTCGAGGCAACGTACGGCAACCTGTCGATCGCGCTCGAACAGGCGCGCGAGCGCGGCACAATCGTCGCGGTTCAGCTCGGAGAGCGCCATCCGGTCGCTCGGCCGCAGCAACCGGCGCGCGATCCGCGGCGAACCAGGATAGAAGCGCAGGGCGTCGCCGGAATTCTCCGCACGCACCGCCTCGATGTAGGGCTGCAGCAGCAGCGGCAGATCGCTCCGCTTCCACAGCCGCGCGATTCCGTCTTCGTATTCGTCGAGCTTGCGCGCCCATCGGTGCGACAGATCGTACAGCCCGGTCCCTGCATGCGTATCCAGATAGAGCAGCGGCTTGTCCTTGCGCACGAGCAGCAGGAGCAAGCGCGTGAGCAACGCGTGCTTGAAGACATCCGCGAAGTTGCCGGCATGAAACTGGTGGCGGTAGGCGAGCATGCGTCAGGGCAGCGGGTCGTTCGGACGTCCTTCCTGGTAGGGCGCCCACCGATCACACTACGCCGGCGACGCCGTGGCACGAAATCGGCGCGCCTACAATCTGTCGTGCTTGAGGGCTTTGCCGCGCGCCTTGTCCGCAGGATACCGCTCAGCGTTGAGCTTCAGTTTCTTCTCGCCGGCGGCCACGAGGTCGATCTCGAGCTTGTCGCATAGACGCAGCAGATAGAGCAGCACGTCCGCCGCTTCCAGCTCGACCTCAGCCCGCGTTTGATCGGACAGGCGCGTGCTCTGTTCGGGGGTGAGCCACTGAAACGGCTCCACCAGCTCACCCGCCTCCGCTGCCAGCGCCATGACCAGATTCTTGGGCGTATGGAATTGGTCCCATTCCCGCTGCGCTGCGAATTCGCGCAGCTGGGCCTGAAGTATCCCGAGACGGTCGATATCCGGCATGGCTGGCTCTCCTGTTTGCGCGCGGAACGTTGACCGCGCGCGGCGCCAGTATATCGACAGCGACCGATATCAGACGGGACGTGTGCCGAGGCAGCGCGGCACGGAGCAGCCGAAGAACTTGGCCTGCGCCTGCGTTTTTCGCAGCACCATGGGCGCGCCGCACACGGGGCAGTCCAGCAGCTCGGCAAGCGGCGGCCCGAGGTAGGGTTCGCGCCGCGGCGAGGGCTCGGCGTATCGCGGCCTGCGGCCGGCTCCGCGGTTGATCAGCTCGATGAGGGCGCGTCCCTCGATCAGTCCGATCGGTTTGTCTGCCACCCACGCCCGCGCGTCAGAGCCGACTTCTTCGGAAGTCACGATCAGGCCGCCGCTCGCGGCCTCGGACGACATCACCTCGTGCAGCCCGCGCACAGCCTCGACGCCGACCTGGGCGCCGGTGCGATGCAGGCTGCGCACGAGAATCCTCTGGTTCGACTTGCGCAGAACGAAGCGCAGGCCGTCCCTGGAATCGCCCCGAGCCCGCTCCTCGACGTCGTATCCCTGTGCCCGGAAGCTTTGAGCCAGTAAACGCTCGAACTCTCGCTGTGAAAGCCGCCGGAGGGACGTCATGCTCGAGTCGGGCTTGAGCGACGCCCGGCGCCTGAGTTGTCGCGCCAGGACGAGGGGCGCGAGAACGACCATCGCCGCTACCGCCCAGGGGGCAGCGGCTCTGAGCGCAGGCAGCGCACGCAGTTCGGGCGCCTTGCCCGCGCACACGGGCGGGGAGAGGACGACGGCACACGCCGCAGCCAGGCACGCGAGTGCACGACTGAATCGGAAAGTGAGCGGGACGCTCTCGGCTGCGCTGCGTCGGCTGGCCATTGCAGAGGCGCAAGAGCAAGGTTTCGGCCAGCCGCTCCGGAGACTTCGGAATCAATGAGGCCGAGGCCGGAACGGCGCGGACTCGCTGGGCGGCGGATCCCGCGGCGCGCGGACGGTGGCCGTCTTGGCTAGAAGAGAGGGAGCTACAGTGCTCGCAGCCGCGACAGGCCGAGAGCAGCGAATGCGAGTCCGGCCAGCGTGAGGCTTGCCGGTTCTGGAACCACAGCGGGATCCGCGCCCGCGTCCGACACCCAGACCGGAGGATCGTCGACGGTAAAGGTGAGGTTGTCCAACCCAAACACCCAATTGCCGGGGCGCGATAGCTGCAGGCTGGTCACGCCGTCTGCATCGACCGAGAACAGGTAGCTCGAGTCTGAGGCGTTGATTCGTTGAGTCCCTGCTGCCGCCTGGAAGACGAGATCATCTGCGGCAAAAGCCTGAACCGAAACCTTGTCTCCCGACTGCCCGAACGGGACAAACACGAACGAGATGTCGCTGACGGGATTCGTGAACGAGATCGTAATCGTCTGCGTACGGGCGCCCTTGAAGTTCCAGTTTTCCAGAATCTGGCCCTGTACGAGGCTGCCGCAGGCACCGGCGCAATCGTCGCTGGTGGCTATGGGCGTGACCGTGGCGCTCCCCGAAATGGTCACATCGTCGGTCAGATACTGAACGTCGACGGCGCTGTTGTTCGGGAGCGGAGTGATGCCGTCCGCCAGCGTGTCGAAGGTGATCGTGATCGGGCCAGCAGCGGCGCTGAAGGCGAGCACTGCAGCAGCGGCGCCGACAAGGGCGCGGAGCATGTTCTGCGTTCTGTCGATGATCCTGTCGAAGGTCACCGTGTGCTCACTCTGACGGAGGCCACGCGGCCTGTGAAATCAAGCTAATAATCATTCGTCTGCGTTGTAGGAAATCCCCGCAGCGGTGGCCAGAGTAGCGCTAGCCTGACGTGCTGTCGAAAAACGTCATGGCACTGTGGATCGCGCGCTGGATGGCCCGGAAGAGCTCCTTCAGGTATTGAAAGCCTGCGGAAATGACGCATTCTATCAATACCTTAGGATTTGAGGCTCGACGCTTCACCGACGCCCGGTTACCTCGCAGCTGCAACCCGAATTGGAAGCGTGAGCATGAGAACACCTGATGCCGTGGCCTGATTTCCCTGCTCCCTGCCCGGGTAGCAACTTCGTGCTCACGCGCACAAGACCTGGGCGAAACAGGACCGCATGCGCGCGAGCTGATCGCGTCGTGAGACCCATACCGTATTCGTCCGCAAAGGAGTACAGTTTCAGCGCACCTTGTAGAGCGCGTTTGCTGCTGCACTGGCAAGACGCAAGACAGAAAGCGAGAGTGCACACGACAAATGCAGTAAATATCCCGACTCGAAGGGGGAATACCAGATGAAACTCAAAGTTAACCAGCAAGACAGGAACTACGACGGCGATCCCGACATGCCGCTGATGTGGTACCTGCGCGACGAGCTCACGCTGACCGGCACCAAGTTCGGCTGCGGCGTCGGGCTGTGCGGCGCGTGCACGGTGCACCTCGATGGCAAAGCGGTGCGTTCATGCGTCGTCACCATGAAGGAGGCTTCGGGCCATGCGGTGACCACTATCGAAGGCCTGTCGACTGACGGCAATCATCCAGTGCAAAAGGCGTGGCGCGCGGAGAACGTTCCGCAGTGCGGCTATTGCCAGTGTGGGCAGATCATGCAGGCAGCCGCGCTGATCGCGGAGAAGGGCAAGCCTACGGAGGAAGAGATCTACCAGGTGATGTCCGGGAACATCTGCCGCTGCGGGTGCTATCAGCGCATTTACTCGGCTGTCAAGCGCGCCGCACAGGAGGCCTGAGATGAGAAACTACAAACTCACCCATCAAGCCGTGATCGAGAACGTCAGCCGACGCAATCTGCTCAAAGGCATCGTCGCGACCGGCGGACTCGTCATCGCCGCTCAGTTCTACCCACGTTCGGTGCTGGCCGACGGCGGCTCGGTCAACGCCTACAAGACCGGCGCAGACGGCATGCCGGGCGGGACGGTGTATGACCCGCATGTGTACGTGGCGATCGCGCCGGATGGCACGGTCACGATCGTCGCCCACCGGTCGGAAATGGGCCAGGGCTCGCGCACCAGCTTGCCCATGGTGGTCGCCGACGAGATGGAAGCCGATTGGTCGCGCGTCAAGATCGTCCAGGCGCACGGGAACGAGCCAAAGTACGGCAACCAGGATACCGATGGATCGCGCAGTATCCGTCACTTCATCCAGCCGATGCGCGCTTGCGGGGCCGCGACGCGGCAGATGCTGGAAGACGCAGCGGCGCTGACGTGGGGTGTCTCCGATACGGAATGCCGCGCGCAGAACCACAAGGTCGTACACGTCCCGACTGGCAGATCGCTGGGTTATGGCGAATTGGCGGCGGCCGCCGCGGGGCTGAAGACGCCGCCTCTCAACAGCCTGACGCTGAAAGATCCTTCGCAGTTCCGCTACATCGGGAAGGGTGTCGTTCAGATCACCGATCTGCGCGACATCACCATGGGCAAAGCGATGTACGGGCAGGACATCCATGTTCCCGGGATGCTGTTCGCTCAGGTCGAGCGGCCACCCGTCGTGCTGGGCAAAGCCCTGTCCTACGACGAAGCTGCGGCAATGAAGGTGCCAGGTGTCGTGAAGGTAGTGAAGATCGACCCGACCCCGATGCCTGCGAAGTTCGGCCCCCTGGGCGGCGTTGCCGTCATCGCGACTAATACGTACGCCGCTGGAAAGGCCCGCAAGGTGTTGAACGTCAAGTGGGATGACGGTCCCAACAAGGACTTCGATTCCGACACGTTCAAGGCAAAGATGGCCGAGCAGGCGCGCAAGCCTGGCCGTATCGAGCGCAACGAAGGTGACGTCGACAAAGCGCTGGCAGGCGCGGACAAGGTCATCGAGCACGAGTACTACATTCCCATGTTCTCGCATGCGACGATGGAGCCCCCCGCCGCAGTGGTCCAGATCAACGGCAACAAGGCCGACGTGTGGGCTTGCGTGCAGAGCCCGGGCGGGACGCGGGGCGATGTCGCCAAGCTGCTCGGCCTGAAGGAAGACGACGTCACGGTCAATGTGACCTTGTTGGGCGGCGGCTTCGGGCGCAAGTCGAAATGCGACTTCGTGCTCGAAGCTGCGATCCTCTCGAAAGCGATGGGCGGCAAGCCGGTGAAAGTGGTGTGGACGCGCGAGGACGATATCCAGCACGCGTTCTACCACGCGGTGTCGTACCAGCACGTGACAGCTGGCATCAAGGGCGGCAAAGTGGTGGCGTACCGCCATCGCAGCGTTGCCCCTTCGCTCATGTCGAACTTCATGCCGGATCCACACCGCGAGAGCTCGCTCGAGCTGGGGCTGGGGTTGATCGATGCTCCATTCAACGTGCCAAATCTGCGCCTCGAAACAGGGGAAGCGACTGCGCACGCGCGGATCGGCTGGTTCCGTTCGGTCAACAACATTCCGCACGCGTTCGCCATGCAGTCGATGGTGGCGGAGCTGGCTGTCGATATGGGCAAGGACCAGAAGGACTTCCTGCTCGAGATGATCGGCCCGCCGCGCATCGTGGATCCGCGTAAAACCGTGACCAACGATCTGTGGAACTACGGTGATCCGTGGGATACGTATCCTGTCGACACTGCGCGTCTGCGTCGCGTGGTCGAGATCGCGGCCAAGGAAGCCGGCTGGGGACGCCAACTACCCAAGGGGCACGGCATGGGTATCGCGGTTCAGCGCAGCTTCCTGACGTACGTCGCGACCGTGGTCGAGGTTGCGGTGGACGACAAGGGTAACGTTGCAGTGCCGCGCGTGAATACGGCGATCGATGCAGGGTTCACGGTCAATCCGGAGCGCATCCGCTCTCAGATCGAGGGCGCAGCGGTCATGGGGTTGAGCATCGCCAAGTACACGCAGATCACGTTCAAGAACGGTCGTGTGCAGCAGAGCAACTTCCACGACTACAAGGTGCTGCGTATCGGCGAAGGCGCGATGGACGTGCGCACGTACATCGTGCCGAACGGCATCGAGGTCCCGTCGAGCGGTGTGGGTGAGCCCGGCGTGCCGCCGTTCGCGCCCGCGTTCGTCAACGCCATCTATAACGCGACCGGCAAGCGCATCCGGACGCTGCCGCTGGGAGACCAGCTCAGCGCGTAAGAAAGTCGAGTCTCCCGGACACTGTTCGGGAGCGCTGGTGGAAGTGAAGACGCCCGCTCGGAAACGAGCGGGCGTTTTCTTTCAGAGGCTCGACTGAACCACCCCCGCGCCGGGGTTCTCGTGGTTTGACCCGCACTCGTCACAGTCGACCTGCCTGCCGAGAGCGCACAGATGCGTCCGCAAATACCACGTCGCTCCATCCTGTCCGGTGGATTGTGCGCGAAGCGAGTCGATCGCGAGCCAGGCTACTGAGAGAACGCTGTACACCACCACGATAGCGACATCCAGGGGCCGTGTGGATGCGGATCCATTGTTCGGTAGCATGACTGGCCTCCCATGATGCTTTTCCAACCCCGGGGCGGGCGATCCAGTGTGTGCCGCGCTCGTAATCCGGATGTGTCACGAGCGGGGGGATTTGTTTCAATTGTTTCTTAGTGTCTCTTTGGGTAGACAGCGGAGACGGGCGTGAGCGAGTCTCAGCACCCCGTTGGACGATCGCGATGTTGGCGGTCACCGCTCGCGGGCGCATGCGCATGTGCCGCAGCGGTTGTCACCTATGTCTCAGGTACGCTCCGTTACCCATGTCTCCGGGTCGTACCTTGATTTTTGGCAGGGGAGGTGGGATTCGAACCCACGATCTCCTGGTTCAGAGGACGACTCCTATCTCGCTACTCCGACTTCGACGCTCGAATTCCAGCAGGTCACGCCGCCTTCTTCAACTCATCGTCATACACCAGATTCCGTTATAGCTCTATATCCGGCCTCTAACCGCGCATCGAACAATCGATGTCGGGCCATGATGGGCTATTCGCACGCCAGCTCCCTATCTGGCC
>DATJZQ010000064.1:0-73326 GCA_035499005.1 Burkholderiales bacterium | reverse complement strand
CACCGGCAGATTGATACCGTGCGTACCGTCGACGATGTCGGCGCCCTTGAGCAGCGGAGGCCAGGCGCCGCCGCGGGCGAACTCATCGAAGCTCGCCTTGCGCGGGGCGAAGGTGTTGGTTTCGTGCTGGAAGCCGCCAATGGCGATGCGCATGGAGGAGCGTGGCTCGTGATTCGTGAGGTGTGTGGGGCTGGCCGGGCACACTAGCATGATTCGGCCGCACGCGACGACTTCACATATCTTTACGCGAGTGAAAAACACGCGCAAGAGGTGATGCCTAGGATGCGTTCATGCGCCGTATCCGCGGCGCTCCCCAACCGCAAGGAGTCGATCATGAACGAGCAGGACAGCAAAAGACCTGAAATCCTTCCCCCAGCGCGCACAGGCGGGCGGCGCAAGTTCTTCGGCGGGCTGGCGCTCGGCGGGTTGCTGGGTGCGCTCGCGGCCGCCAGCTTCAACGTATGGTCGCAGAACGCCCCGGATGGTGGCCCCGGCCGCGGCTGCTGGGGTCACAAGCGCATGAGCATGACGTCCGAAGAACGGGCGGCGCGCGCCGATTTTGCGACGCAATGGGTGCTGAGCCGCGTCGACGCGACCCCGGAGCAGAAGACGCGCATCCAGGCCATTGTTCAGGAAGCGATCAAGGATCTCTCCCAGGTCCGCGAGCAGCACATGAAGAATCGTCAGGCCTTCATGGACGCGCTGTCGCAACCGACCGTGGACCGCGCGACGCTCAAGCAGATCCGACAATCGGAGATGCAGCTGGCGGAGTCGGCGTCCGACCGTTTCGTGACGGCGATCGCGGATGCGGCCGACGTGTTGACGCCGGAGCAGCGCGGCAAGCTGGTCGAGATGGCGAATCAGCTCCGCCGCTGGTAACCGGCCCTCGATCGCGTTGCCCGCCTTCATCGCCCTCACCCTCCGCCCTCTCCCGGTGAGAGAGGGAACTCCCTTCTCCCTCCGGGAGAAGGGTTGGGATGAGGGAAGAAGAGATGGAGATGAGGGAAGAAGAGATGGCGATGAGGGGGAGCGGGTAGGTTACAGTTGGTGTTCTTCTCGCTGCCAGGACCTCATTGCGCTTTAAATGGCTGAGCGGGTATTGATGATCGAGGACGACCAGGGCCTGTCGGCCATGGTCGCCGAATATCTGGAGCCGCTTGGCATGCGCGTTACGCCCTCTCCGACCGCGGCAGAGGGCCTGCGCCTCCTGGCCAAGGACGCGTTCGACGCCCTGATCCTGGACGTGATGCTGCCCGACCTCGACGGCTTCGAGGTGTGCAGGCGTGTCCGAGCCGACCACGACATTCCCATCCTCATGCTGACTGCGCGCGGCGACGAGACCGACCGGATCGTCGGCCTCGAGCTGGGGGCCGACGACTATCTGCCCAAGCCGTTCAACCCGCGCGAGCTGCTGGCGCGGCTGCGCGCCATCCTGCGCCGGCGATCCGGAGCAGGCGACAAGCGCGGCGAGATCCTGCGCTTCGGGCGGCTCGAGATCGACCGTTCAGCGCGCGTCGTGCGCGTGGCCGGAGACGAGCGCACGGTCACGAGCTACCAATTCGATCTCCTCTGGGCGCTCGCGACTCATGCTGGCCGGGTGATGTCGCGTGACGCGCTGATGGATGCCTTGCGCGGCGAGCAGCTCGAAGCTTTCGACCGCAGCCTCGACGTGCACATCTCGCGCATCCGCGCCGCCATCGAGGACGATCCCAAACATCCGCGGCGCATCATCACGGTGCGCGGTGCAGGCTACGTTTTCGCCAGGCAGCAGGACGCCTGATGCGCCGCCTGTACCTGCAGATCTATCTTGCCTTCCTGGGCATCCTGTTGCTGTTCGGAGCGCTCGCCTCGATTGCCTGGTGGCTGATCCCGAGCGACGAGCGGGAGGGCCACCCGCTCGACGGCTTGGCGGCCCTCGTCGGCCAGACGTTGGGGTCGCCGGGGCGCCCGCTGCCCGACCTGCAGCTGGACCTCGAGCGGCTGGCGCGTCAATTCAACGCGGACGTCACACTGCGCGCGGTGGACGGGACGCTGCAGGCGCACGCGGGCGAGGCCCTGCCGCCCGTGCCGGCCGGCCGTTCCGCCAGCGGCTGGGTCCGATCGCCTCACGGCCCGATGATTGCGCTGCTGCTTCCCGATGGACGTTGGGTCCTGGCCCGCTGGCATCGGCCTCACCGCGCCTACGGACTGGTCGCCGCGCTGCTGCTTCTGGCCGCGACCATCGGCGTCGGCGCCTATCCGGTCGTGCGCCGCATCACCGGGCGGCTGGAGCGCCTGCAGGCGCGGGTCGACGCCCTCGGCGCAGGCGATCTGCGCGCGCGCGTGCAGGTCGAGGGGCGCGACGAGGTCGCCGAGCTGGCGCGCAGCTTCAACCGCGCAGCCGAGCGCATCGAGCGTCTGGTCAACGCGCAGAAAACCGTCCTCGCCGGCACATCGCACGAGCTGCGCTCACCGCTCGCCCGCATGCGCATGGCGGTCGAGCTGCTGCCGGCCGGCGATCGCCCGGAGCTGCGCGAGCGGCTGTTCAAGGACATCGAGGAGCTCGACGCTCTGATCGGCGAGCTCCTTCTGGCGAGCCGCCTCGATACGCTGGATCACTTCGGAAGCATCGAGCAGATCGATCTCCTCGCGTTGGTGGCCGAAGAGGCAGCGCGCACCGGCGCGGAAGTGACCGGGGAAGCCGCTGTCATTCGTGGCGATCCCCGCATGCTGCGCCGGATGACGCGCAACCTCCTCGAGAACGCCCGGCGCTATGCGGGCGCCGCACCGGTAGAGGTCGCGGTGCGCGCGCTCGCACCTGACCTGGTCAAACTGACAGTGGCCGACCGGGGTCCAGGCGTGGCGGTCAGCGAGCGCGAGCGCATCTTCGAGCCCTTCTATCGCCCGCCGGGCGCGAGGGAAAGCGATGGCGGAGTAGGGCTCGGCCTGTCGCTGGTGCGGCAGATCGCGCGGCGCCACGGCGGTGACGTGCGCTACGTCGCGCGGGACGGGGGCGGCAGTCTGTTCGAGGTCGAGCTGCGCAGCGTCGGTTGAGGGGGCTGATCGCGTTGCGGCTTGCGACGGCGCAGCACGCGAAACTCGTCCAGTTCCCAAGGCCGCATGGCGAGCACCAGAGTCGCCGGCCGGCGCTCGCCGACCGGCAGCAATGCATCGTTCACGTGCAGCTCGGAGAATTCGTTGGCTAGCCGTTTCAAGCGCGCGACCACGGCCCGCGCCGAGGTATGCGACAGCAGGCCGTTGACGAGCAGCAGGACCTCGCCCGCTCCGTCGAAGCGCGAGGCGAAGTACTCGCTTTGTGCGCGCGTCTTGAAGTACTGGTGGATCGGGCCGTCCGGCAGCCACGAGAAGGTGCGCGCGACCAGCAGCTTGACCTGATTGTTGGGCAGGAGCTCGAGGAACTTGATGCGGTCCAGCTTGAGCAGCAGCTGGATGCACTCGGTCTTCGAGATGCTGTAGGTGTCCACGATCTGCTCGAGGCTCAACTGATTGAGGACGCAGACGGCGACCAGCAGCAGCTTGGGGTCGCGCACGATTTCTTTCTCCTGCTCCGGCGTGAGCTGCGCCACGCGGCTTCCTGCGCTGTCCACCTCTCGCGCCAACGCGCTCAGGCTGGTCTTGGCCAGCTCGCACACGCGATCCAGCCGCTCGAGCGTGAAATGGTTGCGCGAGAACATGCGCTTGACGCTCGCCTCGCTCATCCGCATGCCGCGCGCTACCTCGCTGTAGGTGATCTTGCGCGCTTTCAATGTGCGCTTGAGAGCCTCCACCATCGCCGCGGCCTGCGTCATCTCCCCCTCCCCTCTGGCTTCCCCTCTCTCCGGTAGCGCTATTTGATACCAGACGGGTCGAAGGTAGCAACCTCTCGCGGCGCGCTTCCCCCCGGTGCGGCGCGCGCACATGATGGCCTCACGCGCGACGGGCCGAGGGGGTGAAGGGCACCGGGCGCGAAACGATCAACCGGGGACAAGAAAGGGGAGAGACGATGAACGCCACGCCGAACGCCAACAGTCTGGCCGCTGCCTTCGCCAACGCCGCTGCACGCAGCGCGTTGCATGGGCCGGTTTCTGTCACGATGACCATTCCCGCGCCGCAGACAGAGGAAAGCCAGACGCCCTCGACCCCGGACGAGCTGTTGCTCACGGTCCTGCGCAACAACCTGAGCCCGGCCGACAAGATCATAGCGCGCCGTGCTTTGCTTCGTGCGGCGCCCTGGGAACACGCGTTGAGCTGATGAAACCGGCTTGCGCCTCCGGTATGCAGGTGTGACGGACGAAGGCTGCAACGATCAGACGCGCCAATACTGGTCCGCCCGCTGCCAGCCCGACGATAGCTCAAAGGGTTAGGTATACGGCGGCGCCTCCGCGCGCTCTCATTGCAGCGTTTCCATCATCTCCAGAACGACCTGCTGCGCGGCCTGTGTCCACATGGTACGCAGAAGCTCCGGGTTTCCCCGGATCGTCTCCAACGGCACCGAGTCGCTCACTCCACTGAGAGGGTGCACCCGCTTCGTGGTAGACCACATCACTTGACCATTGCCGTTGAGAAGCTCCGCGTGCACGGTCAACACCGGAACCAGATCGCTGCTGAAGCCGGTCGGGACCGACAGACCGTATTGGCGGACGTCGAGCTTGAAGGTCGCATCCGCATTGCCGTCGGACACGCGAAACCGGCGCGTCACCACCTGCGCGGTGAACTGCTTGCGCACGATCTCTTCGATCGAGATGTTGTTCTGTGTCGCGAATTGCCTGAGTTGCTCGGCAGGGCCTTGGTTGGCGGCGGCCATCGCCGCGCCTCCCACGGCTCCGAACAGCAGCCCGAAGGAGCTGCCCGCCCCGAAATAATACAACTCGGGCGACACTCGCACGTCGGGGCTTACGGCTACGGTTGTGATCCCCTTGCGGTCAGACTCCTTCAAGGGCTGCGTGGATGCGCATGCGCCGAGAATAAGGATGGTCGACAGGGCGGCAGCTGCTCTCATCATGAATTCTCCCGGTATGACGAGTCGTCGCGCCCTTGTGGCTCGAATGACCCTCGTCACGAGAATAGATATCAGCCTCGGGAATCCTCCGCTATGGCGCGAAGGTTATAGGAGCATCGACGAGGCCTCGCCCTCGGCAATGCTCGGTCAGCGGTCGCTCGCCAGCCGCGTGAGCGTTTCTCCCGTCACACGAAAGATGGTCCAGTCGTCCAGCGCTTTGGCGCCCAGGGCTTGGTAGAACTCGATAGCCGGCGTATTCCAGTTGAGCGCCGCCCATTCGAAGCGGGCGCAGCCTCGCTCGTGCGCGATGCGCGCCACGTGCAGCAGGAGTGCGCGCCCGTATCCCTTGCCGCGAAATTGCGGCTTCACATAGATGTCCTCCAGCCACAGCCCGCGCGAGGCGAGGAAGGTGGAGAAGTTGTGGAAGAACACCGCGAATCCCGCCGGCGCATCGCGCTGGAATGCGAGCAGCACCTCGGCGCCGGGTCGCGGGCCGAACAGCGCTTCCGTCAGGACCGGCTCGGTGGCCGTGACCAGATGGCTGAGACGTTCGTACGCCGCCAGCTCGCGCACGAACTCGAGGATGAGACCGACATCCGAAGGACGTGCGGCGCGGATGCTGAGATCATCGGGCTTGGCGCTCACTGCGCTTCCTCCTTGCGCTGCCAGTGTCGGGAGTTGTGACTTGCCTAGGGTGCCGCAGCTCCCGAGGCTCGCGGCTTGCCGTTTGCACGGTCCCGGCGCCTGCCGGCAGCGGCCGTCCCTGGGCCTCGGCCGCGATCCATTGCACGAACTGGCCCACTTCCGGCCGTCCGCGCGCGGACGCCGCCTGCACTACCCAGTAGCCGCGGTCGGTGCCGGCGCGCGCGAGCAGCGGCACGACGAGGCTGCCGTCATGCAGCAGATCATGCACCAGCGGAGATCGCCCCAGCGCGATGCCCTGACCGGCGAGCGCGGCGCGCACCACCTGGTCGTAGTAGTTGAACGCCAGGGAGCCGGCGGGTTTCAATCCGGGCACGCCCGCCGCGTCCAGCCAGTTGCTCCAGGACAACCAGGGCGAAGGGTTGTTCTGGTCATCGAGGTGCAACAGCACGTGATGACGTAGGTCGGCCGGCTCCTTCAGCGGCTGTCCTGCAAGGTCGAGCAGCGCCGGAGAACACACCGGCAGGAGCTCCTCGTCGAACAGCCACAACGCTCCCTTGGGTGCCGCATGGGGCGGGCAATACCGGATCGACACGTCGATGCGTTCGCGGTCGAGATTCAGGACGCGCTCGCTGGCGGCGATACGCACCTCGACCTCTGGATACGATTTCTGGAAGCTGCCCAGCCGCGGCACCAGCCACAGGGCGCAAAAGCCCATGGTCGACGTCACCGTCACCACGGATGGACCCCCGCGCAGCGTCAGGCCTTCCATGGCGTCGCTCACCTGGCGCAGCGCACTGGCTACCGCCCGGTACAGGCGCTCGCCCTGTTGTGTCAGGCGCAGCCCTTTCGGTTGACGCAGAAACAGCGGCACGCCCAGCCGTTCCTCGAGCGCCTTGATCTGCCGGCTGACGGCCGACTGCGTGATGAACAGCTCGTCGGCCGCGCGCGTGAAGTTCAAATGCCTCGCCGCCGCCTCGAAACCGCGAAGCAGGTCGAGCGAGGGGATCGGATGGGCCGGATCAGTCATTCCTCTGGCGCATGCATCGCATTCCGAAATGTCGTTTTACCGGGGCACGCAGGACGGGGACAATCTCACCTGCAATGATCTTTCGGAATGCTGTGCGGGTCAACGCCCGGTCTCGGACGTCGACCCAGAGGAGATTGTCATGAGGCTACTGCTGGGGCAGTCGAAGCTCGCGCTGGAGCGGGATCAGTTGATGTCTTTGCGCGGAGGCAAGGGCGTTCGCGTGGCATGCCTGACTGGCGCGTTGTGGATCACGCAGGAGCAAGCCGAAGAGGATGTCATCCTGGAGCCGGGTCAGTCGCTGGTCGTCGGTCACCCGGGCTTGACGGTGATCATGGCGCTGGGCTCGGCGACGCTGCGTGTGTGCGAGCCGCGCGGAACCGGATTGTGGCGGTCTCTGCTCGATTGGCTGCGCCCGGCGGCACGCGGCACGGCCGCTGCGTTCTGAGCAGACAGAACCCGCCCGCAGGGCGGGGTCAGCTCGGCGTGCGGCGTTGGGCCGCGACTCCCATCGCAACGAGCGCGAGCGTCAGCAGGGCAAAGGCACCAGGTTCTGGGACGAAGGTCACCAACGCCTCGGCGAACAGCGCCTGGCCGGTTGCGGTCGGGTGGATTCCGTCCCAGAAGAAATAGTCGAAATTGGCCGCTTCGCAGGCGGCGATGTTGGCCGCCGCTGAGCATGCGTCCGTGATGTCCGGCGACAGACCGTAGTGCTCCGCGTCCGCCAGTATCGCATCCACGAGATCGAAGACGTCGAAGATTCTGGCGCCCTGAGCGATTTCGTTTGTCAGATCCTGCGTCAAAAAAGAGTTCATGAGCGAAGCGACAGCGGTGGCCTCGGCCGAACCGCCCTCGGCGATGGCGTCCGGCGTCAAGCCTATGTCGGGCGTGTTCCAGACGATGATGTTCTTCGCACCTGCCGCCTGAAGCTCATCGACAATGTTCTGCGCGTAGCGAGCGTAGGCCTCCGCACCGGCGAGAATGTCCGCGGTCGGGTCGATGCCGTGCATGACGTCCTGTTGGGCCTGCGCGAGGATATCCCGCGCATCATTGCCTCCGCCCTCGACGATGTACAGCGCATCCGCGGGCGCCTGTGGGTGTTGACCCAGAAAAGTAGCCGCCTGCGTCGTCACGCTTGGAGGGAAATTCTTCGGAAAATCCTGGAACGGGTTCGGGGATCCGAGTGGTCCCATTCGCGCGCCGCCATATGCGTAGTCTGTGCCCCCCAGGTTCGAGGCCAGCGCGTTGAGCCCTAATGCAGAGGCGAAGTCTTCCGCCCACACCGGTCCGTTCGAATAGCGACCGCCGACCGATGTAGCGTACGGAAGCCGGGATAAACGTGTTGTCCGAAGTCGGTACGGGCGTTCTCAGCGTACCGGGGGCCAGAGGAGGTGTCATTGCCGCGCCCAGCGCATCGAACACGAAGGCGTTGTTGCCGGTGTCGGACAGGCTGTCGCCGAAGATCACCACGCTCGAGAAATCGGCCAGCACGACCGGCGATGCACAAGCGCATGTGGCGGCTAGGAGTACGCTGAACATTCGCAGCTTCATGGCTCCTCCTCCCAAAGTGCGAATCCTCAGGACACACGCATATCCCGCACCAAGCTCCGCAACTGCTTGAATCTTGTCGAACGACTTTCGCGTGTCGCGCTCGTCGTTCGGCGCGCTGTAAACTCCGCCGACGCACATGGTATCGGATGGCAGGCAGTAACTTACATCCGGCTTACGCAGTATTCAGTCGATGCTAGACTTCGGGAATCTGCAAGAGAACAGGACGCGGGCAGATGTTGAAGGGAAAATCGGCGATCGTCACGGGCTCTACGAGCGGGATCGGTCTCGCCATCGCGCAAGCGCTGGCAGGCCAAGGCAGCGCAGTGATGTTGAATGGTCTCGGGGATGCGGCGGAGATCGAGCGCATCCGCAGCCGCATGGAGCAGGAGCACCGAGTGAAGGTGTCGTATTCGAGTGCCGACATGCTACGCCCGGCCGATATCCAGAAAATGGTCGACGAAGCGGTTCAGGCCTTCGGCGGCGTCGATATTCTCGTCAACAACGCCGGCATTCAGCACGTCGCGCCCGTTGACGAATTTCCTCCCGACAAGTGGGATGCGATCGTCGCCGTCAATCTGAGCTCCGCGTTTCACGCGATACGCTGCGTTCTGCCGCAAATGCGGGAGCGTGGCTGGGGACGGATCGTCAACATCGCGTCGATCCACGGCCTGGTGGCCTCACCGTTCAAATCGGCGTATGTCGCCGCCAAGCACGGCCTCGTCGGACTTACCAAGACCGTGGCGCTCGAGACGGCCGGCAAGGGCGTGACCTGCAACGCGATCTGTCCGGCCTACGTGCTGACCCCTCTGGTGGAGAAGCAGATCGACGATCAGGCCAAGGTTCACGGCATTGCGCGCGACGAAGTGATCGCGAAGGTCATCCTCGAGCGCCAGCCGAGCAAGCAGTTCGTCAAGATCGACGAGGTGGCCGCGCTCACGGTGTTCCTGTGCGGCGAAGCGGCAGCGTCGATCACAGGCGCAAGCGTGAGCATCGATGGGGCGTGGACGGCGCAGTAGAGGGGTATAGTTGTGCCGGGCGTCCCAGCATCGACGGAGGTCTGCAGATGAACACGATCATCCCAACGGCCGACGGGCCCTACGAAGTGCGCGGCGAGATCGAGATCGTCACCGCTGACGGCAAGCTGGTGGCGAGCGAGGCCGAGACCTGGCTGTGCCGCTGCGGTCAGTCCGCCAATAAACCCTACTGCGACGGCAGCCACAAGCGCGGCTTTCACGATGCGAGCCAGCCCAAGCCCGCAGCGTCACCGGCACAGCCGGCGGGAAGCGGCGCGCTGCGCGTCGGCCTGCGCGTCAACGGCCCGCTGCGCATCGAAGGAGCCTGCGAAGTCCGCCATCCAGTCGCGGGCCTCATCTTCGCCGGACAGCAGACGGCCCTGTGCCGCTGCGGCCAGTCGGCCAACAAACCGTTTTGCGACGGGACGCACCGCAGCGTGGGCTTCGTTGCGTGAGCGGCGGCCGCCGCTTGCGGTTGCGCACCGTGCTCTGCGCGTCGCTGCTGCTGGCAGCGGTGCTGCCGGCGGCAGCGAACACGATCTACAAACAGCAGCTGTCCGATGGCCGGATCGTTTACTCCGATCATCGGATCAAAGGCGCGAAGCTGCTGTACACGGTCGACATGCCGGATGAGCAGGCGCCGGCAGCTGCGCCGGCTGCAGCGCGTCCGGACGCGAAGGCTCAAGCTGCAGCCCTGGACAAGCGATTGCGTGAGCGCTCCGCCGCGCTCGAGCGCGCCCAGCGCGAGATCGTCGACGCCGGACAGGCGCTCGACTTGGCCAAGCGCGAGCGCGAGCTGGGCAAAGATCCGCTGCCGAGCGAAATGCAGAGCAACGCGATGGGCGGAACGCGCGTGCTGCCGCAGTACTATGATCGGTTGAAGAAGCTCGAGCAGGGCGTCGAGCAAGCGCAGGCCCGCGCGGACCGCGCTTACGACGCGCTGAACCAGCTGCGCTAGCGAAACCTTCTTCCGTCTCCCCTTGGGAGAGGGACCGGGGGGTGAGGGAGGCGCGCCGCTAGCGCGCGCTTGCGCGGAGCTCGTCGAGGTGTTTGCGCGCCTCGGCTACGGCCGCTTCGAGCGACTTTTGTCGGCTCCAGTATTCGTCGCTCAGGCGGCTGCCGCCGCCCGCGGTACCGCTGCGTTCACCGGGAAGCGGCTCTTTACCGGCAGCCTGCGCTGCTTCGGCATCGCGCAACGCTTTCTCGGCTTGCTGCAACTCGTCCTGCCGCGCCTCTCTTTTCGACCGCTGCCGCTCCTGCTGCTCCAGCTTCTGCGCGTCCGCTGGCACGACCGGTTTCACGCCGGTGTTCTCAGCCGGCGGTTTCAAGGTCTCGACGCGCTTCGCACCGTGCACCGGCTCCGTGCTGTAGATGACGCGGCCATCGGGCATGGTCGACTTGTAGACGGTCTGGGCCCAGCTCGAGGCGGTCCACGCCAGGGCCGTCAGCGCAGCGGCGCAGAGGAGGGATTTGGTCATAGCGCGTTGCTCTTCTCCGAGTGTCACTCTGGCGTAGCGTGGTCAGGCCACACGGAAGCGCAGGAAAGCATGATCTGCGCCGGGATGCTGGTGGTCTTCCTGGCGCTGCCAGCGAGCTGAAAGGAAGCCAGCGTCTTCTGGAACTCCGGGTAGTAGGTGTCGAAGTAGTACAGTATCGGAGCCTGAAACGCGAGGCGGTAGTATGCCGCCCTGTCGGCGAAGCCGGCCGCGACCCGCTGGATCTCGAGCCCGCGTGCATTCTTGAAGCTCACGCGGACGCGGAAGCCTTCGTGCCCGTCGATTTCCGCGGGCTCGTTCTCGATCACGTTCAACGCCGCGGTGTATTGATCCTCGGCCTTGATCTCCGCGATTTCCAGCTCGGCCAGCTCGGCCGGGAACATGCTGTCAGTGGCGGCTTTTTTGGTCTTGGGGAAAGCTTCCTTCAGCGGCTGCCTGGACACCTCGATCGCGTTCAGCAGAAAGCCGTCGCGGCTGACGAGCAGCTTGCGGTTATCGACGGTGGCCTGCTTGATCCAGCCGACCGGCAGATCCACGGTGTAGCTCTTGTCCGGCGCTTCGCTCCGCGCGGTATCGACGCGAGTCGGTGTTTGTACACAGCCCGCCAGCAGCAACGCCACGGCCGCCGCCAGCGCAAGCCCCGTCATGCGTCTCACGGCTGGCCTCCGGCTTTCTTTCTCGCGATCTTGAGATAGCTCTCGACATACTTGCGGTCCGGCGCGTTGGGGGCGAGCTCGAGGTAGCGGTCGAGGTAGGTCTGCGCGTCCGCGTAATGGTTGGCCTTGAGGCGCAGCACGCCGAGCGCCCGGTAGCTGGGCGCGAACTCGGGAGCCGCTTCGATCGCTTTGACGTAGGCCTGTTCTGCGAGCCTGACGTCGCCCTCCTGGCCCCGCAGACGGTAGGCTTCGCCCAAGTAGTAGTCGACCTGCGCCGGAAGCTCCGCGCGCCGGTCGGGGTCGCCGAGCATGATCAGCGCACTCTTTGCCCGTCCCATGGACAGCATCAGCTCGAGGTTGTCCACGCGCGTCTTCATCATGACATCGGTGTACTCTGCGCTCGAGGTCCCCTTTCCGCCATACGGCGCGCCGGCCGACAGCTTCTTCATGTTCTCGACGCGGTCGGCGAGCTTGGGATGGGTGGCGAAAAAGAACGGCTCCTTGATGTCTTCGGCCTTGATCTCGGCGATCAGGTGCTCGAACACGCGAGGCGCCTCGTGCACGTCATAACCCGCCTTCTTCAGCCGGGCATAGCCTTGCACGTCCGCCTCCGCCTCCATTTCCCGCGAGAATCCGTACATGGAGCTCACGGCGATGAGCTCGGGCAGCAGCGGGACCACCATACCACCGAGAACGCCAAACGCCGCATTGTCCTTCGCGGTCTTCTCGCTCTGGTAGCCGTGGCGGTTGGTGAAGTGGGTGCCTTCGTGGCCGAGCAGCGTGGCGAGCTGCGCCTCGTTCTGCAGGCGAGCGAGCAGGCCCTGGTTGACGTAGATGCGCCCGTTGGGCAGCGCGAACGCGTTGAGCTGGGCAGACTTCACGATAGCCACCTGGATGTGACCCTTGAACTCGGGAAACAACTGGTCCGCAACGTTCTGCACGTAGGCGGTGGTCGCGGCGTCGTCGTAGATCACACCGCCGCGCGCCAGCGTCCGCGTGAATTCGTCGCCCTCGTCCCAGACGCGCCGCTCGTCGCCGCTCACCTGACCGAGCGCGCTGACATCGGCAAATGGAGGGACCTTCGCGCTGGCCGCGGCGAGTGACCAGCACAAGACGGATGCAGCGCCTGCGCAGCGAACGAAGAAGAGTTTATTTCTTCGCATCGGTCGGTTTGGGAGCACCCGGGTACGTCTTGAACAGGTCCTCGACGAGGCTCTTGACCACCGCCGGATCGCGCAGGTCGTCGGATCCGCTGCGTAGCTCGGTGCTGTACCAGAGCAGCTCGCCGGTGTGCATATCCACGATTCCGGCCGACAGGAACGCCGGTTTGGATTCGGGACCGATATGTCCCGTCGGCTTCCCGTAAGGGCTCAATACACTGCCAAGCACGCCCAGCACGTCCAGCGTATATCCGATGGCCATCGCCGCTTTACGGCTGGCGCTCGAGATGTAATCGGTGCCCACCACGAACACGACGGCGTCGAGTTTTGCGTTCTTGCGGATGCCGTCCATGCCGGGCCCGAGCGTGTAGTCGAACTCCGCGGCGCGCTTCTGCCATGCGCTGTACATGGAATGCTGAGCCGAGTACGCACTGCCCGAGACCAGGGCGTACAGGGAAGCGTATTGATCGAGCGTGCCGCGCTCCGCGTCCGACAGCCTGGACGGCTGAACCACCTCGAACATCCCGCTCGCCTGGGCCAGCCCCTCGACCGACTTAACCGCCTCTCCGGATGCCTTCTGGCTCCACTCGCGTACCTCCTCGACCAGCTCGCCGGCCGAGATCTCGTGCACGCGGATGTCCGGTTCGGCCAGCAGCACGCGGTGCGGCAGCGGTCGCTCGGATTCCTTCGAGATGTCCTTGCGGATCGCGGTTTGCTGGACTTGACAGGCGGACGCGAGGAGCGCTCCGGCGAGCGCAACGGTAACACGCGACGAAAGCATCTGGACCCCTCTCCCTTGGACATCCGCTGTTCCGCGCCGGCGGTGCCGTGCCTTGCTCCGGAGCCTAGCACAAGCAATTGTCTCGAGAACTAGCCGAAGGTTAGATCGCGACGCTGTTACAGCTGCCCGCTGCGCTTCACTTCCAGATAGCGGTTCACCAGCGCCAGCGCAAGACGCTGCGGCGGGACGTCCAGGAAAGCCACGTGACCCTGCTTGAGGCGGCGGAACGTCGCGTCGCGCCGCACGCGGTATTCGACCGCGGCGCCGTGCGTGAGCGCAGCCTCAAATTCTTCCACCGGGGTGAGTATCGTGTCGTCAAGGGCTCGCTCGCGCAGGCTCGCGAACAGCACGAGGTGGCGCTTCCGCAGCAGGCTCAGCGCCGGCAGCAGCGTATCGTCGTTTTCGTCGCGCAGGTTCGAGATCAGAACCACCAGCGCGCGCTTCTTGAGCCGCTTCGCCAGCTCCACAGCAGCCTGGTGATAGTCGCTGGTGGAGAGGCTCGGCTGCAGCCCGTACACCTGATTCAGGATGACATTGACGGTCGCGTGGGACTTGCGTGGCGCCAGCCACAGGTGTTGACCGCTCATGGTCATCAACCCGACCGCGTCGCCTTGCCGCAGGCTCACGTAGGCCAGGAGCAAAGTGGCGTCCAGCGCGTGGTCGAAGTGAGAGCAATCGTCGTCCTTGGCGCGCATGCGCCGGCCGCAGTCGATCAGGAACACGACCTGCTGGTCGCGCTCGTCCTGGTAGTCGCGTGAAATCAACTTGCCCAGACGCTCGCTCGCCTTCCAGTCGATCTTGCGCTGGCTGTCGCCCTCGCGGTATTCGCGCAGCTGGTCGAAATCGAGCCCTTCGCCGCGGCGGCGGCGCTGCAGGATGCCCATCTGCGACAAGCGGTGATCCGTGGCCAGCAGAGCGTAGCGCGTGAGCGCTGCGAAGTTGGGATACACGCGCAGCTTCGACGGCTCGCTGATGCGCAGGCGGCGCTGCCACAGTGAGAGCGGAGAATTGATGCGCAGGCCAAGGGGGCCGAAATGCAGGTCGCCGCGGGTAGTCGGCCGCAGGCGATAGCCGAACTCGGCCCAGCCACCGGCGGGAATCGCGAGCCTGCGCGGCAGGCCTTCGCTCAAGCATTCCGGCGGGTAATGGTCGAACGCTTCGCAGATGAGGCGCATGCGGTCTGGATTGGAAAGATGCAATCGGACTTCGATCCAGACGTAGAGCGGAGCCGAAGCCGGCAACTGGCGCCGCACCTGAAGCCGGGTGCGGCGTGCCGCGAGAAACAGGTCCGCCAACGCCAGCACCCCGAGCGCCGCGCCTGCGATGATCCACGCGTCCGCAAGCTGTTTCCAGATGGACGCGGCGATGGCGGCGACGAGCCACGCGAGCGCCAGTCGCACCAGGAGAGCCGAGGGAGTCAGCATCGTGGCAATTGGCTCGTGATGCCCCGCCCCAACCCTCTGCCCCTTGGGGGGAGGGAGAGGACGGGGTTAGCTCCTTGGCGCCTCCACCCGCTGCAGGAGAGCTTCGAGCACGGCGTCCGCCCCTTGTCCCTCGATCTCCACTTCCGGCGCGAGCGTCACGCGATGGCGGAGTGCCGGAAGCGCGACCGCCTTCACATCATCGGGTGTGACGAAGTCGCGCCCGCTGATGACGGCCTGACCACGTGCCGCCCGCACCAGGGAAATGCCGCCGCGAGGGCTCGCGCCGGCGGCGATGCCGGGCCAGGTGCGCGTAGCGCGCGCGATACGGACTGCATAGTCCGACACGCGCGGATCGACAGTCAGGCCAGCGAGGTAGCGTTGCAGCGCCAGCACCGCGGACGGCTCGAGCAACGCGCTCACGTTGTCCACGTTGAGCCGGTCCCCCACCTGATTGGTCGTGACTTGGCGCACCAGGGCGTGCTCGTCCTCGAGCGCTGGATAGTCGATGCGGATCTTGAGCAGGAAGCGGTCGAGCTGAGCCTCCGGCAGCGCGTACGTTCCTTCCTGCTCGATCGGGTTTTGTGTGGCGAGCACCATGAACGGCGGGTCGAGCGGATGGGCGGTGCCCTCGATCGTGACTTGACCCTCCTGCATCACTTCCAGCAGCGCGGCCTGGGTCTTGGCCGGTGCGCGATTGATTTCGTCGGCCAGCAGCAGATTGGTGAATACCGGGCCTTTGCGCGTCGTGAATTGGCGCGTCGCCTGGTCGTACAGCGTGTGCCCCGTGACGTCCGCCGGCATCAGATCGGGCGTGAACTGGATGCGCGCAAAGCGCCCCTCGAAGGTCTTCGCCAGAGCGCGCACGAGGAGCGTCTTGCCGAGCCCCGGTACGCCCTCGATGAGAACATGCCCGCCGGCCAGCAGCGCGATCAGCACCTCATCGATGATTGCATGCTGGCCGATCAACGCTTTGGCGACCTCCGCGCGGATCGCGCCGACCGTGGCCAGGGCTTGGCGTCCGAACTCGGATGCAGGGTGCTCGCTCATACTGAGTTCCTGGGAAGTTTCTGAGCACTGGGTTCGCGTTGTCCACGCAACGCTTCGAGCCATTGTGCCCGCCTCTTATGGTCTCTGCGACGGTCGCTGCGAGCCGATCCCCCGGATCGGCGGCCCCGCCGCCGCGTCGCCTTACCCGACAGCGCGAGCTGGCGGAATGAAGCGAGCACGCGCATGGCAAGGGTGAACTCATGCGGCGTCGCCGCGTCGGCGGAGAACGCGTGGAGCAGCTCGCGCGGGTTCTGGCCGGTCAAGCGCGCGGCCGTCCTCAACCGTGCCGCGCCGTCCTGTTGTCTCGTCTCCGGTGCGCGCGCGGCCAGCAGATCGAGGCCGTCCTGGCGCACGATCCGCAGGACATCAGCCAGCCGCGTCTGCCTCGAATAGAAGCGACCCGTCGCCGACAGATGCTCGACCAGGCTGCGGCGGTCGGGCGCCGGGCTGGGGACCAGCGGCCCGAAGCGCGGACTCAACCGCCACAGCATCAAGACCAGGAATACGCCGAGCGCAATCAGGGCAGGCAACGCATGGCGCGCCAGCCACGCGGGCAGCGACTGCACGTCGACATGACGCACGAGCCATACGTCCACCGGCTGTCCGTTGTCGCTCGCCAGGCGCCACAGCAGCTCGGCATGATCCAATCGCCCGATCGAGTAGTTGTCGAACGGCCGGAACGTGGACATCACAGTCACCAATCCATCCTCCCGTGGGATTTGCAGCATGCGCAGCGCGCCATAGGATTTGTACGACCAGCTCGCGCTGTCGGCGTCGTCGTAGAGCGCGGGAGAAGGCAAGAGATCGATGCGCAGCCTGGCGCCGTTGGCGAGCTGGACATCGTCTGCCCTCCAGGTCGACCGGCGCGCATCGTCCTCCTGCACCGAGACCCCGAGCGCGTCCATCAGCGGATCGTGCAGGAACGGGTGCTCCGCTGCGACAACCAGATGCCCGCCGTCCTGCACCCAGGCGAGCAGCCGCTTCACCGTGTTCGAATCGAGATCTTCCCGGTCCGCCGCGAGGAAAATCGTCGCGCCGACCGGAAACCGGTCCAACTGGGTGAGGTCGCCGCTTTCCTGGACGCGGCCGCCCATGCGGGTGAGCAACATGCGCGCCGCGAGCAGCCGGTTCGCCGCCGCTTCCCCGCTCAGCCCAACCCATACGCGCCGCTGAAAAAAACCGTAATGCTGTGTGAACAGGTAGGCGCCGAGGCACAGACCCAGCCCCACGATGGCGAGATACAGTGCGCGCCGGCTCACGCGGGCTGCGCCCCGAAAAGTCCCGGCCAATCGGAGGCGAGCTGCTCCACCTCGGGCAGCGGCGGTATGCGCTGCGCATAAGCCGCCGCCTGCCACGCCGTGAGCAGGCGCGCGAGGTAGGCGTGCGTCTGCGCCGCGATCCGCTCGCGCGTCTTGGTCAGGCAGTCGAGTTCCGTATCACCGCTCGCAAGCTCGATCCGGTCGCGGTGAAGCAGCGCCGCGAGCGTCCCGCGATAGAGCAACGACAGCGCAGCCACCGTATTGCCGGAGCGCGCGAGTTGCGCCGCAGCCGCCGCGACATCCGGTGGCAGGCTCTCGGGGCGCACATCCAACCCGAACAGCGTGGCGGGCGGTCTCCATGCGGCGCCCTGCGCCGGACGAATCCACTCCAGCCGGCGCAGCACCCAGTACAGTCCAAAAAGGACGATCGCGCCGAGAACGATCCAGACCAGGCCGCGCAGCGCGCTGGCGAGGAACTCAATGAAGGCGGTGATGCCGGTTTCGCGCGCGCGCTCCTGCGGTTTTTCGGGCTTGGCCAGCGGCTCGATCGTGATCTGCTCTTCGAACTGCTCGAACTCCGGCTTTCGGAGCACTTCGCGGATCTGCTGCTTGGCCTCGCTCGGCGTGAGCGGCACCGGGCGCGACGCCCTGGCCTCGGGTGGAGCGGGCGTGCTCGAGCTGGTGGGCTCCTGCGCCCAGGCGAAGCCGGGCGGCGCGAGCAGCGCGGCCAGCGCCACCCCCGCTGCCAGCAACACCACCACGACAGTCGATGCCGCCGCGGACGACTCCTGCTCTGGCACCCGAGGCCCGTGCTGTGCGATGCGGCGCAGCTGCACTTCAAGGTCCCAGCCTTCCAGGGCCGTGCGCCGGTTCAAGTACAGCGCGAAACCGCCGGCCACGTACAGCGGCTCGATCAGCGCCATGCCGCACATGTAGAGCGCGAGCAGCACATACGCATGCGAGCGGCTCGGCGTGCCATTGAACAGCTCGAATGCATCGAACGTCTCGCGCGTCGTTGCCGGGACCAGCAGGTCGTAGAGACCCGCCAGCGAGAGGAACACGAGCAGCTCGAAAGCGAGGCACACGAGCGTAAGCCACAGGGCCTGGCTTGCCCCGCGCTTGCGCAGCTGCTGCGCCCGCTGGCGCGCGGTGCGTCCGCGTGCGTTCTCCAGTTGCCGAACCGGCAGCGTGAAAGAGCGGTAGGGAGAGAAGCGAAGCGGCGGCAACAGCCACAGCAGAAACCCGTTGCGTCCGTACGTGAAGAACGAGCGCACTGTCTCTCGCAGCTGGGGCGGCGACCCGAACACTGCGCTCGATACCACGTGCAGCACGATGCGATCGAGCGCGGGCTTGAGCCACCAGACGGGCAAGAGAGCCCACGGCGGCGGCAGCAGGAGGCAGGCCGCGACCGACAGCGGCACAAACGCTACGAGCCACGAGACGTAGATCTCGCGCCACCACTCGCGCGTCATGGCGAACCCGAGATCGATCGCTTCCCACGGGTTACGCTGGCGCAACACGACCGACAGCTGGTCAATTCGCACGTTCGCGCCCCGCGAAGGCGAAATACAGCAGCAGAAGCAGCCACAGCATTGCACCCACAGCGTACTTGGCCACCGGCGGCAGAAACGTGCGCGGCGACCAGAACGCCTCGATTCCGGCGGCGATCAACAGCATTCCCGCCAGCCCCACGACCAGCGGGACGGCCTGAGCCGCGGCAGCGCGGAGCGCCGCGGCACGGCGTAGCCGACCTGGGGCGAGCAGCGCGAATCCAAGCTTCAGGCCCGCCGCACCCGACAGGCAGATGGCGCCGAGCTCGAAGGCGCTGTGCCCCGATGTGAAAGAGAAGAAATTGACTGCGAGGCCCGAGTGGATGATGTGGCCGGTGATGGCGCCGATGAAGACGCCGTTGTACAGCAGGTAGAAGATCGCGCCCAGGCCGAACGCGAGGCCGCCCGCGAACGTCTGGAAGCCGATCCGCACGTTGTTGAAGATGTAGAAGCCGAACATGGCGACGTCGGTGTCGGCCTCGCGCTTGCGGCCCAGCGCCTTGGTGGCCTCGCCGTACATCTCCTGCACCGAGTCGAGCATTCTGGCCGGCACCACAACGTAGGCAAACTCGGGGTGGCGCGGCACGGCGAAGGTCAAAGTGAGCAGCGGTCCGAAAAACAGAAGCGCCGCCAGCGCCACGAAGCGCACCTCGCGCCGCACGGCGCGGGGGAACCCGGTGCGCAGAAACTGCCATACGCGCTCGAGCCCGCGCGTGTGTGCGCCGTACAGCGCCTGGTGGCCGGCCAGCGCCAGACCGCTGAGGCGCTCGATCAGATCGGCGCTGTATTGGCGATCGCGCGCCAGGGCAAGATGCTGGCAGAGCTCGCGGTAGCGCGCGGGCACGTCCATCGCTTCGAGAGCAGACTTGCCGCCGCCTTTCGTACGCTTCTCGCCCGAGTGCTTGAGCCAGTCGGCAAACTCGATCCAGCGCACTTCGTAGTGCGCCTCGAAGGCCTGTTGCTTCATGAGTCTAAGCGCGGCGTCCGATGAGATAGTTTGCGATCGACAAGACCCGAGCGAGCGCGGCGGTGTCACCCGTGGCGCCGCTCAGGCGCGGCGCCAGCGCCGCGAGCTCTTGAGCACGCTCGGACGTGAGCATTTGGCTGCGCGCGGCGAGATCGAGCAGCGTGCGCTGCTCCAAAGGGCTGAGCAGCATCGCTGGCGGCAGCGGTGGCGCGGCAGGAATCGCACCGTGTTGAGTACTCGCTTCGCGATATACCACCAACGTGCCGCCCGCAATGTCGCCCAAACGCTGGAAGTCGCGGCTCAGCACGACGCTCAACAGTCCAAAACCGTACAGCAGGGGTAAGAAGTCGACTGCGCGCAGGAGGTTCCGCGTGAGCGACGCGGGCAACCCCACCGGCGTACCGTCGCGATGCAGCACGATGAGGCCTAGCGCGCGCTTCCCGGGTGTCGCGCCCCCGCCGTACACCTCGAACAAGGTCGGATAGAACCATTCGAGCCCGAACCAGAGGATGAACGAGATGCCGGCGCCGATGCCGCCCAGAAGGCTCACGGGAATGCTGAGAATCCCGAATGCTGTCAAGCGCACTACGAGGTCGATCATCCAGGCAAGCGCCCGCGCTACCGGGCCTGCGAGGCGCAGGCTCAGCTCGATGCCTTCGGGGGTTGGAATCTCGCGCGCGGTGTCGAGCATAGCGGCGGGTGCGCTTCGGCGCCCCGTGCCAGCAAAGTTAGCTCCGCTGCGTGGTGTAGATATCGCGGTACCCGGCGTAGATCGTCCCGAGGATGATGGGCAGGATCGCGAACGCGAGCACGAACATCAAAATGGCGGCCACGCCGCGCGTCGCAAAGATGAGAGCTCCGAGCACGAGGGCGAGCACGATGCCCAAGGCGAGCCCCACGAGGCCGTAGATCAGGAACGGCACGACATTCTTCAGGCAGCCGAGGAAGCTCGAGCGTATCGCCTCGATCGCGGACAGGCCGTTGAACACGACCAGTGACGATGCGAACCAGAATGCCATCGCCAGAGGAACGCTGAGGGCGAGAGAAACCAAGGATGCCAGTACGCTCTGCTGCATCATCGTGGCGGGGTTTCCAGCCATCCCCTTCGAGAATCCCATGCCGAACAGCATGAATTGAATCGCGGCGATCACGATATAGCCCACCAGGAGCAGGACGCCGACCGCCGCCAGCGTGCCGCCGGCCTGGCTGAACCCCGCGAAGACATGCCCGACGGTGGGCTTGTCACCTTCATCGGCTGCGCGCGCGGCGAGCATCAGGCCGCCCGAGATGATCGGGTACACGATGTTCATCACGATGACTGCCAGCAAGACGAGCAGGAAGATACCCGCGGGTGAGCGCACGATCGCCGCGCTAAGCGCGCCTGCGACCGCTACGACGAGGAGGAACACGCCCGCCAGGACCAAGACGATCAGCGCCCACATCCAGGGAGCGGCGCGGAAGATGGCAAAGCCGCGGCGCCACCAGTCCCAGCCGCGGCGCGCCGGGACCACCACGCCCTCTTTGACGAACGTTCCCCTGTCCTGAGGAGGATGAAAGTCCGCAACCGGCGCGGAGGGTGCGGCATAGGGATTCTTCTGTTCCGCCATCGCTGCCTCCCTTCACTGGATCGACCGCTGTGCGCATCCTAGTCCAAGGCCGCCTGCTGGACAATGCTGCCGCAAGGAAGCACAGAGCTTCCCTAAGCTTGGGTTACACTCGCAGCCAGAACCCTTCTCCCGCTACCAGCGGTTGTGGTGAGGGGTATGCGACTCAAGAATGTATAAGCCGATCGTACTAGCCTTCTCGACCAGTACCGCACTCGCCGCGCTCGCGTTGGCTGCGCTGGCCGATGGAAACGCTCAAACGGACGCAGCCCTGTCCGCCGGCGCTTTCACCATCAGCCGCTTCGACCACACGGCCTTCAGCGAGCCCGCGCCTGTGCTTACGCCGAAACAGCGCCAGGCATTCATGGTCGGGCGCAATGTGTTCAACCGCAAATGGGCGGCGGTCGTCTCGCTCAACGGGGACTGGGGACTGGGGCCGACCTTCAACGCGACCCAGTGCTCGGAGTGTCATGTCAGAGACGGGCGCGGCAAACTTCCCGAGCGGCGCGACGAGCAATTGCTGTCCGTTCTCGTGCGCCTGTCGATTCCCGGCGAGGACGAGCACGGCGGCCCGAAGCCGCACCCGAACTACGGCGACCAGCTGCAGAATCGCGCGTTGCAGGGGCAGAGCGTCGATTTCTACTATTCGCGCGAGCCGATTCCAGCCGAGGCCGAGCTTTACGTCGACTGGGAGGAACAGCCGGTTGCCTTCGCCGATGGCGAGCGCGTGGTGCTGCGCGAGCCGCGGCTGCGGATCGAAGCGCTGAACTTCGGCCCGCTCGGCTCCGACGTCATGTTCTCGCTGCGCATCGCGCAGCCTCTGGTCGGGCTCGGCCTCCTCGACGCCGTGCCCGAGGACGCCCTTCTCGCGCTGGCGCGGCGGCAGATGGAGCAGGGCATCAACGGGCACGCGAACTACGTGTGGGATGCCATCAATCAGCGCGTCGCGATCGGACGCTACGGCTGGAAGGCGAACCAGCACAGCCTCAAGCAGCAGTCCGCGGCCGCTGCGATCGGGGACATGGGCGTGAGCTCGAATCTGTTCCCGGACCAGAATTGTCCGCCGGTGCAGGAGCTGTGCCGCCAGGAGCTGCCGGGCAACGTTCCGGAAATGGTCAACCACGAGCTCGACGCGCTGGAGTTCTGGCTGCGCGGGCTGGCCGTACCGGCGCGTCGCAATATGCACGATCCGCAGGTGCAGCGTGGCGAGCGTCTGTTCTCGGAGGCGCAGTGCGCGCTCTGCCATGTGCCCGAGATGAAGACGGCCGCTCAATTCACACCGCTGCCGCAGTTGGCGAACCAGACCTTCCACGCGTACACCGATTTGCTGCTCCACGATATGGGCGAGGCGCTCGCCGACGGCCGCCCGGATTTCCGCGCCGGTCCGCGCGATTGGCGCACGCCGGCCTTGTGGGGCCTTGGCCTGTCTCAGGCGGTGAACGGCAGCGCCGTGCTGTTGCATGACGGCCGCGCACGCAACGCTACGGAAGCCATCCTGTGGCATGGCGGCGAGGCGGAGCCCGCGCGCGAGATCTTCCGCAACATGCCGAAAGCCGACCGCGAGGCGTTGCTCAAATTCCTCGAGTCGATATAAGCGCAGCTGCTTCTCGACCTTCCCTCACCTGGCGCTGCGCGCCATCCTCTCCCGGAGGGCGAGGAAAATGCGAGCCCCTCTCCGTCCGGGAGAGGGGTTGGGGTGAGGGAGCACGAGGGTGGCGGAGCGGGAAACCTAGAACGGAAAGATCTTCCCGGGGTTGAGAATGTTCAGCGGGTCGAGCGCCTGTTTTACCTTGCGCATCACGCTCACCGCTTCGCCGTGCTCCGCGATGAGAAATTTCTGCTTGCCGAGGCCCACTCCGTGCTCGCCCGTGCACGTGCCATCCATCGCGAGCGCGCGCATCACCAGCCGCTCGTTCAAGCGCTCAGCTTCGGCCAGCTCGGCGGGGTTGTTGCGGTCGATGAGGAACCCCAGGTGGAAGTTGCCGTCGCCGACATGTCCCACAAGCGGCGCAGTGAGGAAGCTCTGCTTGAGATCTTTCTTCGTCTCGAGAATGCATTCGGCGAGGCGCGAGATCGGCACGCACACGTCGGTGGCCCAGATCTCGCAGCCCGGGCGCAACGCTTTGTTGGCATAGGTGACGTCGTGGCGCGCCTGCCACAGGTGGGAGCGCTCCTCCTGACGCGTGGCCCACTTGAACTCGCCGCCGCCGTGCTCGCCGGCGATGGACTGCACCAGCTCGGCCTGCTCCTGGACGCCGGCTTGCGTGCCGTGGAATTCGATGAACAACGTGTCCTTGACCGGATAGTTCAACTTGGAGAACCGGTTCACGGAGTCCATCTGGACCTCGTCCAGCAGTTCGATGCGCGCCACTGGAATGCCGAGCTGGATAGTCTGGATCACGGTGTTGACCGCCCCTTCCAGGGTCTCGAACGAGCACACCGCCGCCGCCATCGCCTCGGGAATCCCGTACAAGCGCAGCGTGACCTCCGTGATAATGCCGAGCGTGCCCTCGCTGCCGACGAAGAGGCGGGTGAGGTCGTAGCCGGCCGCGGATTTGCGCGCCCGGCGCGAGGTGCGGATGATGCGCCCGTCGGCCAGCACCACCGTCAGCCCCAGGACGTTCTCGCGCATGGTGCCGTAGCGGACGGCATTGGTGCCGGAGGCGCGCGTGGCCGCCATGCCGCCGAGCGAAGCATCGGCGCCCGGATCGATCGGGAAGAACAGGCCCTGATCGCGCACGTAATCGTTGAGCTGTTTACGCGTCACGCGCGCCTGCACGGTGGCGTCGAGGTCCTCCGCATTGACGCTCAGCACCTGGTTCATGTTCATCAGGTCGATGACCACCCCGCCCTGATGCGGGATCACGTTGCCTTCCAATGAGGTGCCGGTGCCGTAGGCGATCACCGGCGTGCGGTGCCGCGCGCAGATCTGCACGATCTCCGACACCTCTTCCGTGGTGTCGGGGAACACCACCGCGTCAGGCCGGTGCGGGTGATGCCAGGACTCGTCCTTGGCGTGATGATCGCGTACCCCTGTGCTGGTCGAAACGCGGTCACCAAGCACAGCGCGCAGATCGTCGATCGCCGACTGCGTGCTTGCGGCAGCTAAAGCCATTGCTTTCCTCTCTTCCCAGGGCTTTTGATCGAGGCCGGGCGGCCCGATGCGTCCTATTCTCTCAGATCGGGGCAGCCGCGTGGACAAATCCCCTCTCTGCCTGCGGGAGAGAGCCTGCCCCGGACTGGATCCGGGGGGAGAGGAGGGTGGAGCGAGGAAAAATTACTTCGCCGCCACGACTTCCAGCTCGATGAGCATGTTCGGCCAGACCAGCCCCGGGACAAAGCTGAGCATCGAGGCCGGCCGGCAGGCGCCGAGATGGCGCGAGCGGATGTCGCGGTACGCCGCGAGATCGTCGCGGCGAATCAGGTATTGAGTCAGCTTGACGATGTCTTCGACCCCCATCCCGGCCTCGGCCAGAATCGACTTGATGTTTCTCCACGCCAGGTCGGCCTGCTCGGCGAAGCCCTCGGGAAGCTGCCCTGTCTCCGCGCTGAGGCCGGGCGTGCCGGAGGTGTACAGGACCCGCTTCCCGGGCGCGGTCTCCACGGCGTCGCTGTAGGTTCCGATCCTTGCCGCCACGCCCACGTTTACCATCCGGTTCATATCGCTTCCCATTTCAGAGGTGATCTATTGCCTTGCCACACTCGCACTGGCGCTCAGTATGCGCTCCCGTCCTTCCGCGTGTACGACCACTTGCCGTCAGCCGTACGCGTCACACGCAGATCGTCGTCCGGGTAAATCGACTCGTCACCTGCGGTGCGGTCTCCTATCTCCAGATACACGACGTCTGCCGGACCGCGGTTGACCATATGGTGCGCATCACCCGTGCCGGCGCGGAACCCGGCGCACATTCCGGCCTCGAGCTGAATTTCACCCGCGTTCGTGATCAGAACGGGATGCCCCTCCAGGATGTAGACGAACTCGTCCTGTTTCGAGTGAGCATGCCGGATCGATGACGCCGCACCGGGTTTGAGCCGCGTGAGATTGACTCCGAAGTTGGTAACGCCGAACAGATCGCCGAGCACGCGCTTCTCCCGGCCCGCTACCCGTGAGGCGAACGGCTCGGGATAGCTGGTAGCTCTGGCCCGCGGCGGGACATCGACTGCGCGCACGGCGATTTGAGAAGTACGCGGCTCCATGGCGAGCTCCTTTGTTGGTCAGCCCGGATCGGGAGCCCCGTCGAAGAAATCGACTCTTCCCGTCTCCAGGGAATACTCGGCTCCGACCACGATCAGGCCGTCATTCTCGATCATCCATTCCAGCAGTGCAGAGCCGTGGCGCAAGTGATTCGTCGATGCTCGAACATTGGCCCTCACCGCGTCCCGGATCACCGCCTCCGGGTCCCGGCTTCGACTGAGCGAGAGCACGGTCTCCACGGACGGACGGACACGCTCGACGATGGAGCGGAGGTTGTGCGTTTGATTGGTGGTCTTGCCCATCAACTCCTCGAGCGTCGCGATGACGACTCCACACTGGGAGTGCCCCATGACGACGACCAGCCGCGTGCCAAACCTCGCCGCTGCAAATTCGACGCTGCCCACCTGTGAGGGGGCGACGATGTTGCCGGCCACGCGGATGACGAACAGATCACCGAAACCCTGGTCGAATATCAGCTCAGCCGGAACGCGGGAATCCGAGCAGCCGAGGACGATGGCAAAGGGCTCCTGCCGGTCGAGGAGCGCTAGTCGCTGGGCCTCGCTCATAGGTCCCGTTGCCGTCGTTGCGTTCTCGATGAATCGGCGGTTTCCCGCTTGAAGACGGCCGAGTGCTTGGAGGCCTGTGATCATATTCGCAGCGAACAAAGCGCCGATGATGTTGCGCGCGGCGAGTATGACACCAACGACGAGAGTCGGCAGACCAACGCCCACTCGCGCTGCAGAATTTACCTCGAGTCTCCCCGAACGCAGCCGCATTTCGGGGAATCCAATGCTTCGCAGGCGTGCAAGCGAGGCACTCTTGCGCGCCCGCTGCAAGCTTAGTCGTTAGGGGCTTACAGATCGATTACCGATCGAGGGGCCGTGTAACGGCTGGGTGCCGTAGCTGTCTGCGTGCGATAACCCGAAGCCGCACTGAGGCCTCACGCCGCATAGTGCCGCACCGCGTCCTCGTTCCAGGTGATCCCCGAGCCGGGCCGGTCTGGGATGAGCACGCTGCCATCCCTGACCTGCACCGGCTCGGCCAGCACCGGCGCGGCCCAGTCCACGTATTCCAGCCAGTGGCAGGTCGGGGTGACCGCGAGCAGGTGGCAGCTGTACTCGGGGAACAGATGGCTCGACATTTCGATGTCGTGAGCCTGGGCGAGCGCCGCTGCGCGCAACCAGCCGGTGACGCCGCCGATCCGTTGCACATCGGGCATCACGTAGTCGAGAGATTTGAGCGCGATCGCGTCAGCCAGCTCGAAAGTGTCCACCAGGTTCTCTCCGGTCTGGATCGGCGTGCGCAGCTCTGCGCAGATGCGCGCGTAACCGGCGTAGTCGTCGTGCCGAACCGGCTCCTCGATCCAATACAATCCTTCGTCGTCCAGCATGCGGCCGCGCAGAATCGCGTCGTTGACGGTTAGGCGCTGATTGAAGTCGGACATCACGCTGATCTTGTCGCCGACCCTCTTTTTCACGTTCCGGGCAGCGGCCAGGTCCTGCGCTGGATCGTCGCGGCCGATACGCAGCTTCACGGCCGAGAAGCCGCCTTCAGCGGCAAGCTGCGCCGCCTCGTCCGCCAACTTCTCCACCGGCTGGATCCAGAGTCCACAGCTGTTGTAGGCGCGAACCGGCCTTACCTGGCCACCCAGCAGTTTCACCAGTGGGACGCCGTGGGCCTGTGCCAGAGCATCCCATGCGCACATGTCGATGCCGGCGAGCGCGATGCCCACCAGACCAGGCGTGTCGAGCAGCCTGAGGCGCAGGCGCAGCTTGGCTTCGATGTCGAACGGCGCCAGAGCATCGCCTCTGATCATCTCCGACAGCGCGTCCAGGCAGCCCATGATCGGTTTCACGGTCCAGGGTGCGTAGCCGAAGACGTAAGATCGTCCGGTGATGCCGCCATCGGTTTCGAGATCAATGAGGATCAGGGCGGCCGTTGGCAGGGCGCCGCTGGCGCTGACCGGTGGGCGCTTGAACGGCACCATCACAGGGCGGGCGCGGACATTCTTGATTTTCAGGTTGCTAGCCACTGCTCTCCTCCCAGGCAAGAGACAAAACCCAAAACGCATCTACCACGAAGGACACGAAGGAACACGAAGTAAGTGCGAAGCGTTCCCTCAATGGGTTCGCTGGCCCACATAGAGTCAATTTGGACACCAAGTCGTCTCTCCATTTCTTGGTGTCCCTTCGAGTCCCTTCGTGTCCTTCGTGGTGAATGAGGTACCGCAGTTCAAGCTCGAGGTGTGCGCGCGTCGGCGGGGCGCCCGTTCACGTAGTGCTTGAGCGCTGCATAGACGAAGCTGTTCGCCGGGGTCGGAACGCCCAGTTCCGTGCCCATCTGCACGACGCCGCCCGACAGCCACGGCAGCTCCAGACGATTTCCGCGCTCCAGATCTCCCAGCATCGAGGACACCATCGTGCGCGGCAGACCGTCCACGTGACGCAGCACTCGATCTACGAGCTCGCTGTCGAGGCGCACGCCCTTGGCTGTGCCAACCGCTGCGACTTCGGACATCAGCTGGCGCGCGAGTGCGCGCGTATCCGGGTCTTCGCGTACCGGTCCCATGGGCAGACGCGTGAGCGAGGTCATGCCGCTCAGCGCGACCAGCCCGACGTACTTCTCCCAGATGCTTTTCTGGATGTCCGGGCTGAGGCGCGCCTCGATGCGGGCCTTGACGCATGCATCCACGAATTTCTGCACGCGTGGTGAGGGTGTCCCATCCCGCTCGCCGACGATCAGGACCGCCATCGTCCCGTTGTGGCGGATCACCCCAGGCCGCTCGATGAGCGCCGCGATCTGGGCGACTCCACCCAGGGCCCGCCGCTCGCCGAAGAGCTTGGCAACCGCATCCACCGCGACAACGCCGTTCTGGAACGAAACAACCGCTGTGCTGGGTCCGACCATCGGCTCGGCGTCACGCAGGGCTGCGTCGGTTGACCACAGCTTGACCGCGATCACCACCAGGTCCGCATAACCGACATCCGCGGGAGCGTTTGTAGCGTGCGCCGGCTTCACCAGGACGTCGCCGTTGGCGCTGTAGATTTGCAGTCCGTTCCTCTGGATTGCCTCGAGGTGCGCCCCGCGAGCAATGAAATGCACCTCCTCGCCGCTGGCGGCGAGCTTGGCTCCGAAATATCCGCCGACACCGCCGGCGCCCACGATTGCGATTTTCATGGTCACGATGGTAGCGGCTTCACCGATGGGCCGCCAGCCGCCTTGATGTTTACCCCGCGTTGGCCTAGCCTTAATCTAAATGAGTCCTTCCGCGATCCGACTGAACAGATGAACCTGGCCGAGCGCCTCCCCAGCGGCGCAGCGCAGCGCGCTGCGGCACGCATGGCTGACATCGAGCCGTTCCACGTGATGCAGATCATCGCGCGGGCCAAGGCACTCGAAGCCACGGGGCGCAGCATCGTCAGCATGGTGGTGGGAGAGCCGGATTTTCCTGTGGCGCCTCTGGTCCGCGACGCTGCTGTGCGTGTGCTCGAGGGGGGGCACGTGCACTACACCCCGGCGCTCGGCATCACGCCCCTGCGCGAGGCGATTTCGGGTTGGTATCAGGCGCGCTATGGCGTTGCCGTGCCGGCCTCGCGCGTTGCCGTCACTACCGGCTCTTCGGGTGCGCTGCTCCTGACGATGGGCGTGCTGCTCAACCCGGGCGACGAGGTGCTGCTGGCGGATCCCGGCTATCCGTGCAACCGGCACTTCGTCCGTGCCTTGGATGGCAACCCCGTGGGCGTCGCGGTGGGTCCGGGTACCGCGTATCAACTGACCGCGCAGCTGGTCGAACGGCATTGGACGCCGCGTACCAGGGCGGCCCTCGTGTGCTCGCCGTCCAACCCGACCGGCACGATGATCTCGCCGCAGGCGCTGCGTGGCATCCACGAGGTCGTCCGCCAACGTGGCGGCATCCTGATCTCGGACGAGATCTACCATGGGCTCACCTATGGCGCCGCAGCGCTCACGGCCCTGAGCCTCGGCGATGACGTGTTCGTCATCAACAGCTTCTCCAAATACTTCGGCATGACCGGATTCCGTCTCGGCTGGCTCATCGCTCCCGACGCCTTCATCACCGACGTGGACAAGCTGGCTGGTAATCTATTCATTTCGCCGCCCGACATCGCGCAGCGTGCCGCCCTCGCCGCTTTCGAGCCGGACACTGTCGCGCTGCTCGAGGAGCGCCGCGAGCTCTACAGAAAGCAGCGCGATTTCCTCGTACCAGCCCTCAAGGCGCTTGGATTCGAGATCCCGGTGATGCCGCAGGGTGCGTTCTATGTCTACGCGAATTGCGCTCGCTTCACCGACGACAGTTACGCCTTCTGCTGGGACGTGCTCGAGAAGGCCGGCGTTGCGATCACGCCCGGGCTCGACTTTGGCCGCAACGAGCCGCGTCACCACGTGCGCTTCTCCTACCCCAAGCCGCTCGAGGTGCTGCATGAAGGGGTGGAGAGGCTGGCCGAATACTTGAAAATGGTGAAGAGGTGACAGCGCCTCACTTCATGAGCGGCATGGAGCAGCGGGTGATCCGCGCCAACGGCATCCGCGTTAACGCGTGGCTCGGCGGAAAGGGCGTGCCGCTGGTGTTGCTGCACGGCTATCCCCAGACCGGGCAGATGTGGCGCAAGGTCGCGCCCTCGCTCCTCACCGAGTTTCAGGTTGTGTGCCCCGATCTGCGCGGCTACGGCGACACGGAAAAGCCGCGCGACGGCTACGACAAGCGCACCATGGCGCGCGACATCCATCAGCTGATGGAGGTGCTCGGTCACAAGCGCTATGCCGTCGTCGGCCATGACCGCGGCGCGAGGGTAGCCCATCGCCTCGCGCTGGACTATCCCGATTCGGTGACGAAGCTGTGCGTGCTCGACATCGTCCCGACCCACACGGTGTTCCGCAACACCGGGAAGGATCTGGCGGCTGCGTATTGGCACTGGTTCTACTTTCAGGTGCCGGACCTGCCGGAGCTCATGATCGGCGGTGCTCCGGAGGCCTTCCTGCGCTATATGCTGCGCGGATGGACTTTCCGCGCCGGGGCGATCGAGGAAGCGATGGTGCAGGAGTATGTTCGGGCCTTCACGATTCCGGGGACCATCCGCGCCGGGCTCGAGGACTATCGCGCCGCCGCCACGCGCGATATCGAGGACGATGAGCGCGACCTTGCGATGAAGGTGCACTGCCCGGTCCTGGTGATCTGGGGCGAGCACGGCAAGATGCACACCCTGTTCGATGTCCTGGGCAGCTGGCGCGACAAAGCGCTAGACGTGCGCGGTCACCCGCTCGCCTGCGGCCACTTCATCCCCGAGGAAGCGGCGGCGGAGCTGCTCGCCGACCTGCGTCCCTTTCTTCGCGGCTGAACTCGCAACAGCGCGGGCGGTCTAGTTTTGATGTCACCATCTTCCATCGCAAGCATTCATCGGCGCTCCGCTCACGGCCGCGCGGCCGAACGGGAGATACGAATTGAGCACTAGGCTTTTGCCTTTCGCTGCGTTGCTCGCGTCGAGCCTGGCCCTGGCGGCCCCGCAGCCCGAGGAGACGTTCACCGATATCGACCCCGGCGCCGAGTCCATCAACCCGGAGAAGCTCATCCCGATGGTCGAGCAGGGCGACGTGCGCGCCATGAATAATATCGGCCTGCTGTGGGCGCGCGGTATCGGTGTGCCTGCGCCGAACTTTGCGGAGGCGCTGCGCTGGTGGAAGGAGGCTGCACGGCGTGGCTATCCCGTGGCCATGAACAACATCGGGCTGCTGTACGCCAACGGCCATGGCGTTTCCCAGGACTATCAGGAAGCGCGCAAGTGGTGGCAGATGGCGGCGGAGCAGGGCAGCGGCTGGGCCATGAACAGCGTAGGTGACCTGTACGAAAACGGGCTGGGCGTCGAGCGGAGCTACGCGGACGCATTGACCTGGTACAAGCGCGCGGCCGATGCGGGCGACGGCCTCGGGATGTTCAACCTGGCCGCCCTCTACGAAAATGGCCGTGGGGTCGAGCGCAGCTACAAGGCTGCCTATGACTGGTACACGCGGGCCGCCGACAAGGGCATCGCCAGCGCGATGCATAATCTGGGCAGAATGCTGGCGGAGGGAAGAGGCTTCCCGGCCGACCAGGCGGAAGCGCATGCCTGGCTCGCCGTGGCCGATGGCTACTTCACGGCAGAGGACAAGGACGAAGCGGTGGCCAACGCCGAGGAGTTGCGAGCGCTTGCTTCTGTGCTGACGCCGAGCGAGCTGGAGAGATCCAGGGAGATCGCCAAGAATCTGGGCGCGCGCATCGAGGAGCGCCGCAAGATCAAACCGATCAAGACAGATCCGCAAGACAGCGAGACATGAGCTGCCCACGCGAGCATCGCCGGCTTGGATTGCGATAGGGCTGCATCGATGCTCCACCTCACCAATGGGGACCACGCGGTCGGCGTGCTGCGAGCAGCCGAGCTGCCGGGCTCGTATCTGCCCTGGCGCGACGTGCTGCACGAGGGGCCGGTGCCGGCGGGCATGAATCTGCCGAACCTCTCGCGTCTGCGCTCGGAGTTCATCGCTTCGTGCGGTTGGGGCAAGCCGGCCGAATTGAGCCGGCAGTTTCTCGCGCGCGACGCCGCGCTCGAGGCTTCGATCAACGAGGATGAGGTCGTCCTGTGGTTCGAGTCCGACCTCTATGACCAGCTCCAGCTGTGTCAGGTGCTGGCCTGGTACAAAAAGCAGAAAGGGAAGCCAGTGCGCCTGTCTCTGATCTGCGTGGACAAGGATGCCGAAGGCAACTTCCGCGGCGTGGCGCAATTGAAGCCGGAAGCGATCAAGGCGCTGTTCGAAGCGAGAGCGCCGGTCGGGGACGCTCTATTGGCGCTCGCGGCCCGCGCGTGGGACGCGTTCTGCGCGGCGGACCCGCTTGCGCTGGATGCGCTGCGGCAGCAGCGCATGCCTGCCCTGCCGGTCCTGGCGTTGGCGCTCCGGCGTCTGCTGGAGGAGCTGCCGTCGACCATCGACGGCTTGTCCCGCACCGAGCACGCGGCGCTGGAGGCAGTCGCGGAAGGCGCCCGCGCGCCAGCCGAGATTTTCGTCGCCGTGCACACGCGCGAGGAGCGGCCGTTCATGGGTGATTGGCCTTTCTGGCGCGTGCTCGCGCGCCTCGCGAGCGGCCCGAGACCTTTGCTCGAGCTGGCGAGCGGTGCCCGCCCGCGGTTCCCGCCCGAGGTCCCGGCGGCTGCGTCTTTCGGAGCTCAGCGCTTTCGGCTTACACCTGCCGGCCGGGAAGTACTCGCCGGCAAGCTGGACGCAGTCGATGCCAACGGCATCGATCGCTGGGTGGGAGGCACGCACCTGCAGAACGGGGCGAAGCTCTGGCGCTGGGACCGCGCGGCGGGAAAGCTGCGGGCGGCCTGACGCGCTCAGTGCTGCCGGTTTTGCGCAGGGGTTAGCGCTGCGAGCTGCGCCTCGGATCATCCTGGGCGGAAATTTTTGTCCGCGAATCCGACGTGGACGTCGAAGCCGCATCGGGGCACTCGTCGCCGCAATCCTCGCTCAGATACACAACTCTTCCCCAGACGACGGCCACCACGATCGACGCAACGGCCCACACCAGCAGCAAGGTGAGCCAAAACATCCTTGTCCTCCTCGGTTGTGCGAGGCTGAACCATACCGAGGAGCATGCGACGGGCGAAGGACGCTCTGCGCCAATCGCTTGTCTGATTGCGCCAACATTGTCCGCCTGGAAGAATGAGATGCCACAGCGAGGGACAAGGCGATGACGAACGCAGAGATCATCCCCAAGCCTTTTGAGATCCGTATCCCCGACGATGCGCTCGCCGATCTGCGCGCACGCCTCGCCCGCGTGCGTTGGCCGGACGAACCGCCGTTGGGCCCTTGGAGCACCGGGACGAGCGTGGCCTACATGAAGCAGCTGGTGGACTACTGGCGCGAGCGTTTCGACTGGCGCGCGCAGGAGGCCAGGCTCAATGCCTTTAGTCAGTTCACCGTGGCGCTCGCCGGCATCGACGTCCACTTCATCCACCAGCCCGGCAAGGGCCCCAGGCCCATTCCGCTTCTTCTTTCGCACGGCTGGCCCGGATCGGTGTTCGAGTTCCACAAGATCATTCCGATGCTCACCGACCCCGCGCGCTTCGGCGCCGACGCGGCTGACGCCTTCACCGTGGTGGCGCCGTCGCTGCCCGGGTACGGCTTCTCGTTCCGACCCGGCCAGCCGCGCTTCAGCGTAGAGCAGATTGCTGATGCGTTTGCCGAGCTGATGACCGGCGTGCTCGGGTATCCGCGCTTTGCCGCGCAAGGCGGCGATTGGGGAGCCTTCGTGACATCGCGCCTGGGATTGATGTACGCCGAGCGGCTGTACGGCATTCATCTCAACATGCTCGCGGTGCGGCGTGATCCCGCCATGCTGGCGAACCCGACGGCGGAAGAGAAAGCATTCCTCGAGCAGCTGCAACATTGGATCAAGGAGGAGACCGGCTACCAGTGGATACAGGGGACCAAGCCACAGACCCTGGCGTTCGGGTTGAGCGATTCTCCCGTTGGGCTGGCCGCCTGGATCATGGAGAAGTTTCGCTCCTGGAGCGACTGCGGTGGCGACCCGGAGAGCATCTTCAACAAGGACGAGCTGCTCACCAACATCATGCTGTACTGGCTTACCGGGGCGATCGGCTCATCGTTCTGGCCCTACTACGCGCGCCTGCGCAACCCGTGGCCGATCCCCGAAGGCGCGTACATCCGCGCTCCCACCGGCTATGCCGAGTTCCCGCACGAGATGCTCCACCCGCCGCGGTCCGTGGCGGAGAAGGTCTACAACATCCAGCGCTGGACCAAGATGGACAGAGGTGGGCACTTCGCCGCGCTCGAGCAGCCGGAGGCGCTGGCGCGCGAGGTGAGGGCGTTTTTTCGGCCGCTGCGGCGGTGACGCAAGGCGCGAGGGGCGATGTCAGCGCCCTGCGCCGGACGCGAAAATCAGCGAGCCGTCGACCCTCGCGACCTGGCGCCAGGCGCGCCGCCTGGCGGCCTTGTTGAGCACGAGGCAGCTCACGCTATCCGGCAGCGACTGCGCCATGCGCTGCAGAGTGGTTGCGCCCACCCACTTGAGGGCGCGGAATTCGATCACCAGGACATAGGCGGGTACGGCCTGCAGGTGCCGCACCTGTTTGCGCGCCAGCCAGGCGCGCTTCAGCCCGTTTTCGCTCGACAGAACGGCCCGCCACGCCAACAGCTCCGCGGGCGGCAGTCCATGCGGGAGCAGCAGGTCGCCACGCCTCAGCAGGCTGCGCTCGGCAGACGCCGCGCGGCGCTCGTGCGCGGCCTGAGACAGCATGCTGCGGTATCGGTCGCAGCGTGAAAGCTGGTTGCGCGAGTAGAAGTACGTATACAGCAGCTTGGAACCGGGCTCGCGCACCGACTCGTCGAGCTGCATCGCAGTCTCGAGATCGGCGACGCCGCGCTCTTCGTCCTCGTCGAGGAGGATGCGCCCGCGCGCATAGTAGGCGGGGGCGTGCGCTGGCGCGCGTGCGAGCAGCGCGTCGAGCAGCGGCAGAGCCGCTCGGCCGCCCTGCAACACCTCGACCGAGCAGGCGTAGTCCCAGTGCTCCTCTTCACTCAACTCCCGCTCTGCCTGCGCGGACTCGTAACGCCCGAGCTTGGAGCGGGCTTGCACGAGATAGTGGTGCCGTTCATGCCAAGGTCCAGCGAGGGACTCGCGCCAGAGCTGATCGAATTCCTGCATCAAGGGCTGGCGTTTGTTGCGCAGGAGGGTGTGCGCGGCCGATAGCTGGAAGCTTGGCGGGACGCTCGGTTTCGAGCGCAACGCCGCGAGTCTGTCTTTCAGCGACGGATGAGTGTCGCTCAGCCCGGTTTCGCGCGTCAGCGCGCCGGCGAGCGCCGCGTGCGCCTGATCCATCGGCACGCTGCGCAGCGCGGCGACATATTCCGAGAATGCCTCGGGCGGAGGCTCCGGCTGACCTTCGGCACGGCCGTAGAACTCGCTCCAAAAGCGCGATTCGATGTACTCGCTCTTGGCATAGACGGCGACAAGGGCATCGGCGGCATCTTCCTGGCTGGTCACCCTTGCGCTTTCGCGGTCGGCCTCGTACTCGTTGGCCCGGGCCAAGGCGAAGCTGTAAGCGTTGAAGTACGGCGCGTACCAGCGGAAGAAGCCCGTCAACCAGGCGCAGAGCGTGCCGTGCCGAGGCTCGAGCGCATCCAGGATCCGGTACCAGGTTTCCCGGATGCGATAGATCCAGTTGCCGAAGCTGGCGTGGTTGCGGGCGAGGTGCGCAAACTCGTGCGCCAGCACGGCGCGGAACTGATACGGCGGCAGACTGGCGAGCAGCGGCAGCCCGATGACCAGATAGCGCTTGGGCCAGCCCAGCATGCCGAGGCGAGGGGTTTGCACGACGGCGGCGTTGAAGCTGGGCGTGAGCAGCACTTCTTGCACGGGCTTGGCACGTACGCTGCGGCGCACGTGCTCGATTTCGCGGAACAGCGCGGGGACCTCGTCCGGGCTCATTCGCCGACCTTGCGGCGCGGGCAGCCGAAACCAAAGCGTGCGACCCACGACGTAAGCGAGGCCGAGCGGCAGCAGCGCGACCTTGACCAGCAGGATACTCTTGGACACCACGATCAGGCCGATCACGAACAGCGCGGACGCCGCGGCGAGGGACGCCAGCAGTCCGACGTAGCCGATGCCCAGCGCGGCAAACAGGCCTAGCTGCAACCTGTACCGGAGCGGATGGGCGGCAGCGGTCAACTCCGCCTGGGCAACCAGATCGCGGTATTGCTCGAGACTACGCATGGGTTGAAGTGAGCCGCGTGCAGGTTTCATGCCTGTGCTGCCGCGCTCGCTCGGCGAGCAAGTCTATTACCCGCGGACTATGCCGAAAGTGCAATGGAACGCACCATGCGCCTCGCGCAGAATCGCGCCACGCACCGCAGCACCGCCTTTAAATGTTGCGGGCTCTCAACCGGCTCCGCGGATGGAGTTTCGCCGGCAGCGAAATTTCCGCAGCGGGACTCGCGAAGCGACGGCGGAGAGCCAGCCGAAACGGTGCGAGGGCGGACCCTCTGAAAGGAGGTCCGCGGGTAGGGTGAAGTCGCCCAAAATCAGTCAGCAGGAGATCGTCATGACGATGAAGTCGAATCTGAAGGTTCAGGTAGCTGTGGCCGCCGTGCTCGGCGCGCTCTCGGTCGGTTCAGCCGTTGCCGGCAGCGATATCCTCAAGAGTGGCAATGTCGAACAGATGAGCCAGTGGTATGGCAACGCCGGCGGGCTGCAGGGCACCGACCGCGTGATGGTGCTGGGCAAATCCACTTCGGAAGGCAAGGAGGTCGGCATCGCGTATGACAAGGACGTTGCGGAGCGCACCAACATGCCACGTCACGAGGCGCCGAGCACGACCGCCGGGATCGCTTACGACAAGGACGTTGCCGAGCGCACCAACCTGCCGCGCGGCCAGAAATCGACGCCGATCCAGGAAGCCGGCGTGACCAACAAGTAGATCTCCCCTTACAGGGTCTCCTCCCTGAGTGAGGTTTCGCCCCGCTGACGCGGGGCATTTTTTTGCCGGTGTGATCCAGTTCACAGCGGCGTTGTTTCTCGACGGCGACACACTGCCATGATGCCGGATTCGGCATTTCTGTCATGCGAAATCCGCATGAATTTTCTATGTAGGAATTTCTCCATAACAAGAACGTACAAAAGAATGGCAATCACGTTCAAGAGCGCGCAACGTTGCGCGCCTACACTGCGCCAATCGTATCGGTGCGTCGGCCCTGGCAGGCGACCAGCCGGTCGAGCAATGGGGTCCCTGGCCTGCGGGCATGAGGATCAACGCAACGGCAAACTGTCATGGAGACGAACATGAGGACAAAGCTTCTTCTTTCCGCTATCGCTGCCGTCACTGCGATCGCCGCGAACGCCTACGCGGCGGACGTGGTCACTTCGGGTGACCTGAGCACGGTAGACAAGTGGTATGGCAACGCGGGCGGCCTGCAGGGCACGGACCGCGTGACCTATCTGAACTCGTCGCGCACCAAGGTCGGCATCGCCTACGACAAGGACGTCGCAGAGCGCACCAACATGCAGCGCGGTGAAGCGACCCACAACGAGGTCGGGGTGACCTACGACGCGGACGTTGCCGCTCGTACCAACATGCAGCGCGCCACTACGCCTGCGGATAAGGCCACGGCTGGCATCGAAGGCAGCAAGAGCAACTAGGCCGATCCGTTCCGTTCGGACCCAGAGGCGGCCGCGAAGCGGCCGCCTCTTTTTTGGCGCGGTCGGCAGGCTATGCCTTTGTGGAAGACCGCTGGTCAGTCCTCTGCGGACGTAGCGAGCGCGCGCCGAATCCGGCGCAGCACGCTATAGGCCGTCAGGCCATAGCTCAACCAGGTGGCGGCCTGCCGGGGCTTTGCGATCAGCACTGCAAGCGCGGCTGCCGCCAGGCCGACCACAACGGGTCTGCGCGTTGCGCCTCGAACCAGCGCCACGCCGCGTTCGGCCCAGCCCAGCGTGCGCTGGATCTCGGCGCTCGCGTCGGCCGCGCGGGTGCGCAGCGATGCGGCTTGCGCGACCAGCGCAGCGCGTCGGGCAGCGAGCTGTCTAGGGCGCGTGATCACGGCCGCGGCGTGAGCTGCTCGCGATCCTTTGCGAGCTCGTTCAGACTGGCGTCGAACGGACGCGGCTTGGCCGCAATCTGATGCCGCGCGACGAGACCTGCAACAAGCGCAAGCGCGAGGAAGGCAACGGCCAGCAGCGATGCGGTGAGCACCCGGCTTTCCCAGAACGCGACCAGGATCAGCACCGCGATGAAGACCACCGCGAGAAACGCAAAGAACAGCGCGACTGCACCCCACAGAACCAGCAGCGCCACACGTTCGACCTCCTCGTGCAGCTCGGTAGACAACAACTCCAGCCGGTTATGCGCGATCGCAACCAGGGTCGACAGCAGCGCCTTCACGGAATCGACCAGCCCGAGACGAGCCTCGCCGGGCGCCTTTGACTCGGCCATCAGCGCCGGCCGATGAGAAGCCCGATCAGCAGTCCAACACCGGCCGCGATGCCGATGGCCTGCCACGGATTGTCGCGGACATAGTCCTCAGCCGCGCCGGCCGCGGCACGCGCCTTGGCCGCAGCCTCATCGCTCGCGTCCGCCCAGCGCATGCGCGCGCTGCGCAACGACTCCTCGGCGCGCTCGCGCGCTGCCGCGATCCTTTCGCTGGTCTGGCTGGCAGTCGCCTTGAGCAGCTCCTCGACGTCCTGCGCGACGACTTTCAGATCCTCGATCAGCTTTTCTTTGGTGACTGCGTCCAATTGATCCTCCGTTCTCGGCGACCTGGCTCGTGGGCGCATGGTATCTCCGGCTTAACCGACCGGCAAGCCAAGTCGCCCGAGTCGATGCTGCCTGCGCGCGGGCGCTAACGCACGCGCAGTCTATAATCGGCGAGGGAATGCAGAAAAACATCAGTGATGCGGAGCGCTCGGCGTGCCGAACGGTAGTAGTCGTGCATGGACTGTGGATGACGGGCGCGGTCTTCGCGCTGCTGCGGTTGCGGCTGGCGCGATTTGGCTACCGGGTGGCGGCCTTCTCCTATCCATCGACGCGGCTCACGCTGGACGAGATTGCATCGCGCCTGGCACGTTTCGTCTCGCTGCTGGGCGCGGCACGGGTGGACTTCGTCGGTCATAGCCTGGGCGGCCTCGCGGTACTGAATATGCTCGCAGCGCATCCTCGAGCGCCTGCCGGGCGTGTGGTGTTGCTCGGCACGCCGGTCACGGGCTCGCGCGCCGCTCAGCGCATCGCGAAGCACGGGCATGCGCGAACCTTAATCGGGACCGCGCTGCTCGATTGGAGCGCGGACCGCGGCGCCGCCGTCGCGGCCCGATCAGAGGTGGGCATGATCGCGGGCACCGTGCGCTTTGGCCTCGGCAGCCTGTTCATCGAGCTGCCCGTGCCCAACGACGGCGCGGTCTGCGTGGACGAAACGCGCATGCCGGGGCTCCGGGATCACCTGTGCCTGCCGCTCAGCCACTCGGGCATGATGCTGTCCGGACGAGTGGCACACGAGATCCGAAGCTTCCTGGAGCTGGGTCATTTCACGCGCGGCTAACGGATTGCTCGTTTGCGCGCTGGTGCTGGCGTTTGTGCCCGCTGCTGGCTGTTCCAGCATTGGTTACTACTTTCAGGCCGTCAGCGGCCAAATGGAGCTCACGCGCAAGGCGCAGCCGATCGCGAAGGTCACGGCCGATCCAGCCACCAGCGCCGAGCTCAAAGCCAAGCTCGAGGGGGTTGTCGAGATGCGCGATTTCGCGAGCCGCGAGCTGCACCTGCCGGACAACGGGAGCTACCGCAGCTATGCCGACATCGGGCGGCCCTACGTTGTCTGGAACGTTTTTGCCGCTCCCGAATTTTCCGTGAAGCCCAAGGAGTGGTGTTTCCTCTTCGCGGGGTGCGTCGGGTACCGGGGCTATTTCAGCAAGGCCGGCGCAGAGCAGTTTGCCTCGGAGTTGCGCGCGCAGCGGTACGACGTGTTCGTCGGCGGCGTGCCGGCCTATTCAACTCTCGGGTGGCTGGACGATCCAGTATTGAGCACCTTCGTTCAGTATCCGGACGCCGACATCGCCGAGCTCATGTTCCATGAGCTCGCGCACCAGCTCGTATACGTCCAGGGAGACAGCACCTTCAACGAGTCGTTCGCGGTCACGGTCGAGCGGGAGGGTGTAGATCGCTGGCTCGCTGCGCACGGCAGCGAGGCGCAGCGCCGCGCGTTCGAGCGGGAGCAGGCGCGCCGCCAGGCGTTCGCCGAGCTCGTGGCGGCTTACCGCGATCGGCTGGCCCAGCTGTACGCCGAGCCGCTCGACGCACAGCGGATGCGCGCGCGGAAGGAGGAGGTCCTCACACAGATGCGCGAGGAGTACGGCCGCTTGAAGCAGAGCTGGGATGGGTTCGCCGGCTACGATCACTGGTTCGAGCAGCCGCTGAACAACGCGCAGCTTGCCTCGGTCACCATCTACACCCAGCTCGTCCCCGCTTTCCAGCGCATTCTGCGCGAAAGCGATGGTGATCTGCAGCGCTTCTATGCCGAAGTGAAGCGGCTCGCGGCCTTGCCCAAAGCACAACGCGATGCCGAGCTTGCGAGCCTGCTCGATCGCTCCAGCGGATAAAACACCGCCTGGCTGGACCCATACCGACGCAGCGCCCTCTTGCCAAGATCGGGAACTGCGGCCGATGTGAACCCTTGACGCTTGCGGGTACACTAAAGGCTATATTGAACTGAACCTGTCGAGAGGCGATCGTGGGTCAACCTGCAATTCTGCGGCAATTGGCGCGAGCCGCTTTTTTCGCGTTCCTGGCGGCTTTCGTGTCCACGGCGCGAGCGGACGTGGGCGATGCGGCCAAACTCAAGACCGTGCTGCTGACCGGCAAGCCGGTTTCGATGGATCAACTGAAGGGCAAGGTGGTGATGGTCAACTTCTGGGCCACCTGGTGCCCGACCTGCAAGGCGGAGATGCCGCAGTGGCAGAAACTCTACGATGCCTACAAGGACAAGGGCTTCGAGCTGATCGCCGTCAGCATCGACGATGACGAGAAGCTGCTCAGGCAGGTTTCCAAGGAGCGCGGTTTCACCTTCCCGATCGCCTGGCGCTGGGATGATCATACCGACGACAACTTCGGAGACATCATCGGCACACCCACGCTCTATATCGTTGACAAGAGCGGCAAGGTGGCGTGGATGAAGCGCGGGCGCGTGAGCTACGCGCAGCTGCAGGAGGTCATCGACCCGCTGTTAAAGTGACGCCGCAGGCGTCACCCCGGCGCAAGCCGGGGTCCAGGAAGATCTACCTGCTTCAATCGGACGTCGCCGCAGGCGTCAATTCGGAGCGCGGCCTTCGCCCCCGACGTGAGACTCGGGCAGCGCGGTGTCCTGCTCAGTACCGCGGCGGCTGCGCTTCGCGTGCGGTCCCAGACCCGCGCCGAGAACGCAGATCCCCACCAGGAACAAGGCCGCCAGCGGAATATCTGCGAACGGCGGGAGGCTACCGGCGCTGCCGTCGAGAGGGGCATCCGCACCGCTTGATCCGGTATCGTCCGAGGTCTGAGCCGTTTCGAGATCCGATCGGGACGCGCTGACGGCCGCCGCGGCGAACGAGTCTTCGCTTCTCGAGCTCATTCCTTCGGCTGCGACCGGCCCGGCCAGGAGGTTCAGCAGCCCAGCGGCCGCCAGGACACCGGTGATCTTCCAGACTGTCCGCCTGCTTTCCATGTTCTGCTCCCCGGCAGGGCAAACCGCGCGCCTGCCTGAGCGCACGGTAGTCCGAGGCCTGGCCGGCGGACATTGCCCGTCCGGCATATGACTTTGGTTAGGGGCAGCAGGCCCCGCTCCGCGCACGCCGGAGCGCCTCGTGTTTGATGCTAAACTTCGGCGCCTCTGGCAAGAATAGCAATCAAATGGAAGAAGACATCAACACACTGCGCCGCATTCTCAAGCAGACCAAGACCATCGCGGTGGTGGGGCTTTCCGCCAACTGGTGGCGGCCCAGCTACTTCGCCGCCAAATATCTGCAGGCGCATGGTTACCGCATCGTCCCTGTGAATCCTCAGTACGCAGAGGTTTTGAACGAGAAGTGCTATCCCAACCTGCGCGCCATTCCGTTCAAGGTCGACGTGGTCGATTGCTTTCGCCGCAGCGAGGAGATTCCTGCGCTCGCGGACGACGCGATCGCGATCGGCGCCAAGGTGTTGTGGATGCAGCTCGGCGTGATCAACCACGCTGCCGCGGAGAAAGCGAGAGCCGCCGGCCTCGAAGTCGTCATGGATCGCTGCATGAAGATCGAGCATGGCCGGCTGTTCGGCGGCCTCAACTGGTGCGGCGTCAACACGCGCGTGATCTCGGCCAAGCGGCCGAACTATCTGCCCTATTGAGGTGAAGAAGTGAACAGGTGAAAACGTGAAGGCGGTTCCCTCGTGATCGCTCACCTTTCACCCTTCACCTTTTCACTTTTTCACCTCTTCACCTCTTCACGTCCCTTATGGCTGATCGCAAATTCGGATTCGGCACCTTGTGCCTGCATGCCGGCGCCATCCCGGACCCGGCTACCGGCGCGCGGGCGGTACCCATCTACCAGACCACCTCCTACGTGTTCGACTCGGCCGATCACGCCGCGAGCCTGTTCAACCTTCAGACATTCGGCAACGTCTACTCGCGCATCTCGAACCCGACGGTGTCCGTATTCGAGGAGCGCGTAGCAGCGCTCGAGGGCGGCCGCGCGGCGCTTGCGGCGGCCTCGGGTCAGGCGGCGCAGATGTGCGCCTTGCTCACGCTGGTGCAAAACGGCGATGAGATCGTGTCGGCCAGCACGCTGTACGGTGGGACTTATTCTCAGTTCGACGTCATGTTCCGGCAGTTCGGCATCGAGACCAGATTCGTCGATCCAGACGACCCGCTCAACTTCCAGCGCGCGATCACGCCGAAGACCAAAGTCCTCTACGCGGAAACCGCGGGCAATCCGCGCATCAACGTGCTCGACATCGAAGCGGTGGCTGCGATTGCCAAGGACGCCGGGATCCCGCTGGTGATCGACAACACGTTCGCGACCCCGTATCTTTGCCGTCCGATCGAATTCGGTGCCGACATCGTCGTGCACTCGGCCACGAAGTACATCGGCGGCCACGGGACGACCATGGGCGGCGTGCTGGTCGAATCGGGCAAGTTCCCCTGGGGCAACGGCAAGTTTCCGGGGATGACGACGCCCTCGCGCGGCTACCACGGCGTCATCTTCCACGAAACTTTCGGAGACTTCGGGTACGTCATGAAGGCGCGCATGGAAACGATGCGCACGCTCGGGCCGGCCATGGCGCCGATGAACGCATGGCTGCTGCTGCAGGGGCTCGAGACGCTGCACGTGCGAATGGACCGCCACGTCGCCAATGCGCTCGCCGTGGCCCAGTTTCTCGAGCGGCATCCGCAGGTGAGCTGGGTCAATTACCCGAGCCTGCCATCGAGCCGATACTACGAGCTTGCCCGCAAGTACATGCCCAAAGGCGCAGGCGCCATCATGACCTTCGGCATCAAAGGCGGGCAGCAGGCCGGCGTGAGATTTATCGAGGGCGTGCAGTTTCTGAGCCACCTGGCGAATGTAGGAGACGCCAAGACGCTGGTCATCCACCCGGCGTCGACCACGCACCGCCAGCTGTCCGAAGCGGAGCAGATCAAAGCCGGTGTGACGCCCGACATGATCCGGCTGTCGATCGGTATCGAGGATCTCGACGACATCCTGTGGGACATCGACCAGGCGCTGACGAAGGCGAAGTGAGCAAAGCGGTTTACGTTGAGCGGGCAGCCTGCAGGCGGTAACATACGGCTCTCCCGTTCCGGGGCCCGAGACTCCCGACGACAACTGGTCCCGAACATGCCCAAGTCGAATTCCGAGGCGCAGCTGGTGGTGGAAAGCCGGCGCCCCCTGCGCGGGCGCCCACGCAGCGCCGATTCGCACGAAGCCATCCTCGACGCCGTTGTCGCCATGCTCGAGCAGGAGGGGTACGGCGCCCTGACCATCGAAAATGTGGCGCGGCACGCGGGTGTAGGCAAGCAGACGATCTACCGCTGGTGGAAATGCAAAGCGGAGCTGGTGCTCGAAGCCTACGCCAACCACGCAGCCAGCAAGCTGCCGATGCCCGACAAGGGCGCTTTGCGCGCCGACCTCGAGTGGTTCTTCTGCGCAGCATTCAAACGCCTTACGGACATTTCAGGTCCGACCATGCGCGGACTGATGGCCGACGCGGTCTACGATCCGGAATTCCTCGAGATCCTGCGCGAGGTGCTCATCGCGAAGCGCCGCGCCGCTCTGGAGCAGGTCCTCGAGCGCGGCCGCGCGAGGGGGGAGCTCAAGCCCGACGCGGATCTGGATGTGATGGTCGACCTGCTCTTCGGCGCGCTCTGGTATCGCCTGCTGGCGCAGCACGCCAAGCTGGATTCGCGCTTCGCGAAACAGCTGGTGGCCGGGGTACTCGACGGTTTTGTCCGGCGCTGACGCGGCAGACGGTCTAACCCGCCAGAAACTCCTCCAGAACCGCGGCGAGCGCTTCCGGCTGGTCGTGATGCATCATGTGTCCGGCGTCGGGCAGCGTATGCTCGGTCAGGTTGCGGAAAGCTGCGCGTCGCCGCTCGAGGTCGGCTTGGTTGTCCTTCAGCCACTGCCGCAGCCAGTGGCCGTCACCCCACACCCACAGCACGGGCGCCGTGATCTGCTCCCAGCACGCGAGCGCTTCCTCCAAGCGGTACAGCACGGGGTTCACCATCTTGTGCGCCGGGTCGCTGTTCAGGACGACTTCCCCGGAGTCGAGGCGCTTGGCCCAGTGCGGCGCCAGAAAGTGCGCTCTTTGGCGTGACAGTCTGCGGTTGTTCTGCATCAGGCGATCCTCGACCTCCTCGAACGAGGCATAGGGCTTGAACGAGCGCGGCTCGGCCAACTCGTCGAGCCACTTGGCGTAACGCTTGGGGGCTCCGCTTGCGGTGGTGCCGGGGAGGCCAAAGCCCTCCAGCAAAGCGAGCTTCGCGACGCGGGCGGGACGCACCCCCGCGTAAAGCCCCGCGACGTTGCCGCCCATGCTGTGCCCGACCAGGCTTACCGGTGCATCCGGGGAAACCTGCGCCACCAGCGCTTCGAGATCGCCGATGTAGTCGGGGAACCAGTAGCCGCCCGCGACCCATTCCGACAATCCGAACCCGCGCCAATCCGGCGCGATGACGTACCAGTCGCGCCGCAGCGCATCGACCAGAAACTGGAAGGAGGCCGAGACGTCCATCCAGCCGTGCAGCAGCACGAGCTTCGGGTCGCGCGGATCGCCCCACGTGCGCATGTGGTAGCGCAGCCCCCGGATCTGCAGGATGTGCGACTGGCTCGGCTTCATATGACGCTACTTTAGCTGCGGGCGCGTGGCTAGCATATAGCTTCCGCGAACCGGCATGCCCGGAAACCCGCGCCCCGCGGGCATCTTCAACGCAAGCGCCGGCAACGGCCGATGGGACGGCGCATTGCCGGCGGGACCGCATCGGAAACGAGGGCGTCGTAGAATTCGGACGTGGCTCCGCGATTCATCCACCTCCGGCTGCACAGCGAATACTCGATCTCCGACGGGCTGGTCCGTCTGGATCAGGCTGTCGAGCGTGCGGCGGCGGACCACATGCCTGCGCTTGCGCTCACCGACCTCGCCAATGTCTTCGGCCTGGTCAAGTTCTATCAGGCGGCGCGCGAGTCGGGCATCAAACCCATCGTCGGCTGCGACCTTTGGATCGCCAACGAGCAGGACCGCGACAAGCCGTACCGGGTGCTGCTGCTGTGCCAGAACCGCGCCGGCTATCTACGCTTGTGCGAGCTGCTCTCGCGCGCCTATCGCAGCAATCAGCATCGCGGCCGCGCTGAGGTCGCCGCCAGTTGGTTCGCGGAATTGGGAACAGAAGGCCTGATCGCACTTTCCGGCGCGTCCCTGGGCGACGTGGGCCATGCGCTGGCGGCTGACAACGCGGTGCTGGCGCGGCGGCTGGCTCAAGATTGGGCCGCTCTGTTCCCGGGACGCTACTATCTCGAGCTGCAACGCGCCGGTCACGCCGAAGACGACGGCCACGTACAGCGCGCGCTGCGCCTGGCGGGGCGGCTGCGCCTGCCCGTGGTGGCGACACATCCGGTCCAGTTCCTGACGCCCGAGGAATTTCGGGCGCACGAGGCGCGGGTGTGCATCAGCCAGGGTTACATCCTCGCTGACCAGCGTCGGCCGCGGCGGTTTACGCCCGAGCAGTACTTCAAGACGCAAGACGAGATGGCGCAGTTGTTCGGCGACATTCCCGCCGCGCTCGCCAACAGCGTCGAGATCGCCCGGCGCTGCAGCTTCGAGTTGGAGCTGGGCAAGAGCAAGCTGCCGCTGTTCCCCACGCCGGAACGGATCGGCCTCAACCAGTACCTGCGCAGCGAAGCGATGGCCGGCCTCGAGCAGCGGCTGGGCGCACTGTATCCGGATGGCGCGCAGCGAGAGGGGCAGGCGGGACGTTACCGCGAGCGGCTGGAGCTGGAGCTCAAAACCATCATCGAGATGGGTTTTGCCGGCTACTTTCTCATTGTGGCGGACTTCATCAACTGGGCAAAACGCAACGGCGTCCCGGTCGGGCCGGGGCGCGGCTCGGGCGCCGGCTCGCTGGTGGCCTACAGCCTTGGCATCACCGATCTCGACCCGCTGCGCTATGACCTGCTGTTCGAGCGCTTTCTCAACCCTGAGCGCATCTCCATGCCTGACTTCGACGTGGACTTCTGCCAGGACGGGCGCGACCGGGTGATCGAATACGTGCGGCTCAAGTACGGCGAGCAGAACGTTTCGCAGATCGCGACTTTCGGCACCATGGCCGCAAAGGCGGTGGTGCGCGACGTCGGTCGCGTCCTGGACATGCCATACAACTTCTGCGACCAGCTCGCCAAGCTCATTCCGTTTCAGCCCGGCAAGCTCGTCACGCTCAAGATGGCGCGCGAGATGGAGCCGCTGCTCGCTGAGCGCGAGGCGAAGGAGGAAGAGGTGCGTCAGCTGCTGGAGCTGGCGGAGCGGCTCGAGGGGCTCACGCGCAACGTGGGCATGCACGCGGGCGGCGTGCTGATCGCGCCGGGCAAGCTGACCGACTTCTGCCCGCTGTACAGCGCGGAGGGTGCCGACAACGTAGTGAGCCAGTTCGACAAAGACGACGTGGAGGCGGTGGGCCTGGTCAAGTTCGACTTCCTGGGGCTCACTACGCTGACCATTCTCGACTGGACCGTCCGCTTCATCCGGGCGCGGGGCGAAGCGGCCGCCAGCCTCTCGCTGGAGCAGATTCCGCTCGACGATGCTCAGGCCTACCGGATCTTCTCCACCGGCAACACCACCGCCGTGTTCCAGTTTGAGTCGCGCGGCATGCGCGACCTGGTGAAGAAGGCGAAGCCTGACCGCTTCGAAGACATCATCGCTCTGGTCGCGCTGTATCGCCCCGGCCCGATGGAGCTCATCCCCGAGTTCATCGAGCGCAAGCACGGCAAGCGCGTGTCCTTCCTCGATCCGCGCCTGGAGCCCATTCTGAGCCCCACCTACGGGATCATGGTGTACCAGGAGCAGGTCATGCAGATCGCCCAGGTGATCGGCGGCTACACCCTGGGCGCCGCCGACCTCCTGCGCCGCGCGATGGGCAAGAAGAAGCCGGAGGAGATGGCGCAGCAGCGGGATGTTTTCGTGGCCGGAGCCGAGAAGCAGGGGTTGTCGCGCGACAAGGCCACGCAGCTGTTCGACTTGATGGAGAAGTTCGCCGGGTACGGTTTCAACAAGTCGCACGCCGCGGCCTATGCGCTGGTGGCCTACCAGACGGCGTACATGAAGGCGCATTATCCGGCCGCGTTCATGGCGGCCAACCTGTCTGCGGTCATGGACGACACTGACAAGGTGCATCAGCTGTACGAGGATGCGGTCGCGTGCGGACTGAAGGTTCTGCCGCCGGACATCAACGCGTCCGACTATCGTTTCACGCCGGTCAGCGCGACCGAGATCCGCTATGGATTGGGCGCGATAAAGGGCACCGGCGAGTCCGCGATCAGCGCGATCCTCAGAGCGCGCCAGGAGAGGGGCGCCTACCGCGACCTGTTCGAGTTCTGCCGCCGGGTGGACAAGCGCATCGTCAACCGGCGTGTGCTCGAGTCGCTGATCCGCGCCGGCGCCTTCGACAGCGTCGACCAGCACCGGCACCGGCTGCTCGCTTCCGCCGGCATCGCCATGGAGAGCGCAGAGCAGGCGAGCCGCGCGGCAGCTCAGAGCAGCCTGTTCGGGCCCGGCCTCGGCATGGCCGAGGCGCGTCTCGAGCTGCTTGAGAGGCCGGCCTGGAGCGAGAGCGAGCGGCTGGTGGAGGAAAAGCAGGCGCTTGGCTTCTACCTGAGCGGGCACCCGTTCTCCAGCTACGCCGCGGAAGTCGCTCCGCTCGCGCGCACGTCGCTCGCGAGCGTGATGCCGCAGTCTCAGAGCGTTATCGTGGCCGGCGTGGTCAACGCCCTGCGCTTGCAGCAGAGCCGCCGCGGCCGTATGGCGATCGTGCAGCTCGACGACGGGACGGCGCGCGTCGAGGTGACCGTCTACAACGAGTTGTTCGAGGCGAGCCGCAGCCTGCTCAAGGAAGATCAACTGCTGGTGGTCGAAGGGCGGCCCCAAAGCGACGAATTCACCGGCGGCGTTCGAATCGCGGCCGAGAAGGTGTACGACCTGGCCGCCGCCCGCGGCCGCTTCGCCCGAGGCGTGCGCCTCATGTGCAACGGCGAGTCGAGCGGAGCGCGGCTGCGCGAGCTGCTCTCGCCCTACAGACAGGGCACCTGCCCGGTGTCCATCGTCTACAACAACGGCGGCGCGCAGTGCCGCATCGACCTGGGCGACGAGTGGCGTGTGAAGTTGGACGACGACCTGCTGCGCTCGCTTACGGCCTGGCTGCAGCCGCAGAACGTCCAGGTCCTCTATTAGTTGTTATTGCCCCAGGTGAGCTGGGCCAATAACTGCGCGAATTGAAGCGTCACACAGGACGTGACGCTTAATTCGCGCTGAAGGGAGGGCTGTGGATAGGGCGCAGGTCAGGTCGTGGGGAGATGCTCGAAAACTTCGAACTCGCCCGTGGCTTCATTCACCTGCACGTCCGTCACGCACGCGGCGGGTGGGCCGCGCCGCATCCAGTTGAGGAGCTGCGCCACGTCGTCCGGCGCGCCGTGAACCATGGCCTCGACGGTGCCGTCGCGGCGGTTGCGCACCCAGCCGGTCACGCCCAGGCGCTCCGCCTCCCGGCGCAGATATTCGCGGAAGCCCACGCCCTGCACGCGGCCCCGGACGATCGCGTGACTGGTAACCTTCACAGCACGCTTTACTTCACCCGCATGCCGGGCTGAGCGCCATCGTCCGGGCTCAGAAGAAAGATGCCCGGGCCTTCACCGCTCGCCGCCAGCACCATGCCCTGTGACTCGCCGAAGCGCATCTTGCGCGGCTGCAGATTCGCCACTACCACCGTCAAACGGCCGTTGAGCTGCGCCGGGTCGTAGGCCGATTTGATGCCGGCAAATACCTGGCGCTTCTCGCCGCCCAGATCGAGCTGCAGCCTGAGCAGCTTGTCGGCCCCGTCGACGTGCTCGGCGCTGACGATGCGGGCCACGCGCAGATCGAGCTTGTTGAAATCGTCGATCGTGGCGAGCTCGCCTTTGGCTCCCTCTCCCCCCGCGGGAGAGGGCTGGGGTGAGGGGGAGGTTTGCTGAGTCACGATGTTCTCCTGGTGTTGAGCGTGTCGCCGAGGTGAGTTCGGCTGCGGCGCAGCCTGCAGAGTTTCCTTGTTGGCCTCGACCAGCGCTGTGAGCTGCTTGGGGTCGATACGTGTGATCAGGTGGTGGTACGCATTGATCCGGTGTTCCGCGGGCAGCATGGTCGACGCGTTGGACCAGGTGAGCGGCGCGACGTTGAGGAATCTCTCCGCCTCAGCGGCGACGTGCGGCAGCACCGGCTTGAGGTACAGGGTGAGGAGGCGGAATGCGTTCAGCGCGATCGAGCAGCCGATGTGAATGCGCGTCCTGTTGCGCGCGAGATCCTTGGCCAGGTCCCACGGCGCCAGGCGGTCGACGTACCGGTTGCACAGATCCGCCAGCGCCATGACCCGGCGCAGGGCCTTGCCGTATTCCCTTGCCTCGTAATGGGCGGCAATTTCGCCGGCGCTGTTCGCGATCACCGCCAGGAGCCGAGGGAGCTCGAGGCCGCCGGTGAGACTCAGCGCCAGCCCTTCCACCTGCTCGTCGTAGGCGCTGTCCAGGGCATGCTGCGCGATATCGTCGAGGGTGGCATCTTCCAGCGACACGCTGAGCGCACCGTCGAAATGCTTGTGGATGAAAGCGGCGGTCCGGCTGGCAATATTGACGTACTTGCCAACGAGGTCGCTGTTCACGCGTGCGACGAAATCCTCGAGGCTCAAATCGACGTCTTCCAGGCTGGGGCCGAGCTTCGCGGCGTAGTAGTAGCGCAGCCACTCCGGGTTGAGCCCCAGCGCGAGGTAGCTCTCCGCCGTGATGAAGGTGCCGCGCGACTTGGACATCTTCTGCCCGTCCACCGTGAGGAAGCCGTGCGCGAACACTTTGGTCGGCGTGCGATAGCCGGCGAAGCGCAGCATCGCCGGCCAGAACAGGGCGTGGAAGTAGAGGATGTCCTTGCCGATGAAATGGACCATCTCGGTCCCGCGGCCAGGGCGCAGGAAAGCGTCGACATCGATGTCGAGGCCCTGGGCCCGCATGCGCTCCGCGTAATTCTGGAAGCTCCCGAAATACCCCACCGGCGCGTCCAGCCACACGTAGAAGAATTTCTTGCCGTCGGTCCCTGGGATCGGAAAGCCGAAATACGGCGGATCGCGCGAGATATCCCAGTCCTGCAGGCCGGCGGCGAACCATTCCTGGAGCTTGTTGGCCGCTTCCGGCTGCAGTGGCGGATCGGGCGTGAGACGCCCCTGAGTCCACTGCTCGAGGAACTCGCGGCAGCGCGGGTCGCTGAGCTTGAAAAAGTAGTGCTCCGAGGCGCGTCGCACCGGCGTCACGCCCGACACCACCGAATACGGCTTGATCAGATCGGTGGGGCTATAGGTCGTCCCGCACACCTCGCACGAGTCCCCGTACTGGTCCAGCGAGTGGCAGTTGGGGCATTCGCCCTTGATGAACCGGTCGGGCAGGAACATCTGCTTGACCGGGTCGTAGAACTGCTCGACCGAGCGGCGGGCGATCAGATCGGCGGCCGCGAGTTGCGCGTAGATGTCCTCGCAGAACGCGCGATTTTCGGGCGAGTTGGTGGTGTAGTAGTTGTCGAAGCGGATATGGAAGCCGGCGAAGTCCCGCGTATGCTCCTTGAATACGCGCTCGATCAAGGCCTCGGGCGCGATGCCCTCCTGATCGGCGCGCAGCATGATGGGTGTGCCGTGCGTGTCGTCGGCGCACACGCAGTGCACCTCGGTGTCCGGCTGCAGCTTCTGGTAGCGGACCCAGATGTCGGTCTGGATGTACTCGACCAGGTGGCCCAGGTGGATGCTGCCGTTGGCGTAAGGCAGAGCGGAGGTGACGAGAAGCTTGCGCGGCATTTCGAAACGAACGGCAAAGCCCGAGTCTAACAAACGTGGCGGTCCGGCAGGGACCGCGCGATGCTAAACTCCAGAGCTCCTCCAAGGGTTTCCAGCCGTGGCCATAACAGAAGCGCAAGTCCAGGAACTGCTCAAGCAGACCATCGATCCCACCACCGGCAAAGACTACGTCTCGAGCAAGGAGATCAAGAAGGTCGAGGTGAGTGGCGCCAATATCGCCGTCGACGCCGTGTTGGGCTACCCGGCCAAGAGGCAGCTCGCCGCCGTGCGCAAGCAGCTCGAAGAGGCGCTGAGCGCGCTGCCCGGCGCAGGCAACATCCAGGTCAACGTCGACTTCAAGATCGTCTCGCACGCGGTGCAGGGCGGCGTTCAGCTCGTGCCCGGCGTGCGCAACGTGATCGCGGTAGCGTCGGCCAAAGGCGGCGTCGGCAAGTCCACGGTAGCCGTGAATCTGGCGCTCGCGCTGGCGGCCGAGGGTGCAGCTGCCGGTGTGCTCGATGCCGACATCTACGGGCCCTCGCAGCCCATGATGCTCGGACTGCAGGGCGAGCGCCCGACCTCGCCCGACGGGAAGAGCCTGGAGCCGATGGTCGCGCACGGCGTGCAGGCCATGTCCATCGGGTTTCTGATCGACATGGAGCAGCCGATGGTCTGGCGCGGGCCGATGGTGACCCAGGCGCTGGAGCAGCTGCTGCGCGACACGCGCTGGAAGGACCTCGACTACCTAGTGGTGGACATGCCGCCCGGCACCGGCGACATCCAGCTCACGCTCGCGCAGAAGGTGCCGGTCACCGGCGCAGTGATCGTGACTACACCGCAGGACATCGCGCTGCTCGACGCCCGCAAGGGACTCAAGATGTTCCAGAAGGTCAATGTGCCGATCCTGGGCATCGTCGAGAACATGAGCACCCATGTCTGCTCCAGCTGCGGCCACGAGGAGCACGTGTTCGGCGCCGGCGGCGGCGAGAAGATGGCGCGCGAGTACGGAGTGACGCTGCTCGGCTCCCTGCCCCTCGACATCCGCATCCGCGAGCAGGCGGATTCGGGCCGCCCGACCGTCGCGTCCGACCCCGACTCGCGCGTCGCGCAGACCTATCGCGAGATCGCCCGCAAGGTGGCGGTGCAGATCGCCGAGAAGGCCAAGGATTTCAGCGCCGCCTTCCCCAAGATCGTGATCAAGAACAGCTAGAGATCAGATGGGGGCGAGATGAGCGTCAAGTCCGACCGGTGGATCCGGCGCATGGCCGAGCGGCACGCGATGATCGAGCCGTTCGAGCCCGGCAATGTCAAAGAAGTCGACGGCCGGCGCGTGGTGTCGTACGGCACCTCGAGCTATGGCTACGACATCCGCTGCTCGGACGAATTCAAGCTGTTCACCGACATCAACAGCACGATCGTCGACCCGAAGAACTTCGATCCCAAGTCGTTCGTCGACGTCAAAGGCCCCCACTGCATCATCCCGCCCAACTCCTTCGCCCTGGCCCGCACCGTCGAGTACTTCCGCATCCCGCGTAACGTCCTGGTTCTGTGCCTCGGAAAATCGACGTATGCCCGGTGTTTCAGTGGCGACACGCGGGTGGCGCTGGTGGACGGGACGGCCCCTACGCTCGAAGAGATGGCGCGGCGCGCAGACAGCGGCGAGCTGTTCTGGGGTTACAGCATCGGGGCGACCGGCAGAGTGATCGTTACGCTTCTGGATGCCCCGCGCTACATAGGTCGTGACGGCCTGCTAGAGATCGTCTTGGACAACGGACTCGCCGTGCAGGCCACGCCGGATCACATGTTCGTCAGGCGTGACGGCACCATGGCGAACGCTGCCACGCTACGCCCAGGCGATTCCCTGATGCCGCTCTACCGCAGTCTCAGACGCGGCTACGAGATGGTTTATCAACCGATCAACGGCCATTTGTACCCGGTCCATCGCCTCGCAGACGAGTGGAACCTGCGGCACGAGATCTACCCGGCCGAGCCTGGCACGCATCGGCACCACATCGATCACGATCGTCGCAACAACCGGCCTGTCAACCTCGAGCGCAAGCCGGCGGCAGAACACATCCGCTTGCACAACTCGCAAACATACGGCGCGGATTTCGATGCCCGGGAGCACGGTGCGGCGATTCGTTCCGCCCTCACGCGGCTTGCCCAGGACCCGACTTGGGCGGCGCGCTTCTCACGTGCGCAAGCCGATCGCGCCGCCGCCTTCTGGCAGGATGAACAGTATCGGGCGATTCGCGATCGAGTCATCGAAGCCAGACGCAATCCATCCGAGCACACCCGGGAAGAGCACCGCAAGGCCATGCAGCGGCGGTTCAGCGACCCAGCCGAGCGAGAGCGCCAAAGCCGGAGGAGTGCAGAGGCTTGGGCCATGGATGATGGCAAGAGACGTCAGCGTCAGCAGGATATCGCCCGCCATATCAACCTCCGCGAGGAGATCACCGCCGAGGAGGTGCGACGTGCTCTCGATAGCACGGGCTCGATCCGGGGCGCCGCGCGTTTGCTCGAGTGCGATCGCTCGGTATTCCGGCGCTTCCCAGAGGTCATGAACAGCGTCTGGTCGCGCAGCGGGCAGCGGAACCACAAGATCCTGTCGATCCGCAGCCTGCCTGGCGAGCACGACGTGTATTGCCTGACGGTGCCAGAGGCCGGGAACTTCGCGCTCGAGGCCGGAGTATTCGTCCGGAATTGCGGCATCATCGTAAACGTTACACCGCTCGAGCCCGAGTGGGAGGGCTACGTGACGCTCGAGTTCTCCAACACCACGCCGCTCCCGGCCAAGATCTACGCCAACGAGGGCGTGGCGCAGGTGATCTTCCTGGAAGCGGCGCCCGACGACGTGTGCGAAGTGTCCTACAAGGACCGCGGCGGGAAGTATCAGGGGCAAACGGGCGTCACGCTGCCCAAGATCTGACCGCCTCGCCGGGCGGCGCACCTGTCGTGTTCGCGCCGCTGGCGCGCCTCGACCTCTCTCCCAACTCGCTTCCGGGCCGCCGCGCACGGCGTGAGCGCGGCGCTTCGGCAGCTCGAGACATGCGCCGCGTTTCAGCAGTAACGCGCGGCGCGAAATTTGCTCGGCAAAACTCTTGATTCCGGGGACAGTGGTCCTATAATTCGCGCGTGTTCTTTCACATTGTGAGCGGCTCGCGTGCCGAGCTCGAAGAGGAGGTCATCATGACAGGCAAGAGGAACTACTTCCCCAGCGTGGATCTCAAGAACCTGCACATTCCGATCACCTAGCGTCTCCAGGAGAATAAAGAAATGTCTGTGCGCAGCGCGCTGTACAAGAAGATCGAGCCCGAGCTCCCGCTCGACACCCATCCCGAGGTCCGCCTCGACTTCGACCAAGCCAGGAACGCCGCACACGCCGGTTACGACAGGCCCTTCCTGCTGGTCGATCCCAACATCATCCGAACCAAGGCCCGGCGCTTCAAGGCGGCGATGCCGCGCGTCCACCCTCACTACGCCGTCAAGGCCAACCCGCACCCGACCGTGCTGCGGACCTTGATCGAGGAGGGCGTGAGCTTCGAGATCGCCTCTGTCGCCGAGCTCGACCTGCTGCTCAGCCTGGGTGTCCCGGCCGCGGAGATCTACTACAGCAACCCGATGAAGTCGCGGCAGTACCTCACCTACGCCGCGCAGCGGGGCGTCGAGTGGTTCGTCGTGGACAGCGTCGAAGAACTGCGCAAGATCGTCGAGATCAAGCCCGACGCCAAGCTGTATCTGCGCATCGACGCGCCCAACGTCGGCAGCGACTGGCCGCTGTCCGGCAAGTTCGGCGCCCAGCCCAAGGAGGCGGAAGAGATCATCGCGGCGGCGGTCGACCTCAAGGCGGATCTCGCTGGCGTGACGTTCCACGTCGGGTCCCAGTGCCGCAACCCGGATAACTGGCGCGGCGGCATCGACGCCGCCAAGCGCGCCTTCCGCAAGATGAGGCTGAAGGGACTCAAGCCGAGGCTGCTCAATATCGGCGGAGGATTCCCGGTGCGCTACACCAAGCCCATCCCTTCGATCGAGGTCATCGGCGAAGTGGTGAACCGCGAGCTCGCTGGCCTGCCCGAGAGCGTGCGTGTGATGGCCGAGCCCGGCCGCTTCCTCGTATCTGACGCGGGCTACTTCGTGTGCCGCGTTGTAGGAACGGCCACTCGCGCCGGCAAGCGCTGGGTCTACCTCGATGCCGGCATGTTCGGCGGCATCATCGAGACCACCGAAGGTCTGCCGTACGAGGTCGTGACCGAGCGCGCCGGCAAGCTTATCCCGTGGACCGTGGCGGGCCCGACCTGCGACTCCGTCGACATCATCATGCGGGATCAGCTGCTGCCAGAGGACCTGCAGGCGGACGACTTCGTGTACGTGCCCAACGCCGGCGCCTACACTACGGCCTACGCCAGCACCTTCAACGGCTTCCCGCTGCCGCACGAGCGCTTCGTCGGCTAGTCCCAAACGTCATCCCGGGGCCGCGCAGCGGAACCCGGAATCCAGTCGAAACCGTTCTGGATCCCCGGTGCTGCCATTGAGGCAGCCCCGGGATGACCGCGCTCAGGCGCGTGGGCGCACGCGCTCATACACGGCGAAGTTCCACGCCGGCTCCCCGCTCTGGGCGGGATGCTCCTCACGCTGGACGACGCGCCACTCCGCCCGCGCGAGAGGTGGAAAGAATGTGTCGCCTGGATAGTCATCCTCCAGTTCGGTGAGATAGATCCGCTCGGCGAGCGGCAGCGCTTCCCCGTACAGCTCGCCGCCGCCGATCACGAAGGCCTCGGGATCCCCGCGCGCCAGCGTCAGCGCGTCGTTCAGGGAACCGACCACCGCAGCGCCAGCTGCCGCGTAAGCCTTGTTGCGCGTCACGACCACGCTCGTGCGGCCGGGCAGCGCGCGCCCGATCGACTCCCAGGTCTTGCGCCCCATGATGATGTGATGCCCCATCGTGAGCGCCTTGAAGCGTTGCTGGTCGGCGGGAAGGCGCCAGGGGAGACGGCCGTCGCGCCCGATGACGCGGTTGCGGGCCATGGCTACGATCATCGAGACGCGCGCCGGCCGCGTGCGCTCTGGGTCGGCGCTCATCGATCGGCCCGGCGCACGGGTCAGACCGCCACCGGCGCCTTGATTGCCGGGTGCGGGTCGTAGCCCTCGAGGGCAAAATCTTCGTAGCGGAAGGCGAACAGGTCGCGCACCTGCCGGTTCAGCCGCATGACAGGCAAGCCGCGCGGCTCGCGCTCGAGCTGCTCGCGGGCCTGGTCGAGGTGATTCAGGTACAGGTGCGTGTCGCCGAAGGTGTGGACGAATTCGCCCGGCTCGAGCCCGCATGCCTGCGCCACCATCAGCGTGAGCAGCGCGTAAGAGGCGATGTTGAACGGCACGCCGAGGAACAGGTCCGCGCTGCGCTGATACAGCTGGCAGGAGAGGCGGCCGGCTGCGACGTAGAACTGGAAGAGGGCGTGGCACGGCGCGAGCTTCATCCTCGGGATGTCCGCGACATTCCAGGCCGACACCAGCAGCCGGCGCGAATCCGGGTTGCGCTTGAGCTCCTGCAGCACCTGGCTCACCTGGTCGATGTGGCTGCCGTCGGGCGCGGGCCAGGAGCGCCACTGGTAGCCGTAGACCGGGCCGAGGTCGCCGCGCTCATCCGCCCACTCGTCCCAGATCGTCACGCCGTTCTCGCGCAGGTAGCGCGTGTTGGTGTCGCCGCGCAGAAACCAGAGCAGCTCGTGGATGATCGACTTCAGGTGCAGCTTCTTGGTCGTCAGGAGCGGGAAGCCTTGTGCCAGGTCGAAGCGCAGCTGCGGGCCGAAGATGCTGAGGGTGCCGGTGCCCGTGCGATCGCTCTTGCGCACGCCGTGATCGAGAATGCGCTGCATGAGGTCGAGGTACTGGCGCATCGCGCTATCTTAACCGGAGCGCTGGCCCGGCGCCGGAGAAGCGGGGCCGCGGGAGGCCTGTGCTAAACTTTTTGCTCCGCTGCGAGTCCCGCGCGAGACGGCTCGCACCATCTTCAGGTCATCCGCTCCATGTCGGGTAGCACGCTGGGCCGCTTGTTCTGCGTCACCTCCTTCGGCGAAAGTCACGGGCCCGCCATCGGCTGCGTCGTAGACGGCTGCCCGCCCGGATTGCCGCTCGCCGAGCCGGACATCCAGCGCGAGCTCGACCGCCGCCGCCCCGGCACGTCGCGTTATGTCACGCAGCGCCAGGAAGCCGACACGGTGGAGATTCTGTCCGGCGTGTTCGAAGGTCTCACCACCGGCACGCCGATCGCCATGCTGATCCGCAACGTCGACGCGCGCAGCAAAGACTACAGCAACATCAAGGACAGCTTCCGCCCGGGGCATGCCGACTACACCTATTGGCACAAGTACGGCATCCGCGACTACCGTGGCGGCGGACGCCAGTCGGCGCGCGAGACGGCGGTGCGCGTCGCGGCCGGCGCGGTCGCCAAGAAGTGGCTGAAGGAACACTTCGGCGTGACCATCCGAGGCTACCTGTCGCGGCTGGGCCCGATCGAGGTGCCGTTCAAGGCCTGGGATGCGGTCGACGCCAATCCCTTCTTCGCGGCCGACGAGAGCTGTGTGCCGCAGCTCGAGAGCTTCGTGGACGCGCTGCGCAAGGCGGGCGACTCGGCCGGAGCGCAGGTCACCGCGATCGCGCACAACGTCCCGCCGGGCTGGGGAGAGCCGGTCTACGAGAAGCTCGATGCCGACATCGCCTACGCCATGATGAGCATCAACGCGGTGAAGGGGGTCGAGATCGGTGCGGGCTTCGCGTCGGTGACGCAGAAGGGCAGTGAGCACAGCGATGAGATGACGCCGGAGGGATTCCTGTCCAACAACGCCGGCGGCATCCTGGGCGGGATCTCGACCGGCCAGGACATCGTCGTCAACGTCGCGATCAAGCCCACTTCCAGCATCCGCTTGCCGCGCCGCTCGATCGACAAGCAAGGGCAGCCGGTGCTGGTCGAGACGCATGGCCGCCACGATCCCTGCGTGGGAATCCGCGCTACGCCCATCGCCGAGGCGATGCTCGCGATCGTGCTCATGGACCATGCGCTGCGCCATCGGGCCCAGAATGCCGACGTGCGCGTCGACACGCCGCGCATCCCCGCGCAGGCGCCGCGCGATTCAACGCAGCAGCCCCAGCCGGCGCCGGTGGAGAACCCGCTGCCGGACGAAGCCTAAGCTGCCGCATGACATTGTCCCGGCGGGCGCGCCGCATCCTCCTTCCAGACGCGGCGATCACCGGGCGAGCGCCTCGGATTGCTGGACTTCTCAGCCTACTGCTCGCCGCGTTGTGCGCGCCTGCTCAGCAGCCTGCTAAGGTCCCGGTGGTGGCGATGCTTGCCTCGCACGCCGCAGTGACCGATGCGACCCACGAGCAGCTGCGCGAAGGGTTGCGCGCGTTTGGTTACGAGGATGGCAAGAACATCCGCGTAGAGATCGTGACCGCGGCCGGCCGCGTCGATCGCGTACAGGCGCTGGCGGACGGACTCGTGAGTCAGAACGTCGATGTGATCGTCTGTGCGAACGAAACCACCATCCGCGCGGCGCTGAAGGCGACCGCCAAGATCCCAATCGTGATGACCGGGTTTGGCTACGACCCTGTCGCGCTGGGCCTGGTTGACAGCCTCGGCCGCCCAAACGGCAACCTTACCGGGATCCATGCGTTGCTCGCCGGGCTGGACGCGAAGCGACTCCAGGTCCTGAAGGAAGCGCTGCCGCGCCTGACCAGAGTTGCGGTGTTCTGGGAGGCGCCATTCGGCACTCACGCGCTCGAAGAAGTGCGCGCGGCCGGCAAGTCTCTGGGCCTGCAGGTGGAACTGATCGAGGTCCACGGAGCGCGAGAACTGGAGGCGGCTTTCAAGACCGCGAGGCAGAAACGGGTCTCCGCAGCTTCGTTCATCTGGTCTCCGACCTTCGCCTTCCATAGCGACGAGCTCACAGCGCTGGCCGTGCAGTCCGGGCTGCCGATGATCGGGGTGTATCTGCCGACTTCAAACCCGTGGTTGCTTGCGTACGGGACTGACACCTGGGAAAGCTTCCGCCGCGCTGGCTATTTCATCGACCGCCTCTTGAAAGGGGCGAAACCCGCCGATCTGCCGATCGAGCAGCTGTCGCGGTACAAGCTGGCGGTCAATCTGAGAACGGCGTCCGCGCTCGGCGTCAAGCTGCCTCAGTCGATTTTGCTGCGCGCGGATGAGGTCATTCAGTGACGAGGACACCCGGCGTCGAGAGTCTCGGCAGCCGCGGCTAGCGCTTCCAGCACCGCGCGATGAATCAGAAACAGCTGCACTTTCGCCTCGCCGGCTTCTATTTCGTTTATTTCCTGATGCTGGGGGGCTTCGCCCCCTACTTCAGCCTGTACCTGCGCAAGCTGGGCTTCAGCGCGGTCGAGATCGGCATGCTGCTGGCGCTGATGCCGCTCGCACGCGTGTTCGCACCGACAGCGTGGGCCTGGATCGCTGACCATCAAGGCCGCCGCCGCCCGCTCGTGCGCATGACCACCGCCGCCGCCGCCGTGGCGTGCGCCGGGCTGCTGGTCGCCAAGACCTTTGGATGGCTGTTTGCGGTAATTCTCGTGCTCAACATCTTCTGGTGCGCGTCGCTTCCGCTGGTGGAGGCCACCACGCTGGCGCATCTCAAGGGGCGGCTCGGCGACTACGGGCGCATCCGGGTGTGGGGCTCGATCGGCTTCGTCATCTCGGTCGTGCTGATTGGACAGCTGCTGGACGCGACCGGCGTGCTATGGCTGCCGCTCGTGCTGCTCCTCCTGTTCAGTCTGTGCGCGGCGGCGGCGTGGGCGTTGCCGGTGGACCAGGCGCCGCCGCATCACGAGGAGCATGCGCCGTTGCGCAAGACCATGCGTCGCCCCGAGGTGGTCGCGCTGTTCACCGCGTGCTTTCTGATGGCGCTCGCGCACGGCCCCTACAACACGTTCTACTCGATCCACCTGGTGGAGAACGGCTACAGCAAAGCCTGGGTGGGTTGGCTGTGGGCGCTGTCGGTGGTGGCCGAAGTGTTCCTGTTTCTGCTCATGCCCAAGCTCATGCAGCGCTTCGCGATCCCCTCCATCATCAGCTTCAGCCTGGGCTGCGCCGTGCTGCGCTTTCTCATCATCGGCTGGGCGCCGGGCAGCGTGGTGCTGATGGCCATCGCGCAGCTGATGCACGCTGCCACCTTCGGTGCCCATCACGCCGCCGCGCTGGCGGCGATCCATCAGCTGTTCCGCGGCCGTACCCAGGCACGCGGACAGGCGCTGTACACGAGTATCGGCTTCGGCGCGGGCGGTGCGCTGGGCGGATTCGCGAGCGGATGGCTGTGGCAGCACGCGGGTCCGGGCCTCACCTTCACCGCAGCCTCGGGCGCAGCGCTGCTCGCGCTGCTCGTAGTGGTGCAGCGCTTGCGGCCCTCCGCGCTGGCGCACTCGCCGGCGTGAGGTCCATGCGACGCGCAGCTACTGGGGGCTTGGGCGCTGTGCGATAATTTTGGGCATGAATCCGCAGACGCTGTACGACAAACTCTGGAATACCCACGTTGTGCACGAGGAGCCGAGCGGCGCAGCGCTCCTGTACATCGACCGGCACCTGGTGCACGAAGTCACCAGCCCGCAGGCGTACGAGGGGCTCAAGCTGGCGGGCCGCGCGCCGTGGCGGGTGGAATCGATCGTGGCTACAGCCGATCACAACACGCCCACTCGCAATTGGGACCAGGGCATCCGCGACCCCATCTCTCGCACTCAGGTCGAGACGCTGGACGCCAACATCCGCCAATTCGGCGCCAAGGCGTACTTCCCGTTCCTCGACAAGCAGCAGGGCATCGTGCACGTGATCGGGCCGGAGCAGGGGGCCACACTGCCCGGCATGACCGTGGTGTGCGGCGACTCGCACACCAGCACCCACGGCGCATTCGCCTGCCTCGCCTGGGGGATCGGCACGTCCGAAGTGGAACATGTGCTCGCCACGCAGTGCCTGGTGCAGAACAAGGCGAAGGCCATGCGGGTGGAGGTCGAGGGCCGGCTCCCGCGCGGCGTGACTGCGAAGGATATCGCGCTGGCCTTGATCGGCCGCATCGGGACCGCCGGCGGTACCGGCAGCGCGGTCGAGTTCACCGGCAGCGCCATCGCCGCGCTGTCGATGGAAGGGCGCATGACCCTGTGCAACATGGCGATCGAGGCGGGTGCGCGCGCGGGCATGGTCGCGGTCGACGACACCACCATCCAGTACATCCGGGGCCGCCCCTTCGCGCCAAAGGCGGATCTGTGGGATCGGGCCGTTGCCTACTGGCGCACGCTCAAGAGCGACCCGGGCGCGAAGTTCGACCGCGTCGTGCAGCTCGCTGCGGCTGAGATCAAGCCGCAGGTCACCTGGGGCACGTCGCCCGAGATGGTGGATGCGATCGACGGCAAGGTGCCCGACCCGGCCAGGATCGCCGATCCCATCAAGCGCGAAGCGGTGGAGCGCGCGCTGCAGTACATGGGGCTCGCACCCAACACGCCGATCACGGACATCCGCATCGACAAGGTGTTCATCGGCTCGTGCACCAACTCGCGCATCGAAGACCTGCGCGCCGCGGCTGAAATCGTCAACGGGCGGCAGGTTGCGGCCAACGTGAAGCTCGCGCTGATCGTGCCCGGCTCCGGGCCGGTCAAGCGCCAGGCCGAAGCCGAAGGGCTGGACCGCGTTTTCCGCAGCGCCGGCTTCGAGTGGCGCGAGCCGGGCTGCTCGATGTGCCTCGCGATGAACGACGATCGCCTCGAGCCGGGCGAGCGCTGCGCATCGACCTCGAATCGCAACTTCGAGGGGCGGCAGGGCGCGGGCGGACGTACGCATCTGGTAAGCCCGGCGATGGCCGCCGCGGCCGCCATCGCGGGCCGCTTCGTCGACGTGCGGAGCATGTGAGGCGATAGATGGAAAAATTCGTGCGGCTGGAAGGGTTAGTGGTCCCGCTCGACCGGGCCAACGTCGACACCGACGCCATCATCCCCAAGCAGTTTCTGAAGTCGATCAAGCGCAGCGGCTTCGGGGTGAACCTGTTCGACGCCTGGCGCTACCTGGATCCCGGCGAGCCTGGAAAGGACCGATCGAAGCGTTCGCCCAATCCCAACTTCGTGTTGAACCTGCCGCGCTATCAGGGCGCGCAGGTGCTGCTCGCCCGTACGAACTTCGGCTGCGGCTCGTCGCGCGAGCACGCACCGTGGGCGCTGCTCGACTACGGGTTGCGTGCGCTGATCGCGCCGAGCTATGCCGACATCTTCTACTCCAACTGCTGCAACAATGGTCTGCTGCCGATCGTGCTGGACGCCGATACAGTCGACCGCCTGTTCCACGAAGTCGAGGCGATGCAAGGTTATCGCGTCAAGATCGACCTCGAAGCCCAGACGGTGACCACTCCGACGGGGCACGTGTTCCGCTTCGACATCGATCCGTTCCACAAGCACCGCCTGCTGCAGGGCCTGGACGAAATCGGGCTCACGCTGACTCACGCCGACGCGATCCGCGCCTTCGAGGCGAAGCGCAAGGCCGAGCAGCCTTGGCTGTTCACCTGAATGTGAAGGGTCACGGCGTGAAGGGTGAAGGGTTACCCCCTCACCGCGCCGATCTGTTTCCGGATAGAAAATGAAAATTGCAGTCTTGCCAGGCGATGGCATCGGCCCCGAGATCATGGGCCAGGCGGTGCGCGTGCTCGACGCGCTGCGCAGCGACGGCCTGAAGATCGAGCTCGAGCAAGCAACGATCGGCGGCGCGGGATACGACGCCGCCGGCGATCCACTCCCAGCGGCGACGTTGGAGCTTGCTCGCAAAGCCGACGCCGTGTTGTTCGGCGCCGTCGGCGGGCCGAAATACGACACGCTGCCGCGGGCCATGCGCCCGGAGCAGGGCCTGCTGCGCATTCGCAAGGAATTGGGTCTCTTCGCCAACCTGCGCCCGGCGGTGCTCTACCCCGAGCTGGCCGGGGCATCCACCCTCAAAGCCGACGTGGTGGCGGGCCTCGACCTCATGATCCTGCGGGAGCTGACGGGCGACATCTACTTCGGGCAGCCGCGCGGCCGGCGCCAGACCGCGGCGGGCGAGCGCGAAGCGTTCGACACCATGCTGTACAGCGAGTCTGAGATCCGCCGCATCGGCCACGTCGGCTTCCGCACCGCGCGCAAGCGCTCGCGGAAGCTCTGCTCGGTGGACAAGGCCAACGTCCTCGACACCAGTATCCTGTGGCGCGAAGTCATGACCGAAGTCGGAAGAGACTATCCCGATGTCGAGCTCTCGCACATGTACGTAGACAACGCCGCGATGCAGCTCGTGCGCGCGCCGCGCCAGTTCGACGTCATCGTCACCGGCAACATGTTTGGCGACATCCTGTCCGATCAGGCCTCGATGCTGACCGGCTCGATCGGCATGCTGCCCTCGGCTTCGCTGGACGCAGACAACAAGGGCTTGTACGAGCCGATTCACGGTTCCGCGCCGGATCTGGCGGGCAAGCAGGTCGCGAATCCGCTGGCGACGATCTTGTCGACGGCCATGATGCTCCGCTACACGTTCAATCAGGAGCAGGCTGCCGCGCGCATCGAGCACGCGGTGAAGCGCGTGCTGGCCAACAAGGTGCGCACCGCTGACATCTACGAGCCGGGTTGCACCAAGGTCGGGACGCGCGAGATGGGCGACGCGGTGATCGCCGCGCTCGCGCATCGATGAGCCTGCGAATGGAGAGCGAGCGGTGATGCGGGTCGGTTTCATCGGCTGGCGCGGTATGGTGGGCTCGGTGCTGGTCGAGCGCATGCGCGCCGAGCACGACTTCGAGCACATCGAGCCGGTGTTTTTCACCACGTCGCAGGCCGGCGGCAAGGCCCCGGAGGTCGGGAAGGCCGTGCCGCCGCTCAAGGATGCGCACAGCCTTGGGGAGCTCAAGGCGATGCAGGTGCTGATCTCCTCCCAAGGCGGCGATTACACGAGCGAGATCTATCCCAAGCTGCGCGCCGAGGGCTGGAGTGGCTACTGGATCGACGCGGCCTCGACACTGCGCATGCAGCCCGACGCGACGATCATTCTCGATCCCGTGAACCGCGCCGTGATCGACCGCGCGCTGGCGCGCGGTGTGAAGAACTACATCGGCGGCAACTGCACCGTCAGCTTGATGTTGATGGGCGTGCATGGACTGCTGAAGGCAGGGCTGGTCGAGTGGGTTACGGCGATGACCTACCAGGCCGCTTCAGGCGCGGGTGCGCAGCACATGCGCGAGCTGGTCGCGCAGATGGGCGTCGCGTATGCGGCTGCGGCCCGCCTGCTGGAAGACCCGGCCTCGTCGATTCTCGACATCGACCGCGCCGTGTCGGGCGCGCTCCGCGGCCCCAAGCTTCCGGTCGAGCACTTCGGCCAGGCGCTGGCGGGCAGCGCGCTGCCGTGGATCGACAAGGATCTCGGCACCGGCCAGAGCCGCGAGGAGTGGAAGGCGCAGGCCGAGGGCAACAAGATCCTCGGGCGCGAGGCCGATCCGATTCCGTTCGACGGCATCTGCGTGCGCATCAGCGCGATGCGCTGCCACAGCCAGGCCCTCACCATCAAGCTCACCCGCGACGTGCCGTTACCCGAGGTCGAATCGTTGCTCGCGGGCGCGAACGACTGGGTGAAGGTAGTACCTAACGTGCGTGAGGCCAGCCTCGACAATCTCACACCGGCCCATGTGTCGGGCAGCCTGCAGGTGCACATCGGCAGGCTGCGCAAGCTGCCCATGGGCGGCCAGTACCTCGCTGCGTTCACCGTGGGCGATCAGCTCCTGTGGGGCGCAGCCGAGCCGCTGCGCCGCATGTTGCGCATCCTGCTCGAGCGCTGAAGGCAGGCGCAACTCACCACAACCCGCTGCTCGCCCGCTCAGCGCGAGGCGCATTTTTACCTCTGCGCGAGGGCGTGTGGCATGCTCGCCGTCCTCGCAATTGTTAAAGCAGGCGAGACTTTTGCTTAGGCCGGGACTGTTGATGGAACGGACGAGCAAAGCGATCCAAGCGACTGTCGCAACGCGCGGCCCGCTGCCGCATCCCGCGGCCGCTGAAAAACGGCCTCACCGGGACGATATTGAGAGGCAAGTTTAGCTTGCATCAGTAAATACATGATGTTATTTTTATTTGTTGAGCAGTCATAACGAGGGTGGCGCTGTGGGCAAAACGTCTCTTCGAGCCTCAATCATCGCAGCCGCGCTGTTGGTAGTCGCCGGCGTCGCCGACGCTGCGGGGCTGGGCAAGCTGACGGTTCTCTCTCATCTGGGTGAGCCGCTGCGCGCCGAGATCGACGTGGTGGCGCCCGAGAAGGGCGAACTCGATACGCTGAACGCCCGCCTTGCCTCGCCCGACGCTTACATCCAGTCGAGCCTCCCGTATCCGCCCGTCGCGCTCGGCCTCCAGATGGCGCTCGACAAGCGCCCGAGCGGCGAGAGCTTCATCAAGGTCACCACGCAGCAGCCCGTGCCCGAGCCGTTCATCGATCTGCTGATCGAGCTGAACTGGCGAGGCGGCAAGATCGTGCGTGCCTACACTGCGCTGCTCGACCCCCCGGGGCTCGCAGCGGCGCCTCCGCCCGCAGAGGCGCCCGCAGCCGCCGCGGCTGCGGCTCCGCCCGCGGCCAAGCCGGCTCCTGCGCCAGCGCCTGAGATAGAGACGCGCATGGGCAGCGAGATGCAGCTGCCGCCGCCTGAGGCGCCTCCGCCCGCGGAAGTGGCCGCCGCGCCCGCGCCGCCGGCAGAGCCCATGCCTGCCGAGCCGCTGCCACCTGCCGGCGAGGGGCAGCCCGCCACCGCTGCAACGCCCGCCGCGCCTCCAGCTGAAGCGGGAATGCCGCCCAAAGCGCCGGCCGCAGCCAAGGAAGCTGGAAGCTATACGGTCAAGTACGGCGACACGCTGTCCAAGATCGCGAAGCAGAACAAGTCCGAGGAAGTGTCGCTGGATCAGATGCTGGTCCTGCTTTTCCGCAGCAATCCGGATGCGTTCTCGGGCAAGAACATGAACCGGATGAAGACCGGCAAGATTCTCTCTATCCCGGATCAGTCCGAAGCGGCCGCCATTCCGCAGAAGGAAGCGCGCAAGCAGGTGCGCGTGCAGGTCGCCGATTTCAGAGCCTATCGCGAGCGCCTGGCAGCCGCTGCCGGCGCCGCCATGCCCGCACCCGAAGAGCAGGCGACGGGTGGCAAGGTCACCGGCCCGCCCACGGAGAAGGCCACGCCGCCCGCGGGAGAGCCGAAGGAAGTCCTGAAGCTGTCGAAGGGTGACGGGGCCGGCGCCGCGTCTACCCAGCAGCGCGTGCGCAGCCTCGAAGAGGAAGTCGCGGCGCGCGACCGGACGATCCGCGACGCGAACGACCGCATCGCCAAGCTCGAGAAAACCGTCCGGGACATGCAGAGCCTGCTCGACGTGAAGAGCAAGCCGATGGCCGACCTGCAGCAGAAGCAGGCAGCCGCTCCACCGCAACCCGCACCGGTGCCGCCGCCGTCCGCCACCAAGATGCCGCCGGCGCCACCGCCCAGCGCCTCGACGGCCGCCACCACTCCGCCGGCGCATCCCGAACCTGCTCCTGCTATGGCGCCACCGCCGCCGCCTGGTCCGGCGATCGCGCCGCCGCCTGTCACGCCCGCGCCCGGCCCCATGGCCGCCTCGGGCACGCAGCCTGGTGCCGCAGCCGTTCAGCCGAAACCCAAGCCCAAGGTGGTCGCGCCACCCCCGCCGCCGCCGAGCTTCCTCGATGAGTTGCTGGAGGAGCCGACCTACCTCATGGGCGGCGGCGCGATCATCGCGCTGATCCTCGGCTTCCTCGGTTATCGCTTCATCCGCGGCCGACGTGCCGCGGCGGACTTCGGGGCAGAAAAAAAAACTTCTGACATAAGCGACTTTCCGGCCGCTCCGAGCGAAAGTATCGAGCCGGCGGCCCCCGCCCGTCCCGCTGGAGCCCCCGCTCCAGCCTCCGAAGAGGTCGATCCGCTCGCCGAAGCCGAGATCTACCTCGCCTACGGGCGCGATGGCCAGGCCGAGGAGATCCTGAAGGAAGCCCTGCAGGCCCAGCCCCGGCGGCCCGAGATCCACCTGAAGCTGCTCGAGATCTTCGCCAAACGTAAAGATGTCGGCGCTTTCGACACCGCTGCGCGTGAGCTCCAGGCGCTGACCGGCGGAGCGGGCGAGATCTGGACGCAGGCGGCTCGCCTCGGTTATCAGCTAGAGCCCGGTAACACGCGTTACGCCGCGGGCAAGCCCAGCGCCGACGAGGCCGCGGCTGCGGCGGCTGCCGCGGCACCCGCCGCAAACCACACGCTCGACATCCAGATCGACTCGCTCGAGCCTTCACCGGAAATCGGGACGCTCACCGACATCGACGCTGGCTTCGGACGGCGCTTCGCGACCAGCGCCGCCGCCACGGCGACCGCGGACCGTCTCGATCTCAACGTGAGCATCGACGACGGGCAGCAGCCGGGCACGAGGACCGACATCGATCTCGGCAACCTGAGCGCGGCGGTGAACGCGACACCGGTGGATCTCGACCTCGACAGCCTGGGCCGGCCGACGGCTGGGCCAGCCAGCGATCTGAATACGCTGGCCACCCTGGGCGTGGATCGCACGTCACAGACGCCGGTCATGGACTTCAACCTCGAGCTGCCGCCGGCCGGCGATGACACGGCTCAGGCGCAGATGACCAATGTGAACTCCGTCGACTTCGACCTCAAGCTCGACGACACCGCAACGGTTGGGACGAGCGCCGGCGGCGTCGACTTCGACGTCGACAAGATCGACGCGGGCGGCAAGCCCGAGCCGGTGCTCGACCTGGGTGCGCCGACCGCATCCATGCCGGACCTCGATCTGTCCAACATCAACCTCGACCTGGGCGGCGTGGGCGGCGCGCAGGAAGCGGAGGTCGGGGGCAAGGACGACAAGTGGTACGACGTGCAGACCAAATTCGATCTCGCCAAGGCCTATCAGGAAATGGGCGACAAGGAAGGGGCGAAGGAGATCCTGCGCGAAGTGCTGGCCGAGGGCGACGCCGAGCAGAAGGCGGCCGCCAACAAAGTCCTGGAGACGCTGTGAGTTAGACTCTCACCTGACCGGACTCGAAGCCATGGGCGCGGGAGACCGCGCCCATTTTGTTTCTTCGATCACAACGAACGAATGCGCATTGCTCTGGGAATCGAATACGACGGCAGCGCGTTCTGCGGGTGGCAGACGCAGCCGAGCGGCTGCGCCGTGCAGGACGCGGTGGACGCGGCGTTGTCCGGGATCGCCGCGCACGCGGTGCAGTCGCAGTGCGCGGGCCGCACGGACGCCGGCGTGCACGCACTCGGGCAGGTCGTCCATTTCGACACCTCCGCCGATCGGCCGCTGAGCGCCTGGGTGCGCGGCGTCAACACGCTGCTGTCCAAACACATCGCGGTACAGTGGGCGCGCACGGTGAGCGACGAATTTCACGCGCGCAACCGCGCCACCGCGCGCAGCTACGCCTACGTCCTGCTCAACCGCCCCGAGCGTCCCGGCGTGCAGCACTCTCGCGTCGGCTGGCACCACCGGCCGCTCGAGCTGGATCCGATGCGCGAGGCCGTCGAGCTCCTGCTCGGAACGCACGACTTCAGCGCGTTTCGCGCCGCCGAATGCCAGGCCATTTCGCCGGTGAAGGAGCTGCGCCGTGCGACCATCGAGCGCTTCGGGCAGCTGGTGCTGTTCCAGTTCACCGCCGATGCGTTCCTGCACCACATGGTCCGGAACATCGTCGGCTGCCTGGTGAAGATCGGAGATGGAACTCGCGCGCCGCAGTGGCTCGAGCAGGTGCTCGAGAGCCGCGACCGCAGCCAGGCCGCGCCGACGTTCGCACCGGATGGCCTCTACCTCACCGCAGTAGAATATGACGCGGCCTGGGGCCTGCCCCCGCCGCATGCGCGCACGCCGGCCGAGATGCTGCTGAGCGCCGGCTTCGCCGCGAGCGCCTTGTCCTGATCCCATGCCCACCGCGGTCAAAATCTGCGGCATCACCCGCATCGAGGACGGCCTCGCGGCCGCCCGCGCCGGCGCGCATGCCATCGGGCTGGTGTTCTATCCGGGCAGCCCGCGCTGCATCGACACCGCGCGGGCGCGCGAGATCGCCGAGCGGTTGCCCCCGTTTGTCACCGTGGTCGGATTGTTCGTGGACCAGCCGCCCGAAGACGTGTCGCGCGTCGTGCGCGAGGTGCCGCTCAACCTGCTGCAGTTTCACGGTGCGGAGGCGCCCGAGGTGTGCGCTCGCTTCGGCCTGCCGTACATCAAGGGCGTCAGGGTGGCCGCAGGAACGGATTTGCTACAATGCGCTGCCGTTTACCGCTCGGCCAAGGGGCTGCTTCTGGACGCCTACGACGAGCGCGCTCATGGCGGCACCGGGCGCTCCTTCGACTGGGGGCTGATCCCGCGCGAGCTCCCGCTGCCGGTGGTGCTCGCAGGCGGCCTCACCGCCGCCAACGTCGGCGACGCGATCCGGGCGGTGCGCCCGTGGGCAGTCGACGTGAGCAGCGGCGTCGAGCGCGAGAAGGGCATCAAGGACGCCGCCAAAATCGCCGCGTTCATGCGAGGAGTGCGTGATGCAGATGTATGACGCGGGACAGATCTACGACCTGCCCGACGGCGCCGGCCACTTCGGTCCCTACGGCGGCGTGTTCGTCGCCGAAACGCTGATCCACGCCCTCGACGAGCTGAAGCGCGAATACCTGCGCGCGCGCGGTAATGCGGAATTCCAGGCCGAGTTCGCGTCGGAGCTCAAGCACTACGTCGGCCGCCCGAGTCCCGTTTATCACGCCAGGCGCTTATCCGAGCATCTGGGCGGCGCGCAGATCTGGCTCAAGCGCGAGGACCTGAACCACACCGGCGCGCACAAGATCAACAACACGATCGGGCAGGGGCTGCTGGCGAGGCGCATGGGCAAGAAGCGCGTCATCGCCGAGACCGGCGCCGGTCAACACGGTGTCGCTGCAGCCACCGTCGCGGCACGCTTCGGAATGGAGTGCGTGGTGTATATGGGCTCGGAAGACATCCAGCGGCAGGCCATGAATGTCTATCGCATGAAGCTGCTGGGCGCGAGCGTGGTGCCGGTCGAGAGCGGGTCGAAGACGCTGAAGGATGCGCTCAACGAGGCGATGCGCGACTGGGTCACCAACGTCGAGAGCACCTTTTACATCATCGGCACCGTGGCCGGCCCGCATCCCTATCCGATGATGGTGCGCGACTTCAACGCGATCGTCGGCAAGGAGCTGCGCACGCAGATGCCCGAGGCGATCGGACGCCAGCCGGACGCGATCCTCGCGTGCGTGGGCGGCGGCTCGAACGCGATGGGCGTCTTCTACCACTACATTCAGGATCCGAACGTCGAGCTGATCGGCGTCGAAGCGGCGGGCGAGGGCATCGCCACGGGTCATCACGCCGCGACGCTGTGCGCGGGCCGCCCGGGCGTGCTGCACGGCAACCGGACTTATCTTCTGCAGGATCCGGACGGCCAGATCATCGAGACGCACTCCATCTCGGCCGGGCTCGATTATCCCGGCGTGGGACCCGAGCACGCGTGGCTCAAGGACAGCGGGCGCGCGGAGTACGTGTCGGCCACGGACCAGGAAGCGCTCGAGGCGTTCCACGCGCTCTGCCGCTTCGAGGGCATCATGCCCGCGCTCGAGTCGAGCCACGCGCTGGCGCACGCGATGAAGATCGCGCCGGGGATGGAGCGCGACCAGGTGCTCGTAGTCAATCTCTCCGGCCGCGGCGACAAGGATATGCATACGGTGGCGAAGCATTCGGGGATCAAGCTGTGAACGAGCCCGCCACGAGTACTCCCTCTCCCCTTGCAGGAGAAGCACGGACAGGTACCCCCTCTCCCCTTGCGGGAGAGGGTCGGGGTGAGGGGTAAGCGAAGCAATGTCCCGAATCGCCCCCACCTTCGCCAAGCTCAAAGCCGCGCAACGCAAGGCGCTCATTCCGTATTTCACGGCAGGCGATCCTGACCTGGAATCCACTGTCCCGATCATGCACGCGCTGGTGGAGGCGGGCGCCGACATCGTGGAGCTCGGCGTTCCTTTCTCGGATCCGATGGCGGACGGACCAGTGAACCAGCGCTCGAGCGAACGCGCGCTCAAGCACCACACCAGCCTCAAGCAGGTGATCGAAGCGGTTGCACGTTTCCGCAAGACGAACAAGGACACTCCGGTCGTGCTGATGGGCTACGGCAATCCGATCGAAGCGATGGGCTACGAGCAGTTCGCGCACTCGGCGCACCAGGCTGGCGTGGACGGCGTCTTGGTGGTGGACTACCCGCCCGAAGAGAGCAAGGATTTGACCGAAGAGCTGCGCGGGCGCGGGCTCGACAGCATCTTTCTGCTCTCGCCCACCACCGAGGAGCAGCGCATGGACAAGGTGGGCCGCGTCGCCAGCGGCTATATTTATTACGTGTCGCTGAAGGGCGTGACGGGAGCCGCGAACCTCGACGTGCAAGAGGTGGGCGCCAAGATCCCGCGCATCCGCTCGCACATCAAGCTGCCGGTCGGCGTGGGCTTCGGCATCCGAGACGCGCAAACCGCGAAAGCAGTCGCGCAAGTGTCGGATGCAGTCGTGATCGGCAGCCGGCTGGTGCAGGAGATCGAACGCTCCGCACCCGCTGCGCTGATCGGCAACGTGAAGACTCTGGTCGGCGAAATTCGCCGCGCCATGGATGAATAACGGCCGAGCGCGAGGCGTGTCTCGCGCATCGTCGCCCGCTTGCGAGCGGCGGCTGAAGATCCGGAGGTGACGTGAGCTGGCTCCAGAAGCTGCTTCCGCCGAAGATCAAGCGCAGCCCGGGTGCGGCGAAGAAAGCTGTCCCCGAAGGCCTTTGGATCAAGTGCGAGGTGTGCGAGGCGGTGCTGTACCGCGCGGACCTCGAGAAATCCCTCAACGTCTGCCCCAAGTGCTCGCATCACAACCGCATCACCGCGCGCGAGCGCCTCGACGTCACGCTCGATCCCGAGGGCCGCTACGAGATCGGCGCCGAGGTGGTGCCGGTGGATTTCCTCAAGTTCGTCGATACGCGGCGCTACAGCGAGCGGCTTGACGCCGATTCGCAGGAGACCGGCGAGGCGGATGCGCTCGTCGTGATGCAAGGTGCGATTCAGAGCGTGCCGGTGGTGGTGGCCGCGTTCGAGTTCCGCTTCATGGGCGGCTCGATGGGTTCGGTGGTGGGTGAGCGCTTCGTGCGCGGCGTGCAGTCCTCCATCGAGCAGAAGCTGCCCTTCATCTGCTTTGCGGCGAGCGGCGGGGCGCGCATGCAGGAAGGGCTGATGTCGCTCATGCAGATGGCGAAGACCACCGCTGCGCTCACGCAGCTCGCGGCTGAGCACCTGCCCTTCATCTCCGTGCTGACCGATCCCACTATGGGCGGCGTCTCGGCGAGCTTCGCCATGATCGGCGACATCATCATCGCCGAGCCCGGCGCGCTGATCGGCTTCGCCGGGCCGCGCGTGATCGAGCAGACGGTGAAGCAGACGCTGCCTGAGGGTTTTCAGCGCGCCGAGTTCCTGGTCGAGCACGGCGCTATTGATATGATTGTGGACCGCCGCGAGATGCGCGATCGGCTCGTCTCCCTGATCACCCTGCTGCTGCGCGCGCCCGCCGCCTGACTGTTTGCATCCCGCCGCCGCTCCGCCTGCGTCCAGCCGCCTCGATGAGTGGCTGAGCTACCTCGAGCGGCTGCACCCATCCACCATCGACATGGGGTTGGAGCGCGTCGCCGCCGTGCGCGACCGCCTCGGCCTCACGCCCGCGTTCCCGCTGATCACAGTGGGCGGCACCAACGGGAAGGGCTCGACCTGCGCGATGCTGGAGAGTGTCCTGCGCTGCGCCGGATACGAGACGGGCCTCTATACCTCGCCGCACCTC
>DATJZQ010000063.1:0-2302 GCA_035499005.1 Burkholderiales bacterium | reverse complement strand
GGTGATGTCCTGGAGCGTGCCGTAGACATGCGTCACGTGACCGTTCTCGCGGTGTGCCTCACCGATGACACGCACCCAGATGCAGCGCCCGCGCGCCGTAACGAGGGCGAGCTCGGTGTCGAACGCCTCGCCGAGCTCCATCGCGCGTTGCATGGCGCGATGAATCGCCGGGATTGCTTCTGGCGCGAAGAAACCGACCGCGCTGTCCACTGTCGGCACGTACCGGCCAGGACTCAGATCGTGGATCCGATAGGTTTCGTCGGTCCAGAACAAACGCCCGGAGCGGCACTCGACCTCCCAGCCTCCGACGTGCCCGATCGCCTGCGTGCGCTCCATCAGCAGCTCGAGGCGTTTCTGGGCACTGATGTCGCGCGCCACCGCTGCTACCCCGGCGATGCGCCCGGCCTGATCGCGTAAAGCGGCCACGCTCACCGCCACCAGGACGGAGCTGCCATCCTTGCGTCTGGCCGTGGTCTCGAACGGCGCAACACGGTCGCCGCGCTCGATGCGCGCGCAGCGCGCACGCATCTGCTCCGGGAACTCGCTCGGAACCAGCAGGTGATAACTGTGGCCGATCACTTCTGGGGGTGCGTAGCCGAACATCTCCTCGGCGCCGCGGTTCCAGGACAGGATGGTGCCGTCCAGCCCATAGCTGATGATCGCGTCGTGAGACGACTCCGCCACACTCGCCATCGCAGAGCGCCGCATCGCGATCTCCGCTTCGGCTTCCAGGCGTGTGAGGCGGCGCTGGAGCGTCTGAACGAGCTCGCGCAACTGAGCTTCTGTGAGGTGATCGAGATTTTGCATTTTGGGGTTTTTTGCCGGCTCAGCCCCTTTTCTGCGGCAAGTATAAGTGGTTTGCGAGGCAGCGCGAAAACCTGCTCGCAGAGAGCGGCTAACTCCATGATAGGTCGGGGTAAGAGGCGGGCGAACTCAGGGGCTTGGGACTTCGCGTCTCATTGAGCAACGCGCCAGGGCGATCGGTCCTGCCACCTCTTCAGGGTTGCTGTCGCCCATGCGGAGCTCTTGTCTGTGTGGCAAAGGTTGCAGGCGTTGGGCATTCCCAGTGCCTCGGCTTGCGCGGGGGAAACGAAACGGAAAGTGTGGGCACGAACGTTCACGTCCGCGATGGTCTGCTCGATCTTGGGCATGTGGCAGGCGATGCACGCGTCGCCCGCGCTGCCGGACTTGTGATGGGTGTGCGCCTCGACCGTCGGCGCGCGCGGGCCGTTCTGGGCATTGGGTCCGTGGCAGTCGAGGCAGATTGCGTTTGCTGGCTTCCACAGAACCGCATCGTTCTGAGTGCCGTGCACGTCGTGACAACTGAAGCAGGTGACGCGGCGCGTATACATTAGGCTCTGAACAAAATCCCAAGCGGGCAGTCGGGTTCGACTTCGACGGCGCTGAGTTCACGCATGTCGGGGCGAAGGTGACCTTCGAGGTCTTGCTTGCGAGTTTCGGGTTGAACGCTGATCCCGCACTCGAGCGAATCGGGACTCTGATCCACTATCTTGACGTCGGTGGTGTGCCTGTGCCGGAAGCAGCGGGGGTCGAAGCGCTGTTGCGCGGTGCGCGCGATGCGCTGAACGACGACGACGCCCTCCTGGCCCACGCAGTCAAGCTGTTCGACCATTTGTATGCCCACTACGCCGCCGCCCCCTGAGGCGGAGGTGGGCAGTGGAAGGGCCTAGCCGGTCATCTGGTCTTCAGCGCATCGCGTATCTCGCGGAGCAGCAACACGTCCTCGGGCGGGGCGGCCGGAGCGGCAGGCGCTTGCTTCTTGAGCTTGTTCATCTGCTTCACCATCAGAAAGATGATGAACGCCAGGATGATGAAGTTGATGGCGATGGTGATGAAGTTCCCGTAGGCGAACACTGGCACACCGGCCTTGCGCAGCGCGTCGAGTGTCTGCGGTGTGCCGGAGGGTACGTCGGATAAAGGGATGAAGAGGTTGGTAAAGTCCACCCTGCCCAGGACACGCCCGATGATCGGCATGATGAGGTCATTGACCGCGGAGTCCACGATCTTGCCAAACGCGCCGCCGATGATCACGCCCACCGCCAGGTCGACGACGCTGCCTTTCATCGCGAATTCTCTGAACTCGGACATGAAGCTCATGGCTGTTTCTCCCTAGAGATGGTTTTGAGGGTGCGACACGTGGGCGGACCCGGGTCGAGCGTGGCGCGTGCGTCGATCAGACCGGTTGGCCGGGGCGTCGCGCGTATGCTAGCGGCTGGCGGCGCTGCTTACAATCGCGGGCTGCCGTGCGCGAGCTGATGCAACCGGAGTAGCAGCCCGGTTT
>DATJZQ010000062.1:0-2374 GCA_035499005.1 Burkholderiales bacterium | reverse complement strand
GCGCGGCGATGGTGGCCCCCGTCGAAGTGAAATCCCACACGCGCGCCGGCTACCGCGGGCTGCGTGTGACGGAGAAGGCCGATGGGTGAGAAAACCATATTCCCGCCGCAGATTGCGGAACCCAAGAAGCCGCCGGAGCGGAACTGCACGAAATGCCGATTCTCGGAGAGCACACAGGGCGCAGGGCCGGTGCCGCAGTATCTGTGTCGGCGATTCCCGCCGAATGGGCTGCTCGTACCGCAGCAGACGCCGATGGGGATGAGTGTAGGGGTGGCGGCGGCGTGGCCGCCAGTGACGGAATTCGATTACTGTGAGGAGTTCATCCGGAGGCACGACGCATGAGCGAAGATGCGAAAGACTACGGCGCGCGAGCCGAGCGAAGCGATTGCACTGGCTGCAAGCGCGTTGATCAGAAGGTCGCTGTGTTCGGTGACATACGACTGTGCGATCACTGCCTCGTTGATCTTGCGAACGCGATCCTGTTTACCGATATCCCAGAGGTCCACAATGGCAACTGATACCACCGCCCAGAAACATGCAGCCGAGCCGCAGCGCGGCCTGTCCATCGTCGTGAATACGGTGAAGGAGAAACAGATGCAGCAGGCGCTGCAGTCGTTCCTCCCGCCGGACATGCCGCTGGATAAATTCACCGCAGCCACCATCGAGGCGCTGAAGCGCCGGCCGGATCTCTTCGAGGACGCGGATCGAAACTCGCTCTACAACGCGATCGCAGACGCTGCTCGGGACGGGCTGATCCCGGATGGCAAACAGGGAGCGCTCGTGCCGTTCAACATCAAGCAGGGTGATCGGTACGTCAAGCGCGTGCAGTGGATGCTGATGCCTGAAGGGATCCTGGCGAAGCTCGCGAAGGCCGGCGTCACTGCGTATGCCGTCTCGGTGTACGCGAACGATGAGATCGTGATCTGGTACGACGACAAGGGCCAGCACGTCGAGCACAAGCCGATCCTGTGGGGCGAGCGTGGCGAGCGCGTGGGCGCGTATGCCTGCGCGCGCACGAAGGCCGATACCTCGTATGTCGAGTTCATGAACATGGAGGACATCGAGCGCGTGATGAAGGCGTCCAAGCAGCAGAAGGACGGCAAGTTCTTCGGCCCTTGGGCGGACTGGCCCGAGCGTATGGAGCAAAAATCGGTCCTGCATCGGATCTGCAAGCGCGTGCCGAACGTCGGCATCGCCGAGGATGAGGAGTACACCGACCCGAACCGCACGACGATTACGGTTGCGCCCACGGAGCCTGTGCGCACTGAGCGCCCGAGGGCGCTACAGGCCGTGGTCGATCAGACTCCGGTCGAGCAGCCACAGACGCCCGCCACCCCCCCCGCAGAGCCGTTCTGATGTCGCAGCTCCTGCGCGTCGCCGAGGCCGCGAAGAAACTCGGTGTGCATCCGGGGACCCTTGCGAACTGGCGCGCGTGGGGCACGGGGCCTAAATTCACCCGCCAGGGCCGCACCATCGTGTACAAGGCTGCGGAGATCGAGAAGTTCGCTAAGGCGTTGACAGCCGACCGTCCGTAGTTCATCATCATCGTCATGACGACCGTCAACGACATCCTCGACCGTTTCGTGCGCGAGTACATCCCGGAGCGCTTGGCGCCCCGCACGCAGCGCGACTACCTGCGGCACGTAGGGCACCTCCGCCTGGCATTCGGGACTCGCATCGCTGATGAACTGCGCCCGCGAGACTTTGGTCCGTTTCTGGATGTGCGTAAGGGCAAGGTCCAGCGCGTGCGCCAGCTCGCGGTACTCTCGGCCGCGTTCTCTGAGGCCGTCGGCACGTGGTACATGATCGAGCGCAACGTCCTGCGCGACGTGAAGCGTCCACGCTCCAAGCCGCGCGACCGGCTGATCTCCGATGAGGAGTTCGCGAGCCTTCACGCCGCGGCGCCGCTTCGGGTGCGTCTTGCGATGGAGCTCGCGCTCCTGACGGGCCAGCGCCAAGGGGATATCATCGGCCTCAAGTGGGATCAGATCCGCGAGATGGAGATCCACATCGAGCAGGCGAAGACCGGCAAGCGACTTGCGATCGAGGTCACGCCGGCGCTCGAGGCGGTGCTCGATCGGTGCTGGGCGTTGCCGGATCGTGGAGAGTTCGTGCTGACCAGGCGGTGCGGAGGGCGCTACACCTCGGAGGGTTTCCGGGCGCTGTGGCAACGCACCATGAGGCAGTGGGTGCGTCGTGGCGGAATTAGGTTCACCTTCCACGACATTCGCGCTCTGTGTGCGACCAAGTGCGCAACGATGGAAGCCGCGATGCACCTGCTGGGTCACTCGAACATCTCCATGACCCGGCGCGTCTACCGCCGCGGTATCGAGCGGGTGAAGCCGCTCGAGTTGAAGGCCGCATGAACACCCAG
>DATJZQ010000061.1:0-3584 GCA_035499005.1 Burkholderiales bacterium | reverse complement strand
GGCGACTGTGCTCAAGCCTGCACAGATCCATCATCTGGCCGACGCCATCTTGTCGCTGGAGAATTCGATCGACGCGCGCGCGCTCGTGGACCTGTCGATCGGCGCCTGACCGTTTCGAACACCTGCGCACGGCCTCACCTTGCCACGGCCGGGGGAACGGATTAGGGTGTCGAGCGAGAATTTGACTAGCGATAACCCTCAGCTCGTCATTCCGGGGACCGCGAAGCGGTAACCCGGAATCCAGATTGGGGGACAGCATCGCCTGGCTGGATTCCGGATCGACCTGCGGGCGTCCGGAATGACGACGTGGATTAGGCAAGAAAGGGGGAACCACAATGGGAGAGAAGCCCGCCGGCATGAGCGAGGACTGGCTGTCGGTCTGCCTCGGGTTCCTCGTGTTCGTGCTGTCACTCGCAACACTGGTTGGTGCCGACCTCCTCGGCTGGGTGGTGTCGACCTCGGTCTGGGTCGATCTCTCGAAAGCGCTGGCGCCTGCCTCCAAGGGTTACGCCGCGCTCGGCGGCGCCGGCGCGCTCATCGCTACTTACGTCGCGCTGCTCGTTGCGCTGACTGTCGGGGCAGCGCTGATGAAGGCGGACGTGAAGCGTTTCGCTCTCGGCTTCACCGCTGTCTTCTGGCTGAGCTACGTCTCCTGGATTATCGGCAGCTGGGCCAACATCGCGGCAACCACTCCAGCGCAGTTTAAGACCTTCGGCATCTCGTGGTCGCTGCGACTCACACCCGAGGCCGGGTTCATTGTGGCGCTGCTCGCCGGGCTGGCGGTCGGCAACTTCATGCCGAAGTTCGCGGCGTGGATGCAGGAGGCGGTGCGCCCGGAGCTTTACATCAAGACCGCAATCGTGATCCTGGGCGGCTTCCTGGGCCTCACCGCAGCGCAGCAGCTTGGCTTCGCAACTTCGCTCATGTTCCGCGGGCTGGCGGCCATCATCGAGGCCTATCTCATCTACTGGGCGGTGGTCTACTACGTCGCGCGGAAATATTTTAAGTTCAGCCGCGAGTGGGCGGCGCCGCTCGCCTCGGGCATCTCGATCTGCGGCGTGTCGGCCGCGATCGCGACCGGCAGCGCCATCCGCGCGCGGCCCGTCGTCCCCATCATGGTCTCGTCTCTGGTCGTGATCTTCGCCGTGGTCGAGCTGGTCGTTCTCCCCTTCGTCGCCCACGCGCTCCTGCCCAACGACCCCATGGTCGCCGCGGCGTGGATGGGGCTGGCCGTGAAAACCGACGGCGCCGCCGTCGCGAGCGGCGCGATCACGGAATCCCTGTACCTCGGAGCAGCAGCGGCGAGCGGGATGAAGTACGAGACAGGCTGGATCCTGGGAACCACCACCACCGTGAAAATCTTTATCGACATCTTCATCGGCGTGTGGGCCTTCATCCTGGCGTACATCTGGACCACGCGCATCAACGTGCGGGAAGGCGACAAGGCGCGGGCTCGCGAAATCTGGGAGCGCTTCCCTAAATTCGTGCTGGCCTATGTCGTCACGTTCGTGCTGATCCTGCTCCTAGCGACAGGCGCGTCGAAGGAGCTCGGGATCAAGATCGGCGCGGCGATGAAAGAAGCGAACACCTTCCGCGTGATCTTCTTCGTGCTGACCTTTTTTACCATCGGCGTGATGTCCAACTTCCGCAGGCTTTGGGCCGAAGGCATCGGCAAGCTCGCGGCGGTTTATGTGGTCACGCTGTTTGGCTTCATCGTCTGGGTGGGACTGGTGATCTCGTGGATCTTTTTCCATGGCATTCAGATACCGGTCGCAGCGGGGTGAACAGGCGGAGACGAGCGATGGCCGACGAACCGAAGATCAAATCCGAGCTGGAGCGCATGCCCGACGAGCCGCTGCTGCCGGTCGAAATCTCGCTGATCCGGTGGAGCATCGGATTGGGTGTGGTGCTGATGGTGGTGCTGGTCTGGGTGACCTACACCTTCTTCCCGCCGGCTGGGTAAGCGAATGACGGCGTTGCAATGATGATCCGTCATATTCTGGCTCTTGCGCTCCGGTCGCATGTCTCGATCTCGCCAGATCGACCCATAGCAGACAGCGTCGTCATCGCATATCCTTTACCCGTGTACTAACGCTGGAAGACAGGTGGCTCACGAACTCTTGATCAAGAATGGTACCGTCGTCGACGGTACCGGTGTACAGAGGCGGCGGGCAGACATTGCCGTTGATAGCGGCCGAATTACAGCGATCGGCAAAGTCGACGGCACTGCCAAACGCATCATCGACGCGGCCGACTGCGTAGTAGCGCCAGGTTTCATCGATCCGCACACTCACTACGACGCGCAGATCTTCTGGGATGCGGCCGTAACACCGTCGCCATGGCATGGCGTCACGAGCGTGGTGGTGGGGAACTGCGGCGTGGGCATCGCGCCATGCCGCCCAGCGGACCGTGAAATTGCCATGCGGGACCTGGTCAACGTCGAAGCCATTCCCTTCGATGTGCTGCAGCGTGGCATCAAATGGGAATGGGAGAGCTTTCCGCAGTTCATGGACGCGGCGGCGCGCCAGCGTCCGGGGTTGAACATTGGCTTCCTCGCACCCCTGACGCCGTTCCGTCACTACGTGATGGGTGAGGCTTCGATGGAGCGCGCGGCCACTCAGGAGGAGACGCGAGGGATTCGCGCTTTGCTGGCCGAGGCGATCGATGCGGGAGCGTTCGGGTTCTCCAGCACGATGCTCAATCAGCACATGGGCTACGGGGGTCGGCCGCTGGCGTGCCGCAATGCCAGCCGGGAGGAATACGCCGCCTATTCAGGCGTTCTCAGAGACCGTAACAAAGGGGCGATCGAGATTGCGCTGACCCGCCAGATCGCCGTACTCGAGGACGACCAGTGCGAGCTGCTCGATCTGCTGTTGTCGGAAAGCAGGCGGCCGGTGACGTTCATTGCGATGTTCGATCGCGACGATATACCCGAGGCGGTTCGTGACACGCTACGGAAGGCGGCGCCGTTGATCCGACGCGGGGCGCGTCCGCAGACATCCCCGCTGCCACTCACGCGCGAAGTCAACATGCGCAACCCATTCGCGTTCGCGGCTTTTCCGTCGTGGGCGCGGGTGTTCGCGGATCAATCGAAATCCGCCCAGATTGCGGTCTATCGGGACCCGGCGTTCCGCGACTACTTCCGCGAAGATTTGAAGAAGCCCATGACGTTCGGCAACTGGTCGAGAGTCAGGGTGCACGAAGTGCATTCGCCGGAGTTGAAAGGACTGGAAGGCCAATGCATCGCCGATATCGCGAAGGCAAAGGGCAAAGATGGCGTTGACACCTTCCTCGATCTGACGCTGGCGGACGATCTCGAGGTCGAGTTCACGCTCTCGACCTTTAATCATCGCGTCGACCGAATGAAAGAGATCTTGGCGAATCGAGATTTTCTCATCGGACTCGGTGACGGCGGTGCCCACGTCGACATGCTGTGCGACTCTGGGTATCCCACCTATCTGCTCGGGACCTGGGTGCGGGAGCAACAGGCACTGAGCCTGGAGGAAGGCGTGCGCAGGCTGACTTCCGATCCGGCGGACTTCTACGGGATCCGGGATCGGGGCCGCCTCGAGGTCGGGCTCGCC
>DATJZQ010000060.1:0-23101 GCA_035499005.1 Burkholderiales bacterium | reverse complement strand
GGCGACGCCACGGCGCTTTCGTCGAGGCCCAGGAGCGCTGCAACTTCCGGCGAATGCGCAAGGAGGCGCGGCGCGGAGACCGGAGTAGGGTCGACGAACGAATACAGCGCACCGTGAACCTGGCGGCGTTGAGAGCCAGTCTGCGGATCCGCCGGCAGCTCGCGCACGAAGCGATTGTCGAAGCGCAGCGCTTGCAGGGAGCCGGTTGACGGGGGGAAAGAGGCGAAGTCGTTCATTGTGCTGTGGTCAGTTTACACAGGCTCCGACCACCCCGCCTACCTCGAACGCTTTGCAGTAACCAGAACGCTCCTCCAAACTCCCGGTCTCACTGCCGGTACGAGTCGAAGCGGGACCGAAGCGAATGGCGCAATACGGGGATATCATCATCGTCGCGGTAGTCACCGCGTTGTGGTGCCTTCTCGTCGGCGCCGCCGATTGGCTTACCGATCTGGATCGGTACTTCAACAGGAAATAGCCACGTCTTTCTCCCCTCCTTGGTCAAGGAGGAGTGGCGCCCCCGGGTCGTTGCCCGGGGCAGGCTGCGGTGACGGGGTGGTTTCAAACGGAGCGCAACGATGCCGAGTTGGCGCGTATCGGGTTCGTACTTCGAAGCATGCAACTGCGATGCGATCTGCCCCTGCCGGCGCCGCGATGGCGTCAGGACCGGCAAGGGCTCCACGTACGGCGTGTGCGATTTCGCCCTCTCGTGGCACGTTCTCGCCGGACGCTCCGGTGACGTGAATCTGTCCGGCCTTTCCGCTGTCATGGCTGGGTCGTACCGCGACGATGAACCGAACAAGCCCTGGCGTGTGTGTCTTTACGTGGATGAGCGCGGATCCGAAGCGCAGCAAGCGGCGCTGACGGAAATTTTGCTGGGTCGCGCGGGCGGAACTTCGTTCCGCAACTTCGCGCAGTACATCGTCGAGGTCTACGCAATCCGCCCGGCCAAGATCGACTTCGATCACGCGCCGAAACGCTGGTTCATGAAGGCGGATGAATACGTGCTGGTTCGAGCGACGACACCGGTCGCTTCGGAGGCTGCCATCACCTGCGCCATTCCCGGGCATAACCAATCGGGTCAAGAGGTCGAGTGCGAGGTCATGCGCGTCGAAGATAGTCGCCTGCGCTGGGAAGTCACGGGGCGATGCGGGTTTGCGTCGAGCTTTGATTACAGCTCGGAGGCTCAATAGCGCCGCGAATTCGCCTCCAGCCAGCGCGCAAGCTGCTTTTCATCCAGCTTGCCCGCAGCGAGATCGACGAATACCAGGACGGTTGCCGTTTCTTCGGCCTGCACTTCCCAGCCGTTCAACGCCAGGAAGGTGAAGGACGCGATGAGGGCAACACGTTTGTTGCCGTCAACGAAGGGATGGTTGCGTGCGAGACCGAAGGCGTAGGCCGCGGCCAGGTCGAATGCGCTGGCCGGTCCGTATGCTGCGAGGTTTTTAGGGCGCGCCGCGGCGGATTCCAGCAGCGCTTGATCGCGCAGGCCCGGCCGGCCGCCGAATTCCGCGATCACCTCACGGTGCATCGCGGCGAGATCGGCGGCCTCCAGCCAGCGCCATCGCGTCACTTCGCCAGCTCACGCAGCGCATTGCGGTAGCGCTTCGCGACGCGTCGGGCGGCATCCATCTTCTGTTCGAAGCTGGGATCGTAGGACGTGAGCTCGATTCCGCCCGGGGTATCGACGTAGGCGAGCTCATCGCCCTTTTCGACCTTCAGGCGCGCGGCGACTTCCTTGGGCAGGATGACGCCCAGGGAGTTGCCGATCTTGGTTACTTTCAGAGTTGCCATGCAGGGCCCCGGTTGCTGTTATAACAGGCATTATAACGGCTGGAGAAGGCTCGGGTGGAGGAGCCACACTCCCTCTCCCCTTGCGGGAGAGGGCTGGGGTGAGGGGATAGCGCTGGTCGCTCCACCCCGCCACGCGCGGCGCGAAGCGGCGGGGTGGGTTGGCTTTATCCGTTGTACGCCCGCCTGAGCTCGGCGATGTCGAGCTTCTTCATCTGCATCATCGCCTTGAAGGCCTTTTGTGCCTTCTTCGGGTCTCCGCTCATCATCTCGGCCATGCCCTTGGGAACGATCTGCCACGACGCGCCGAACTTGTCCTTGAGCCAGCCGCACTGCTGCGCCTTTGCGTCGCCGCCTTCCGACAGCTTGTTCCAGTAGTAGTCCAGCTCTTCCTGCGTGTCGCAGAAGACCTGGAACGAGATCGCTTCGTTGAACTTGAAGATTGGACCGCCGTTGAGCGCGGTAAACGCCTGTCCGTCGAGCTCGAACTCGACGACCATGACCGAGCCGGCCGGCTTGCGGTGAATCTCCTGTCCGGCTTCAGGGTAGCGGGAGATGCTCCCGATCTTCGAGTTCTTGAAGATGCCGGTGTAGAACTTGGCTGCTTCTTCGGCTTGGGTGTCGAACCACAGACATGGCGTGATCTTTTGAACGGCTGGCATGGGGCGTCTCCGGATTTGGGGAAAATGAGGTCAGGGCGACCTCACCTTAGTCGTTTGGAGACGGGAGGAATCGACAAGTTCGGGGGTTTGGGCAAACCACCCCGGCGCTTCGGTGCTCCCCGGGGAACCACCCCGGCGCTTCGCGCCACCCCTCCTTGACTAAGGAGGGGAGAAGAAGATGTTTTACTTCAACGTATCGCTGGCACGCGGCGGCATCTTGCTCGACGTCCACAGCGCCAGGTCCAGCAGCTCAAGGCTGCGCTTGGCTGCCAGCATCACCTGCCGCTGCATCTGCTCCGTGACCGCATAGCGCTTCACGATCTCGAGCGCGAACTTCGGATGCTCGTCGTCGTAGTGCGCGTGCTCGCGAATCCACTTATACGTCTTGGGATTCATGTCCACGCCGGGCTGCCCGCGGTACGCCTCGAAGCCGGCCGCGACCTTCCGCGCCAGTGCGCCCGCCACGCCTTCGATCGCGAAGCTCGTCGCCGCGACCGATTCGGCCAGCGTGCCCTTCGCATTCACGCGCCACACCCAGTCGGTGAGCGACTGCACGTCGCGCAGCACGGCCATCTTGCCCTCGGCCAGATCCAGCATCTGCTGCCGGCTCAGCCCGAATCCCTCACCCATCCACAGCCAATGCTCCGCGTGCGCCTTCTCGATGCGGATGTTCTCGATCAGGAAAGTGCGCGAGAACTCGTCCTCGACCTTGATCAATCCCTCGGCCAGGAACTTCGGGAAGTCGTAGATGAAGGGATACAGCTCGAGGATCCAGCCGCGCATCTGGTCGATGTTCAGCTTCGTGGCCGCGACTGCATCGGCCCAGGGGCCATTCACGAGCCCGTCCCAGTAGGGTGCCACGAACTCGTACAGCGACGAAACCCATAGCGGGGGCGGCGAGATTTTTCTGACTGCGGTGGGATTCATACTCTGCTCTCTCGGTACATGAACAATAAAAAGCGGGTGATGACTGGTATCCGGATTCAGGCGACAGCAGCGGCCGCGTCGGCGCCCGCGTCGATGTCTGCAAGCGGCTCTGCGAGGAACGGTACCGGCGGGGCGATCCAATTGCCCTGCGCGAAGTCGACGCCGATCTCGCGCAGCGCGGCGAGCCCCGTTTCTCCGTCCACAAACTCGCCAATCGTCTTCTTGCCCATCACGTGGCCGACGTCGTTGATGGCCTGCACGGTGGCCCGGTCGACCTGATCGTGGGCCACGTTCTTCACGAAGCTGCCGTCGATCTTGATGAAGTCCACCGGCAAGTGCCTGAGATAACCGAACGACGACATTCCGGCGCCGAAGTCGTCCAGCGAGAACAGGCAGCCGAGCGACTTCATCTCGCCGAAGAAGCGGGCCGCCTTGTCGAAGTTCGCGATGGCGGCCGTCTCCGTGAGCTCGAAGCAGATGCTGCGCGGCGGCATGAGGTAGCGCCGGAACTGCTCGCGCACGAACTCCAGAAAGCGCTCGTCTGCGATGGAGGTGCCGGACACGTTGATCGCGTAGGTTCCAATCTGCGCGCCGAGCGCGCTGATCGTGGCAAAGGCCTTCTGGATCACCCACTGGTCGATGAAAGCCATCAGGCTATAGCGCTCCGCGGCCGGGATGAAGGCCATCGGCAGCACGATCCTGCCGTGGTCATCGAGCATGCGCACGAGGAGCTCGTGATGGTTCTCGAGCGGAAGCGCTCCCGCAACCGACATGATCTTCTGCGAGTACAGGATGAAACGCCCTTCCTCGAGCGCACGTTGGAGGCGCGACGCCCATTCCATCTCGCCGCGCCGCAGGGACACGTCGCTGTCGTGCGGACGGTAGTACTGGATGCGGTTGCGGCCCTTCTCCTTGGCCATGTAGCAGGCGGCGTCGGCGGCGCTCAGCACCTCGGTGAGGTTGAGCGTCCCGTCCGCGACATGCACCACACCGATGCTCGCACCGATGCTGAACGATCGGTCGTCATTGACGAAACGGAAATCGGCGATGCATCCGCGCAGCTCGTCGGCGATTCGCATTGCGTCCTGCATCGGGCAGTTCTCGAGCAGCACGCCGAATTCGTCGCCGCCCAGGCGCGCGAGAGAATCGCTGTCCCGCACCCGCTGCTTGAGCAGCGTGCTCACCTGACGCAGCAGCCGGTCGCCCGCCGCGTGGCCGCAGGTGTCGTTGACGATCTTGAACTGGTCCAGATCCAGGAACATCACGACGTGCTGACGCCCCTGGTTGGTGGCCGTGTCCAACGCCAGCCGCAGGCGGTTCTCGAACTCGAGGCGGTTGAGCAGGTTGGTGAGCGGATCGTGGCTGGCGTGGTAGGCGAGCTTGGCGGCGTATTCCTGGCGCAGCTTGAGCTCCTTCAGCTCGCGCTCGGCGCGGTCGACTCGGCTCACCATGCGCTGAGTGAGAATGACGCCGACCGGCACCAGAGCAGCGGTCACCGATAGGAGCACGATCAACAAGGTGGCCTGGATCCAGCGCGTGGCGTCGCCCAGGGTGCTCGAGAACCGGTACTGCCAGGGCCGCAGCTCTTCGTTGATCTGCATGATGCGGCTCAGCACCTCATCGCGCGCCGCCGGACCGGCGGTGCCCGACGAGTACAGCGCGTGGAGCTGGTCACCCGCCGTCTTCAGCCTGGCAATGAATCCATCCCCTGTTCGCCAGATCTCGAGCACACTCTGCATGTAACTCACTTGCTCGAAGCGCTCGTACAGCTTGATGACTCCGGGGATGTCGTCCGGGTGAGTCCCGCCGGCGATGAAGCCTTCCCGCACCACCGTGTAGTTTGGCGCGCGCTTCTGGAGCTCGAGTCGCGCTTTGCGGAACCCGAGAGGTACCTTCATCGCCTTTTCGTAGCTGTGAAAGTCGGACTCGGAGCGGGTCTGTGCGAAACGCAACAGATAGAAAACGGCGTCCTTCTGGCTCTTCGACCACAGGCTCTCGCCTTCGACGTAGGCCCGCCCGGAAGCAAGGATGTCGATGCTCTCGGTGGCGAGCCACAGGAGCACCACGACGATTGCAAGGAACGGTGAAATGATCAGCAGCATGCGCTTGCTCCTGCGCAGCCACTGGACAGCGGGGGCGAACAGCCGTGCCGTCAATCGAATGTCAACGGGTCTCATGTTTTTGTGTTCTCTTCGTCAAAGCCCAACGAAAGAGAAAGGTTCGTTGTTTGTCGGCAGGTTTCATTCCAACTGCTCGCTGCACCTTGCATGCCAGTTACCGAGTCGCGCGCGAGGAATCTCGAACGCCGTGCTGCGAACGCCTTGTTGCGGAATGTGGCCAGCGCGGTCGGGGGCCTACATTGCCCCGTAGTGGCGGCGGGTGCTAACCTCGCGGCCTATGCGAATCGAGATCATCTGTACCGGGGACGAAGTCCTCACAGGCCAGACCGTCAATACCAACTTCAGCCACATCAGCCAGAGGCTCGGCGACGTGGGGCTCGAGGTGCGCTGGGGCACCACGGTAGGCGACGACCGCGAGACGCTGCTGCAGGCGTTTCGGCTCGCCGCGGAGCGCGTCGATGCGGTGATCGTCAACGGCGGGCTGGGCCCCACCGTGGACGACCTGTCGCAGGAGGTCGCGGCGCAGGCCGCCGGTGTCGAGCTGGTTTTCAACGAGCGCTGGTACGCGACGATGGAGGAATTTTTTCGGCGGCGCAGCCGTGTGATGCCGCCCAGCAACCGCAAGCAGGCCATGCTGCCGGCGGGAGCGGAGCTGCTCGACAATCCGATCGGCACCGCGTGCGGCTTCGCGCTCGACATCGGCCAGGCGCGCTTCTATTTCACGCCCGGCGTGCCGCGCGAGCTGCACCGCATGCTGGACGAGCAGATCATCCCGCGGCTACTGGCGAAGAGCGGGCGGCAGACGGCGATTTTTTTGAAGCGGTTCCACTCCTACGGGATCGGCGAGTCGCATGCGGACCAGCTTCTCGCTGGGCTGGAATCATTGGTGCCCGACGGCAGCTTGAAGCTCGGCTTCCGCGCCCACTATCCGCAGCTCGAGACCAAGCTCACCGTGCACGGCAGCGACATCGAAGACGTGCGGCGCAAGCTGGCGCCGGCTGAGCTGGAGGTGCGCAAGCGCCTCGGCAATTTCATTCTGGCCGAGGACGATCAGAAACTCGAAGGGGTAGTCCTGGAGCAGCTCATACGGCGTCAAGCATCGCTCGCGGTCGTGGAAACGTTCACGGGAGGCGCCATCGCTGCGCGCATCGCTCCGCTCGCCGGCGCGGAGAAGGTGTTTCGCCGCGGCATCGTCGCGCGCGAGCTGGCGGAAGTGTATGCGGGCGTCGGGCTGGAATCGCCGCCAGCGGGTGCGCCGACGCCGGAAGTTGCGGCTGCCGTGGCGCAGGCTGCGCGGCGCGCGACCGGAGCGACGCATGCATTGGTCACGCTGATCGAGCTGGACGAAGGCGTGGACCGCATCGACTTCGGCGGCACGATCTCGATCGCCATCGCGACCGAGCGCGATGTCGCGACGAGGCGCAGCCGCATGCTCGGCGGCCGCGATTGGGTGCGGCTCGGCGCTGTAGAGATGTCGCTCGACTGCCTGCGCCGCTATCTGCAGGGGCTGCCGGTCGACGAGCGGATCGACTTCGAGAAAGTCTAGGACTTCCCCTCACCCCAGCCCTCTCCCGCAAGGGGAGAGGGAGGCCGTCATTCCGGACGCCCGATGGGCGATCCGGAATCCAGAGAGCGAAGCTCAGCGGTACAACATTACCGCTTCACGCTCTTCGCGCCACGTAGCTTCGTCGCGCTCCGCAAGCGCGTCGAGCTCCGCAGGCCGGGCGCCCAGATCATCGACCCACTGGCGCAGCAGCTCGCTGCCGTTGATGAGATCGATCGCCAGGCGGTCGCGCTCGTACTCGTAGGGAAAATCGCGCCACAGCTCGTAGCCGGGATCGAGCTGCTTGAGCGCCTTGAACACAAGCGCCTGCAGCCGCCACGGACGGAAGCTCTGGTGGTCGTACGCCGCATCCTCCACGTGGATCTGCACGCCTGCGCACAGCTTGCCTGCATGCTTGTGGAAGGTGGGCTCGAACCAGCACGGCCGCAGCCGGCAGCCTTTCAGCCACTGCGGCGCGAGCTTTTGCATCCGCGCGACGAGCTGGTTCGCGTCGAGGTCCGGCGCGCCGAACAGCTCCAGCGGGCGCGTCGTGCCTCGTCCCTCCGACAGCGTGGTGCCCTCGAGCATCACAGTGCCGGCGTAGCAGCGCGCCATCCACAGGTTCGGCGCGTTCGGACTCGGGTTGATCCATGTCCGTTCGCCGAGCGGCCAGCCAAAGCCCGGCGCCTGCTCGGGCCGCCAGCCTTCCATCTCGATCACGCGAAGCTCGACGTCCAGTCCCAGCGCGGCGACGAACCAGCGCGCCATCTCGCCCATCGTGAGGCCGTGCCGCATCGGCAGCGTGCCGGCGCCGACGAAGCTCTCCCACCCGGGGCGCAAGCGCAGGCCTTCGACGGGGCGCCCAGCCGGGTTGGGGCGATCGAGCACCCAGACGCTCTTGCGTGCCTTCGCCGCTTCCTCCAGCACGTAGCGCAGCGTCGTGATGAAGGTGTAGATGCGGCAGCCCAGATCCTGCAGGTCGACGAGCAGGACGTCGAACGTGTCCATCATCGCCGCCGTGGGACGCCGCACCGCACCGTAGAGGCTGAACACCGGGATGCCATGCTGTGGATCGTTGAAATCCGGCGACTCGACCATGTTGTCCTGCTTGTCGCCGCGCAGCCCGTGCTGGGGGCCGAAGGCCGCGACGACGCGCAGATCGCGCAGTGCCGCGAGCGCATCGAGCGAGTGCGTAAAGTCTTTCGTGACCGATGCGGGATGCGCGAGCAGCGCGACGCGGCGGCCGGCGAGCGCCTTGCGCAGAGCAGGGTCTTCGAGCAGGCGATCGAGCCCGAATTTCATTTGGTCTTCTTCTCCCTCCCCCGCACGGGGGGGAGGGTTGGGGTGGGGGAAAGTGTCAATGCGAAGTTCACTGCATGATGAAAATCCGGCTTTCCAGCCGGATGCGCAACCGCCCAGTAGGACAACGTAGGATTCACGTCTTCGATCACCGCGGACAGTGCGAGCCGCAGATCGGAATTTTCCAAGGGTAGGCGTAGCGGGCCAAAATCGATCGACGCCTCTAGAGTCAGACGATCGATGTCCCGATGTACCGAAATCCGAGGGGGCTGTGCTGCGTCCAGCGCCGCCATTCCTTCCCGATACGCGCTGAATTGATACGCCGCCCATTTGGTGGACGGAGAAAAGTTGAACTCGTAGTAGCCCGCCGTTTCCATCGCGCCGACGAATGCCTCGAAGCAGGTGTGCTGCCAGAGCTTATCGGCCCGCTGCGGGGTGGATTCAGCGGGAATGAGCAGGCGTGCGATGTCGCCTTCGAGGACGTAGCGCAGCTCTAGCGTCTTCGGCGGGGCCGTGCGCACTTCCACCTGCATGCTGCGAACCGCGTCGCAGCGGGTGGTCGGGTGGCAGATCAGCGCGATGGACTGCAACGGAAATCCCCCTCACCCTGCCCTCTCCCGCTAGGGGAGAGGGTATCTGTGGGTGGCGCCTCTACCGTGGGGGGGTGCACTACTTCGGCATGATGCGCGTCGCCTGCCACGAGACGAACTGCGGGCCTGCTGCGCGCTTCGCCCACACCGCGTGGTACAGCAGATCGAGCGAGAGGTCCTGACCGCGCGCGGTCACCTCGAAGTTGCCGTGGCCGGTGACGATCGCGATGCAGCCGTAGGTGCGCACCTTCACGTCGCTGCGCTTCATGCTGCGGTACTTGACGTTGCCGGAGCGGATCGACTCGATGAAGCTGGCCTTGGTGTCCTGCACGGTGCTCGAGTGGGTGTAAACGAGGTCGTCGCCGAACAGCTTCTGCAGCGCGGCGACGTCGCCGCTCATCTGTGCGGCAAAGCGCGCTTCTTCGGCCTTCATTGCCTCGTCGGCCGTTATGGTTCCGGTGCAACCCTGCGATCCCGCAGCGTCGGCGGGCACCATGCAGGCAAAACCGCGAAGCGTTTCGATGATCGTTTTGAGCATTTCGGTCTCCTCCTTGAGAAACGTCATTCCGGCCAAGCGCAGCGCGAGTTGGAATCCAGCGCAACGGTTCTGGATTCCGGGTTGCCGCTTCGCGGCCCCCGGAATGACGACGTTAGAAAATCAACCCTTCCGCCACCCCATGCGCCGCTCTTTGGCGCGCACCAGGCCGCTGATCACTTCGTTGTAAGGCGCCGGGACCCCGACCGCGGCGGCGGCCGGCGGAATAGCCCCATTGATGGCGTCGATCTCCGAGGCGCGGCCAGCCATGTGGTCGAGCAGCATCGATGGCCGCGCGTTCGGGATCTTCATGCCGAACGCGCGCACATACGCCACGGGCTCGTCGAAATCCAGCTTGACCTTGCGTGCCTTGGCGACTGCGAACGCTTCTGCTGCGCAGCCGGACGCGATCCGCCACGTGTCGGGATCCTCCATCACCTCGATCACGGTACGCTCGGTGACAGCGCACGTTCCAGAGAAGCAGACGTTGCAGATCAGCTTTTCCCACACCAGCTGATCGATGTCGTCGAAGCACTTGACCTTGAAGCCGCCCGAGCGCCAGACCTCGGCGATTTTTTCCAGGCGCGCACTGACCGGTCCCGCGAATTCGCCCAGGCGCACGAGCTCCCAACCGTTGTGGTGAGCGTGGCCGGGCGCTTTGATCGACGCGCCGAACCCGCCGACTACGCCGACCACCACACGCTCGCGCCCCAGCACCCGCGCCGCGCTGTCCGGCCCACCCAATCCGTTCTGGATGGACAACACGACGCTGTTCGGGCCAAGGAGCGCCTTGGCGTTCTCCGCCGCTTGCGTGACGTGCATCGCCTTGGTCGCAAGGATGACGAGATCGCACACGCCCGCGTCCTCGGCCCGCGTCGTCGCGTGGACGCGAACGGTTCGATCGCCAGAGGCGCCTTCCACGCGCAGGCCCTTCTGTCGGATGGCCTCGATATGGTCCTTCCACGTGTCGACGGCCCAGACGTCGTGCCCCGCCGAGGCGAGCAGCCCGGCGTAGACGGACCCCATGGCGCCCGTCCCCAGGATCGCGATTTTCATGGGATGAGGCGCTGCTTGTCGAAGAACGCCTTGCGCCAGCGCGTAACGGTGACTTTCTGGAACAACCCGGCCTTGGTGAAGGGATCCTCCGCGACGAAGCGCTCGGCCTCGGCGCGGTCATCGGTGTCGATGATCAGAACGCCGCCGTGGCCGCCGCTGCCGTCGTCATCGATCAGCGCGCCAGCGGCGAGCAGCTTGTCCTTGCGCGCAGTCAGGTACTCGAGATGCGCCGGGCGGGTTGCGCTGCGCAGCTGCGAGGCGCCCGGCTTGTCCACCGTCTGAATGATGTAAGGCACGGACGCCTCCAAAGAACCTAGTGAATCTGCTGGATCCCCGCCAGCAGCCAGCCGCTGCGCCCCTCCTTCGGCTTGACGAGATTCCACACCTCCTCCACCGGCTCAGCGCCGCTCTGCTCGCTCTCGCGGATCGAGGCAGAGAACTTGACGCTGGCCAGATAGTCGGTGGCGCTCTCTTCGATGCCGAGCAGCTCGGCGTCCAGCGTGAGCACGTCCGTGTGGTTCTCCTTGCCCTTTTCCTCCTCGAGCTGCATCCGGATCTCACCGAACACCTCGGGCGTCGTGAACTCGCGGATGTCAGCCAGGTTCTTGGCGTCCCACGCCGTCTGCAGCCGGATGAAGTTGACCTTGGCGCTGCGGATGAACGCGGCGGTGTCGAAATCCGCCGGCACACCCCATTGCTGGGCCTGGGAAGAAGACGAGAGCGACGCGACCGATCCCGGCATCGCCGAGGCGGGCCGCGGCTCATAGGTGCTGACAGGCGCGTCGGCGCCGTAGGCCGGCTCCACGCGACGCACGGGCACCGGGCGCGATCTTGCGCCCTGCAGCATCCGCCACACAAAGATGCCCGCGATCACCAGAAGAGCGACCATGATCATGCTGCCGAAGGCTTCGGCGAAGGCTCCGCCCAAACCAAAATGTGACAGCAGCGCCGCAATACCCAAGCCGGCCGCCAAGCCGCCCAGCGGCCCGAGCCAGCGGTTGCCGGCGGGCTGCGGCTGCATGGGCTGCTGCGGTGCTGCGTTCGGACTGGCCGCATCGCGCGCCGGCGGCGCAGACTGTCTGGTCACGTTGCCGGACTGCCGTCCGAACGAGCGCCCGCCGCCCATCCGCGCTGCATCGGCGTCCGGGATCGACGCGGCGATACCGACGAAGACCACCCACGCCCCCAACGCGGCGCGAACCATCCAACCCTTCGAACTCGACTTGCAGCTTGTCATGGCGCTGTGCACACTCCGAAATGAGGAAGATTCGACAAACCTGCCAAGAGAAAACAAGATGATAACCCGAGCGGCGCACTGGATGCCCAGAGAGGACACCCTATGCTGGTGAACTTCGACAGCAACGTTGGAAGCTTTACCATGTTCGGTGAACCGGCCGTGAAGCTGCTCAAGATGATGGGGCACAGCGGAACAGTGCCGAGCGCCATCCTGGCCAAGGATATTCCGGCGGCGCTCGATCGCCTCAAGGCCGCACTGGCCGCCTCGCCTGGATCGTCTCCCGCCGAGGAACATGAGGACGAGAAGGACAAAGAGCCCAAGGTCTCGCTCGAGCAGCGCGCCTTCCCGCTCATCGACCTGCTCACGCGCGCAGCGGCCCGCGGATGCGACGTGATGTGGAAATGACATGCGGCGCGGCGCCATCGCGCTGGGCCGGCCAACGATTCCGACGCCACCGAGGTTGAAATGAAACAGGACCCGCGCTTCCCGAACCTGTTCATCCTCGATCACCCGCTGATCCAGCACAAGTTGACGCACATGCGCGACAAGACCACGTCCACGCGCACGTTCCGCCAGCTGCTGCGCGAGATCACGCTGCTGATGGGCTACGAGGTCACCCGCAACCTGCCGCTCACCGCGCGCCGCATCGAAACGCCGCTCACCACAATGGAAGCCCCGGTCATCGCCGGCAAGAAGCTCGCCATCGTGCCCGTGCTGCGGGCCGGAATCGGTATGGCCGACGGGCTGCTCGAGCTGATTCCGTCGGCGCGCGTCGGGCACATCGGCCTGTACCGGGATGAGAGCCACCGACCGGTGGAGTACGTGGTGCGGCTGCCCGAGGTGGAAGGCCGCAGATTCATCGTGTGCGATCCGATGATCGGGACCGGCTACTCTGCAGCGCACGCGGTCGATGTGCTCAAGCAACGGGGTGTGGCCGCCGCGGATATTCTGTTTCTCGCGTTGGTCGCCTCACCCGAGGGCGTGCAGGTGTTCCGCGACCACCATCCCGACGTGCCGATGTTCGTCGGCGCGCTGGACGATCATCTGGACGAGCACGCGTACATCGTCCCCGGCCTGGGGGATGCGGGAGACCGGCTGTTCGGGACCAAGAACTGAACGGCGCCGGCGACTTGCGGGTGAAGCGCTGATGGATCCCGCCAACAGCTACGATCTGCTGGTGGTCGGCGGCGGCATCAACGGCGCCGGCATCGCGCGCGATGCCGCGGGCCGCGGGCTCAGGGTCGCGCTGTGCGAGCAGGGCGACTTCGCAGGCGGCACCTCCTCGGCCAGCACCAAGCTCATCCACGGCGGCCTGCGCTACCTCGAGTACGGGGAATTGCGCCTGGTGCGTCACGCGCTGCGCGAGCGCGGCGTCCTGCTCGCAATCGCGCCGCACATCTCGCGGCCGCTGCGCTTCGTGCTGCCGCACGTGCGCGAGCTACGGCCGGCGTGGATGATCCGGCTCGGGCTCCTGCTCTATGACCATATGGGCCCGCGCGCCGGGCTGCCGCGGTCGGAAAGCGTGAACCTGGGTGCGTCGCGCTATGGCGAGGCGCTCAAGCCGGATCTCGTGAAGGGCTTTGTCTATTCCGATGCGTGGGTGGACGACGCGCGCCTGGTGATCCTCAACCTGCGCTCCGCACTGCTGCACGGCGCGACGATCCTGCCGCGGACGCGCTTTGCCGGTGCGCGCGCAGACAAGCGCGCCTGGATCGTGCGCCTTGAGGCCGCTGGCGGCCGCAGGATCGAGCTGCGTGCGCGCGTGCTGGTGAACGCGGGCGGACCCTGGGCCGACGAGGTGCTGGCGGCTACGCCGGCCACGCCTGCGCGCCCCCGTCTGCGGCTGGTGAAAGGCAGCCACATCGTCCTCCAGCGCCTGTACGACGGCGATCACGCCTACCTGCTGCAGAACGAGGACGGGCGCGTCGTGTTCGCGATTCCGTTCGGAGCTAACCACACGGTCATCGGGACGACCGACGTCCCGGTCGGCTCGCCGCACGCGGCGGCGAATATCAGCCCACAGGAAACCGATTATCTGTGCCGCGCAGCTGCCCGGTATCTCAAGAAACCCGTGGTTCCGGCAGACGTGGTGTGGAGTTACGCGGGTGTCCGCCCGCTGGCGGACGACGGGGGTGATGATCCATCCAAGATCACCCGCGACTACACACTCGCGCTCGACGACCTGCACGGCTCGATCGTGCTGTCGGTGCTGGGCGGCAAGCTCACGGTCTACCGCACGCTGGCCGAAGAGGCGCTGAACCGGCTTCAGCCGTGGCTCCAGGCGCGCCGCGGCGCGTGGACCGCGGGCGAGGCGCTGCCTGGTGGCGACGTGGGAGCGCAGGGGATGACTGGCTTGATCCAGCAGCTACTCGAGCGTTACTCGCGCCTGCCACCCCCGTTGATGACGGCGCTCGCTCACCGCTATGGAACGCTCGCCCGCGAGTTACTCGGGGACGCTGCGGGAGAAGCGGACCTCGGGATTCATTTCGGCGGCGGCCTGTTCCAGCGCGAAGTCGATTACCTCATCCGCCACGAATGGGCGCACACCGGAGACGACGTCCTTTGGCGGCGCACGAAGACTGGCCTCGAGATGCCGGAAGCGGAGCGCGCGCTGGTGGGCGAGTACGTGCGCGAGCGCGTCCGCAGCAGAAACCTGGATCCGGATCGCCCTGACGGGCGTCCGGAATGACGACGAAAATCCCCTCCCCCGCTTGCGGGGGAGGGTTAGGGTGGGGGTAGGGTAAGCGCGCAGCTCAGCTCCGCCCGAACCGCTCCAGGCACGACTTCTCGTCCAGCATCACGAAGCCCTTGCCCTTGCACGAGTTGTGGCCCTTGCACGAGTTCATCGAGGTCTTGCACTCGGCCTGTCCCTTGCACGCGTTCGCGCCGTAACACTTCACCTTCACTGCGCCGTCGTCGGCGCTCATCCCGGGTACGGCGGTTACGAACAGCGCCGCAGCAGCCGTCGCCAGCGCTGCGCCCATCAGTCTGCGATTCCCGTTCATCTGTGCAGCTCCTTTTCGTTGGGGGGTCCGGAACCGGGGCCCGTCGATTCGCGCATCGAGCATCGCGGCTCCGAACCTTTCTACGCTGGCGCGCCGCGTTCGGATGCATAATGGCCTCGCTCGTCACTCGAAGCTGGAGGCCGACGATGACCGACAAAGTCCTGGTTGCCTATGACGGCACGCGCGAAGGGCGGACCGGCCTGTTCCAATTCACCGAGACCCTCGCTCTGAAGCAGGCCGACATCCATCTGCTGGCGGTGGTGGCGATGCCGAGCGGCGCCTTCCTCTCGGAAGGCTTCATTCCCGAGACGGTGATCGACGAGGAGAAGCAGCGCTACGAGGAAATCGCCCGGGAGGGCGTGCAACTGCTGCAGGAGCGCGGCTATCGCGCCACGCCGCACGTGCGCTATGGCGACCCGACCGAGGAGATCGTGCGGTTCGCCAGCGAGCTGCACGCGAACCTTCTGGTCGTGGGCCACAAGAAGCACCGCTCGCTGGCAGCGCGCTGGTGGAGAAGCTCGGTGGGCGCCTCGCTGCTCGAGCAATCGCCCTGCAGCATTCTGGTGGCGGTGTGCGACTGAGGGATCGGATCCGGCTGCGGCCGGAGGGGATCAACTGAAGAACGCCGACGCCTGACTCCAGTCAGGCGCTCTCACACACTTCGGCGGTTGCCTGCAGGCGCGTTGCGATAGTCCGCGCGACCTGCGCAAGTGTCTGATCGGTCTGAGCTTCGAACCAGCGATCCGACAGCGGGATGATGTGGTTGCGGCCCTCGAAGGCGATGAGGAAGCGGTGCTGCGCTCCCGCGCGCTCGTAATCCACTTCCGCTCGGGGCAGCGCGGCCGCGAGAAGCTCCAGCAGCGCGCCCGCCTTGAGTTCCATGCTCTCGGACATCTTTTCTCCAGCGATTTTCGGTCTATACCGAATCCGACCGTCGACTCGCTCCCCGGGTTCCCCGATGCAGGGAGTGTTCCAACTTGTGAAAAGTCCTTTTCACCAGTGGCTTACCGATTGATGACGGGGCCGCGCGGTGAACGCCGCACGGCTTTCCTCTACGCGCAGGGTCAACGCTCGTACTCGTGAGCCGCGAAATGCCGTTGGCGTAGCTCGAGGTCCTGCGCGGGCGCCGGTTCTGGACTATGCCCGACCGGAAGCGCATCCTAGGCGCCTCGCCGGCTGGGCACCGGCGCATGGCACCGGACTGGCCCGCATACCTGGCGCGGACCACCTGGCGTTGCTTCAGCGCGATTCCCGCAGGCGAGCGCAGCCGTACAAACACACAAAAAGGACGGGAGGATTACGCTATGGCCACTGCTAGTTCTGCTGCACCCCCGCGATGGTGGGTTCCAGGCGACTGGAACGGGTTCTTCGGGCTGTTCACCAATGTTCTTCTCAACGTCATCGTACTCACCACCCTGTGCCTCTTCGTCGTCCACCTTCCGCCCGAGACGGTGTTCGGGCGGGTGCTGCCGGCGATGGGAATTGCGCTGCCGATAGGCAACCTGTTCTACGCCTACCTCGCGTGGCAGCTCGCGAAGAAAGAGGGGCGGAGCGACGTCACCGCGATGCCGTACGGTCCGAGCGTGCCGCACATGTTCATCGTCGTGCTGGTGATCATGCTGCCGGTATATCTGGAAACCAAGGACCCGCTGCTCGCCTGGCAGGCGGGACTCGCCTGGTGCCTGATCATCGGCGTGATCGTGCTGCTCGGCGCGTTCGTCGGCCCGTGGATCCGCAAGATGACTCCGCGCGCCGCCATGCTCGGCACACTGGCGGGAATCTCGATCGCGTTCATCTCGATGAGCCCGGCGTTTCAGATGTGGGAAGTGCCCTGGATCGCATTCGTCTGCTTCGCGATCGTGCTCATCGCCTGGACTGCAAACATCCGTCTGCCTGGCGGCATCCCCGGCGGCCTCGCAGCGGTAATTCTAGGCACCGTGATCGGCTGGATCGCGTGGTTCTTCGGCTGGAGCGATTACATGAAGGCCGATGGCGTCAGCAAAGCACTGGACAGCTTTGGCATCCATCTGCCGTGGCCATCGCTGGACGTGTTCGCCGGCCTCGGCAGCATCAAGCTTCTGCTGGCCACCGCGATCCCACTGGGGATCTACAACTTCACTGAAGCGATGAACAACGTGGAGAGCGCTTCGGCCGCGGGCGACAACTACAACCTGCGCAAGATACTGCTGGCGGACGGCATCGGAGCGATAGCGGCCTCGCTGCTGGGCAGCCCCTTCCCGCCTGCGGTCTACATTGGACATCCGGGCTGGAAGTCGGTGGGCGGCCGCATCGGCTACTCCCTGGCGACCGGCGTGTTCATCGCGCTGGTGTGTTTCCTGGGGCTCACGGCGCTGCTGCTGAACGTGATTCCGCTGGTCGCCATCCTGCCGATCCTCCTCTACATCGGGCTCGTGATCGGCGCGCAGGCGTTCCAGGCCAGCCCCTCCAACCACGCGCCAGCCGTGGTGCTCGCGATCATCCCGAATATCGCCCTGTGGGCCCAGATCAAGATCGACACTGTGCTCAGCGTAGCGGGTACCACTGCAGACAAAGTCGGCATCGACGCGTTGAGGCAAGTGGACGTGTGGTACAGCGGCATGGGCCTTCTGGGTGGCGGATCGGTGCTCGCGGGCATGGTGCTCGGCGCGCTGGCGGCGTTCATCATCGACCGTAAGCTCACGCATGCCGCCGTCGCGGCCTTCGTGGGCGCCGCGCTGTCGTACATCGGATTGATCCACGGCACCCATCTCGGCTGGCACGTATCGCCGCTGGTGGCGCTGGGATACGTGATGTTCGGGCTGGTGTGCCTGATTCTGTCGAGGCAGATCGGCCCGTCTGGAGCGAAGAGCTGAGCTCTCGTCATTCCGGGGACCGCGTAGCGGTAACCCGGAATCCAGATTGGAAGTGATTCGAAACCTGGATTCCGGATCGCCCGCCGCGCGTCCGGAATGACGCTTTGCTACGCCGTGATGTGCGTCCCGGCCGCGCCCGACAGCGCGCGGCCGAGGTTGGGCGGATCGGTGATGATCGCGCGCCCGTGCGGTGTGCCCTCCAGAAAAGAGACCACCGCGTCGATCTTCGGTGCCATGCTGCCCTTTGCGAAGTGCCCTTCTGCCACGTAGCGCCGCAGTTCCGGCAGTGACACCTGCTCGAGCCACTTCTGGTTCGGCCGGTTGAAGTTGATCGCCACCTTCTCGACTCCGGTCGAGATCACGAACAGTTCGGCCTGCAGATCCCGCGCCAGCATGCTGGAGGCGAGATCCTTGTCGATCACCGCCTCCAGCCCTTGCAACTCGCCGCTTTCGTCCTGCAGCACCGGGATGCCTCCGCCGCCGCACGCCACGACGATGTAGCCCAGATCGATCATGGATTTGATCACGTCCAGCTCGATGATCCGCTTCGGCTGCGGCGAGGGCACCACACGCCGCCAGCCGCGTCCGGAATCTTCCTTCACGGTCCAGCCGAGGCTAGCCGCCAGCTCCTTCGCCCTCGCCTCCTCCATCTGCGCGCCGATCGGCTTGCTCGGATCGCGGAAGGCGGGATCGTTGGGATCGACCAGTACCTGCGTGACCAGCGTCGCCACCTTGCGTTCGAGGCGGCGGCGGCGGAATTCATTGTGCAGCGAGCGTTGGAACATGTAACCGATCGCTCCCTGCGTATCCGCGTCGGCGTAGTCGACTGGGACTTCGGGCACCTCGCTCTTCGCGATACCCGAGCGGCGCAGGATGAACCCGACCTGAGGGCCGTTGCCATGCGTGAGGACGACCGTCCATCCCGCCTGGACCATGTCCGCGACGTAGTGCGATGTCTTGGCTGCGGCGTTGAACTGATCGGGGATGGATTGATGCTGCTCGTCGATGATGAGCGAGTTGCCGCCCACGGCCACGATCGCCGTCCGATTTGTTCGCTTCGATTTCCCTCGCGCGGATGCCCCTTTCCTCTCCCTCCCCCGCGTGCTGGCGAGGGTTGGGGTGGGGGATCGGCGCGCGGGCGCTTTTCTACGCGTCGCCATCGCGGACCAGAGCTCGCAGCGCGACGACTGCCTGCGCGAAACACTCGAGCGGCGCGCGGGTGATGCCGGCGCCGATCTGGCCGACGCCCGCTTCGCGGTGCGCGATGCCGGTGTTGATGATCGGCGCGATGTTGGTGTCGAGCACCTTGCGCGCGTCGATCCCGGCCGGCGTGCCACTGAAGTTCATCGCCGGCAGGCTGAATCCGCTGTTGCGGCCGAGCGTGATGTGCGTCATCTCGCGCGTGTTGGCGATCGCATCCTGCGGCGTGCCACCCACGAACTGGACGATGGCCGGTGCGGTCGCCATGGCGAAGCCGCCCAGGCCGGCGGTCTCGGTGATCGAGCTGTCCCCCATATCAGGCGCCGCCTGCTCGGGCCCGTAACTCGGGAAATACAGGCCCTGCACGAGCGGCGCGGGCGCTTCGAACCAGCGCTCGCCGGTGCCCGACAAGCGGATGCCGAAGCGCACGCCGTTGCGCGACATCGCGGTGACCATGCTGCTGTTGGGTACGCCATGCGCCGCATCCAGCATCACCTTGCACGCCGCCATGGAAAGATTGAGGAAAAAGTGATCGTTGCCGGCGATGAACGTGATGGTCTCGGTCATCCCGGTCGGATCGAACCCGCACTTGAGCGCGGCGGGCACGAGCTTCTTCAGAAACAGCGAAGACGCGGCCGCGTTGCGGTTGTGCACCTCGTCGCCCATCTGGAGCGCCTGCGCCATCAGCGGCTTCAACTCGAGGGGCCCGAGCTTGCCGAGCGCCGCGTGCAACGCAGGCCGCATGACGTCGGCCATCCAGCGCAGGCGCGCGATCACGTCGGGCCCGTTTGCTCCGAAGCGCAGCGCCTTGCCGAGGCCCTCGTTCAGATTGCAGTAGGCGCGGTTGCGGCCGGCCGCGTTCTCGACGATCCACACCGGCATCGAGGGGCTGATGATGCCGGCCATCGGGCCGACCGCGGCATGATGGTGGGCGGGTTCCAACGCAATCGCGCCGCTCGCCGCCAGGCTGCGCGCGGACGCCGCATCCGCCGCCCAGCCCTCGAACAGGATCGCGCCGATCACCGCGCCCTGCATCGGGCCGCACATCTCGCTCCACGCGATGGGCGGCCCGGCGTGCAGGATCATGCGCTCGCCGAGGCCGGGCACCTGTGCACCCGCAACCCCGATCCCGACGAGCACGGGCTGCGCGGCCAGGTAACTCGCGTAGGCGCTCTCGTTGGCTTTTTCCACTGCGGGGTGCCGGACAAGCTCGGCCAGCGCCCAGGCCGCAGCAGGATCGCCGCCGGCCGCTGGCGTCCACTCGACCTGCAGCGCCTTGCCGCCTGCCTGCGCGATGGACTCGGCAAAGGACGCCAGCCCGACGTTGACGATGGTCCCGCCCTCCGAGAACAGTGCGCTTACCGGACGCGAGTCCACTGGCCTAGCTCCTGCCGCCCGCGACCATGCCGGCGGCGAGTCTCACCGCCTGTGCATTGCTCGGCGTCAGCACCATGCCCGCCTGCGTCAACGCGTTCGTCTGAGCATTGAGGTTTTGCGGGTCGCCGTCGGTCCCGCAGACGTGGCCGACGAATGCGACGCTGCGCCCCTGCCGCCCCGCGATCTGGCGCGCACGGCGTAGCGCGGGGACCAGCTCGCCCGCAGGGTTGGCGTTGCTGCCGTAGCCCAGTACGACATCGAGCAGAATCACGGCGGTCTGCGGATCGTCCGCCTCTTTGGCGATGCGCTCGTTGCGCAGCCGATAGTCGATCATGGGGTGCGGGCGCCCGCGCGTGAACACATCGTCGCCGAGATCGATCAGTGTGTGATGGTGACTGCGCCACACATCCGCGAGCGCGCCCTGCGGGCGCGCCGGCGTGTTCGAGTAGACGTCGGGCAGGCGCTCGTCGAGCAGCAGCGCCGCTTCGTAGCAGAACGTCCCGCCGCTGAACAGGCCGCGGATGTAGCGCTGCCCCGGCGCGAACGGCGGCGGCGCAGCGGCAGGCGGCGGCGCATCGCCGTACGACTGGCGCGGAACCTCGCCTCGGGCGATGGCCACGGCCGCGCGCGCGGCGTCTTCCAGGGTCCTCGCGCCGTGCACGTTGCCGCCCGAGATCCGCGCCGGATCCGCGCCCAGAAAGTTGACCACGACCGGTTTTCCAGCCTTGCGCGCTTCGCCCAGGATGCGCTCGGCGATCTCCGCAGCGGGAGGCTTGGAGATCAGGACGATGACTTTGGTCGCGGCGTCGGCCGCGAGATCTCTCAGCCCTTTCGACATCGCGATCCCGCCGATCTCTTTGTGGAGGTCGCGCCCGCCGGTGCCAATAGCCTGCGACACGCCCAGCCCCAGCCGATCCACCAGCACCGTGACCTGCTGCAGCCCGGTGCCCGACGCCCCGACCGCGCCGATCGCCCCGCGCTTCACCACGTTCGCGAAGGCGAGCGGCACGCCGTTGATGATCGCCGTTCCGCAGTCCGGACCCATCACCATCAAGTCGCGGTCGCGCGCGAAGCGCTTGAGGCGTATCTCGTCCTCCTCCGAGACGTTGTCGCTGAACAGCATGACGTTGAGGCCCAGCCGCAGCGCTTTCATGGCTTCCGCCGCGGCGTACTCGCCGGGCGTGGAGATCAGCGCGATGTTGGCCGTGCTGGCCTCCGCCAGCGCCATTTCGATGCTGCGCGGCTTCAACGCCGTTTCGGTTTGAGCTGCGCTGTCCGGCTGGCGCGTCAGGTGCTGAAGGGCCTGTTCGAGCGCTCCGGCAAGAGCCGCCTCGGCACCACGCACCACGATCAGCAGATCGGCTGCGCTGGCGCCGGTCGCCTTCACCGCGAAGCCCGCCTCCTCCAGCAGCGCGAGGTTGTTGGGGGTCGCCATGACCGCGGAAGCCTGCTCGACACCCGGGAGCTTCGCGAGCAGCGCGGACAACTGCATCAGCGATACCGAGTCGCGGTACTCCTTGGGGACGATCTTGAACGCGGTAGCCATGACTCAAACGGCTATGGACGCGTCGGCATGGCGCCGCGGCACCGCGCCTTCCGCGAGGGATGGCGCGGATCCGAGTAGGAGCGATGGCTGCAACCCATACAGCAGGCCAAGCAAAGAATCGCAACCGGAGCTGTGTCCGAGGGAGGCCAGCCGCTCGGCTGCCGCGCGAGCGCGTTGCCCGTCGTGCGCCGCGATGGCTGCCACGACCGCAGCCAGGCTCTCGGCGAACTCGCCGTCCAATGCGTTGAGGATGAACTGCCGGCTGATCGGGTTGCTCGCAGCCGCCACGCGCGCGAGCGGTATGGTGAGGCCGTTCAGGAGGGGCCGCAGCACCGGCTCGAGGCGGCAGCGGCTGTGCAAAGCCGCCAGGTAGCCGACGATGAAATCATCGCCCGACGGCGTGAGGCCGGGCCCCAGGCCGGCGAGCTGCTCGAGAGCCTTCGCAGCCAGCGCCGCGCCGAGGCTCGCCATCGCGCTGTCCAGCAGCGGCAACGAACTCCAAAGGCGTCTTCGCATCGCCCGGACGAGCGGCGAACCCGGGTCTGCGTCGTTCAGCACGAGCGGCGCAAACCCACCGCGCACCGAGTGTTCTCGCAGTACCGCGAGCGCGGCCAACATCGCCTGGGCGACCAGCGTCGCGTACACGTCGCACGCGGACAGCTCACAACTCCAGCGCGACGCGCGCGCGAGCTCGATCGTCACGCCAGCCTGCGTGATGCGCAGGTGCGAGCTCTCGTAGACGACCGCCTGGTCCGGCCGCAACCACCCGCGCAGATCCTGCGGCCCGGGTAGTGCGATGCGGATGCCATGTGGCAGATTGCCGAGCGCTGCGCAGAGCAGAGTCAACAGCGCACCGTTGTCCAGCTCGACGTTGCAGGCTTGCCGGTAGACGCTCCGCACGCGGCCGGCCCCGCCCGGCGCTACGCGGCTCCCGATGCTCAGCGCGGGGAGGATCCAGTCGTGCATGCCGCGGTCCGCGCGCCTGGGCCCGATGCCGAGCGGTTCAGCCGGCACCCAGCGCTGCCAAGGCGCGCTTCGAGTCCGACACCCAGCCGAAGATGCCGCCCTGCGCCTTGACCATGGCCAGTGCGGCCTTCTGAAACTCCGGAAAGTACGATCCCACGCAGTCAGACAGCACCACGCACTCGAACCCCCGGTCGTTGGCCTCCCGCACCGTGGTGTTGACGCACACCTCGGTGGTCACCCCGCACACAATCAGGGTGTCAATCCCGTGGTTGCGCAGGATGAGCTCGAGATCGGTGGCAAAGAAGGCCCCCTTGCCCGGCTTGTCGATCACCGTCTCCCCGGCCTTGGGGTAGAGCTCGGGCACGATGTCGTGCCCCACCTCCCCGCGCACCAGGATG
>DATJZQ010000059.1:0-9457 GCA_035499005.1 Burkholderiales bacterium | reverse complement strand
AGCACCCAAAGCCGCTCGGTCTGCACCCAGCGCCCTCCCGCGTCCTTGACGCGTTGACGCAGCACCCGGTCGTCCCAGGCTACGCGCACCCCCACCATCGACGGCGGCCTTCCGGATTTGCGATCGGGTATTGATGGGTGGTCGTCGGGATTCCACGGGACTTGCTCGACCACCAATTCCACTGTCTTGTAGCGCATGCGCGCGGCGGCGTCGTAGCGATAGCGGACGCACACCAGACGAAGGCCGTGCTCCTCAACCAGGGCCTTCGTGCCCTTCTGTCCAGGACGAAGAGTGACACGGGTTTCCATCTTGCCTCCGGCAAGGCCGATCGGCTCGCTGTGGAGCAGGATCCAGTAGCTCCTGTCGCGCATGCATACCAGAATCGCCGGGTCACTGGCTCAACAGGTGAGCCTCGGCCGGATATTCGACCGGTTGGGGCTAAGACTTGAGATGGATCCGGTAATCGCCCGGGAATGGCGTTTCGCCGGAAGGCCTCGCCGAGGTCAACAGAACTGCTGGTGCCTCTCCTTACATGCCTCGAGCACTTCGTCCGCGTCGCGCTGCCACCAGTCGAGCTCCGAGAAAATCTCCACCTCGTGCAAGCCCGAATAGCCGGCCTGCTCCATCCACGAGCGAATGCGCGGCAGGTCGATGACGCCGTCGCCCATCATGCCGCGGTCGTTGAGCAGGTCGCGCGTGGGCACCAGCCAGTCGCAGATGTGGAAGGCGAGAAGGCGTGTCTTCCCCGCGCGCTTGATTTGAGAGGCGAGCTGCGGATCCCACCACACGTGATACACGTCGAGGGCGACGCCCAGCCCGCCTTCGTTGTGCGGATCGAGGGCGTCGCATAGGTCTAGAGCCTGGGCAAGCGTGTTGATGCAGGCGCGGTCGGCGGCATACATCGGGTGCAGCGGCTCGATGGCGAGCGGGACGCCGGCATTTCGCGCATGCGGAAGGATCGCGGCGATGCCCTCGCGCACTTGCTCGCGCGCCCCGGCAACGTCTTTCGACCCCTTGGGCAATCCTCCCGCTACGAGTACCAGACACTGCGCGCGAAGGGCGTGCGCCTCGTTTATCGCCCGCAGGTTTTCTTCGATGGCGGCGTAGCGGCCGGCGGCGTCGGCGGCCGGGAAGAGGCCGCCCCGGCATAGGCCGGTGACGGTCAGATCATGGCCCTTGATGGCGTGCACGGCAGCCTCGATGCCCATCTCGTGCAGTTGATGACGCCAGGGCGAGATGCCGCGGATGCCATGCCGGGCGCAGCCGGCTATCGCCTGCGCGAGGCTCCACTGCTTGCGTACGGTTGCGGTGTTGAGCGAGAGCAGCCCCGGATCGGGTGTGCTCACGCAGGGCTCCCGAGTCCCAGGAACTCGGCGACCAGCAACACCTGCCCATCGACCATGTCCGCGCCGGTGACGACCATGCAGCCGCGCGCCTGCGCCGCGGAGAGGAATGGAGTGATTGCCGGCTTCGGGATCACGTCGGTGACGACAGTGCGCTGCGCAATGCGCGAGGGATCGCACGGCATGGGATCACCGTCGCGCAATCCAAGCGGAGTCGCGTTGGCGAGAATATCGACGTCGTAGCGGTCCTCCGACACAGCGCTGGCTTTGATCTTGGGGAATGCCGCAGTCAGCGAACGCGCGAGATCCGACGCGCGATTCGCATCCAGGTCGCGAAGGGTGATCGAGGCAACGCCTTCCTTGGCCAGAGCCATCGTCATCGCGCGCGCCACGCCTCCAGCGCCGATGAAGTGCACGTTCTTGCCTGCCAGCAGGACGCCTTTGCGCTTGAGCGCTGCGACGTAGCCATGGCCGTCGAACATGTCGCCGACCCAGCGGCCGTCCGGCATACGGCGCGCGGCGTTGATGGCGCCTACGAGCCGGCCGTTGTCGCGCAGCTCGTCAACGTGCCTGCACATTGCGTGCTTGTGCGGCATGGTGAGGATCAGACCGTCGCAGTTGCGCATCCGCTTGAAGCCCGCGACGAGGGCGTCGAACCCAGCCGCGTCGACCTCAGCCGGCACCATCACCGCATCGATACCGCGCTCCGCGAATATCGCGTTGAAGCGCTCCGGGGAGCGTACGCGCGCGAGCGGGTCGCCCAGGATGGCGTAGAAGCGTGTGGTTCCGGTGATCGTCATGATTCGTCCATCTCCCTCACCCCCCGCCCTCTCCCGCAAGGGAAGAGGGGGCTACGTGGCCAGCTTCGGTACGTCGAGCCAGCGCCGCTCGCGCCAGCTCTTGTATGAGATGTCGGCGAGCTGCACGCCCTTCGCGGCCTCCAGCAGATTCCAGCGAAAACCGCCTTCGCCCGCCACGTGTTTGAGATACAGCTCCCACTGCGCCTTGAACGCGTTGTCCCAGGCCGCGTTGTCGGGCACTTCCTGCCAGCCCTGGTAGAAGTCGATGGGCTGCGGGATATCCGGGTTCCACACCGGCTTGGGTGTGTTGACGCGCGACTGGGTCAGGCACCGCCGCAGGCCCGCGACCGCCGATCCGTGCGTGCCGTCCACCTGCAGCGTCAGCAGATCGTCGCGCCGCACGCGCACGCACCACGAGCTGTTGAAGTGCGCGATCACGCCGCCCTCGAGCTGCAAAGTGGCGTACGCCGCGTCTTCGGCGGTCGACTGGTACTTGCGGTTGGCTTCGTCCCAGCGCTCGGGGATGTGGATCGCGCCAAGGCACGAAACCGCTTTCACTTCGCCGAACAAGTTGTCGAGCACGTAGCGCCAGTGGCAAAGCATGTCGAGGATGATGCCGCCGCCTTCTTCCCGGCGGTAATTCCAGGATGGCCGCTGAGCCGGCTGCAGATCGCCCTCGAACACCCAGTAGCCGAACTCCCCGCGCACCGACAGCATGCGGCCGAAGAAACCGCTGTCGCGCAGCGCCCTCAGCTTGAGCAGGCCGGGGAGCCACAGCTTGTCCTGCACCACGCCGTGCTTGATGCCGGCCCTCTCGGCGGCCTGATAGAGCTCGAGCGCTTCAGCGGTGGTGGCGGCGACCGGCTTCTCGCAATAGACGTGCTTGCCGGCGGCCATGGCGCGCGTCAGAAATTGCGGCCTGAGTTGCGTGGAGGCGGAGTCGAAGAAAACCATGTCGTCCCGGTTGGCGAGCGCCTGATCGAGATCGGTCGTCCAGCGCTCCACGCCGCGCGCCTTCGCGATGCTTTCCAGCTTGCGGGCGTCGCGTCCGACCAGGATCGGATCGGGCATGAGCCGGGTGCCGTCCGAGAGTGCGACGCCGCCCTGGCGGCGGATCTCGAGGATCGAGCGGTCCAGGTGCTGGTTGGTGCCCATGCGCCCGGTCACGCCGTGCATGATGATTCCGATGCGCTTGGTCGCCATATCGATCGTTCTCCCCCGTTGGATTGTGCGGGAGAGATACAAAGCGGGCAAGGTCGGCGCCACCCGAAGGCCCGCTGAGAGGCCACTTCTACCTTGCTGTAAAGTTGCGGACAGAAAACACGGAGGAGAAGCCCGATGCCCAATCCGATCCCCTTCCCAGACGGTGGCTACAGCTTCCTGAAAGGCGGATTCCCCTATTGCCAAGGCGTGCGCGCGCAGGACGGGTTCGCGATCGAGCGCGTGCGCCTGGTGCGGCCGCTCCCGATGGAGCGCGGCTTCGCCGCGATCGAGGCACATTTGAAATCGCTCGGGCGTCCGCGTGCCGCGCTGTGCGCAGCCGAGCTGCGCTCTCCCAAGCCCTTCAGCATGAGCGGCTTCACCGGTTTCAACGAAGGGTATGTTGCGGTGCTGAAGCAGTGGGGGCTGTTCCGCGATGGGCTCAATCCCGTGGCACGCTCCAACGTCGCGCCGGAGATCGCCCCGCCCGGCGAGCCGTGCTTTTACGCCTTCTGCTACACCGTGCCTGCGCGCCAGGCATCCCCGACGTTCGTTGTCGCGGGCAGCGGAGAATGGCCCAGCGGCGGCAAGTTTCCAGAAGACATCGTGGCGCGTGGCGACGTGTCGGCGGCGGGAATGCAATCGAAGGCCCGCTGGGTGCTGGACGCGATGGAAAATCGCCTTCGAGAGCTTGGCGTGAGCTGGCAGCAGGTTACGGCTTCACAGGTGTACACGGTGTACGAGCTGCATTCGATCCTTCGCGACCAGATCGTGCCGCGCGCCGGAAACGGAGCCGGCCTCACCTGGCACTACTGCCGTCCACCGATCGAAGAGCTCGATTTCGAGATGGACGTGCGGGGCGTGGCGGCAGAACGGGTTCTGGCTGGGTGAACCACCCCGTCGCTTCGCGCCACCCCTCCTTGAAAAGGAGGGGAGAGAAATCTTTTTCCCCGCCTTTCAGGAGGCGGGGTGGCGCGAAGCGACGGGGCGGTGTGGGGTAACGGATGACCGACGATCTAACCTATCTCTCCGCCTCCGAGCTTGCGGAACTGATCCGCGGCCGCCGGCTGTCGCCGGTCGAGCTGATGCGCAGCACGCTGGCCCGCATCGAGCGCGCTCAGCCCGTGCTCAACGCTTTCATCACGGTTTGCTCCGAGGAGGCATTGGCCGGGGCGCGTGACGCAGAAGCCGCACTCACGCGCGGCGAAGTGCGGGGGCCTCTGCACGGCATTCCGTTTTCGGTGAAGGACCTTGTCAACACAAAAGGCGTGCGCACGACCTACGGGTCGCGGATTTTCGAGAATCACATTCCCTCGGTAGACCACATCACGGTCGCGCGCCTCAAGGCTGCCGGCGCAATACTGGTCGGCAAGACGACTACACCCGAGTTCGGCCAGAAGGGCCTCACGGACGCACCGCTGTTCGGCCGTACCCGCAACGCCTGGAGCGCGGATCGCACCTGCGGGGGCTCCAGCGGCGGCGCGGCAGTAGCGGTTGCGGCGGGGCTCGGACCGATAGCAGTAGCAACGGACGGCGGCGGATCCACCCGCATCCCGGCCGCAGCCAACGGCGTCGTCGGCATCAAGCAAAGCTGGGGTGTCGTGCCGCACGACACCGCAGAGGACGCCTTCGGCGACATTTCCTACATCACGCCGATGACGCGCACGGTGATGGACACCGCGCTGATGCTGGATGCGATGGCCGGTCCGCATCCGAACGATCCGCGCACGCTGAACCGGGTGCGTGAAGACTACGTGCAAGCGGCCAAGGGAGAGGGCGATCTCACTGGACTGAAGCTGGGCTGGCGTCCATACCTCGGCAATCGCGTTTTGGCGGCGGAGGTGTTGAGCGCGTGCTCGAATGCGGTCAAGGCGCTGAGCGACCTGGGCGCCGAGGTCTTCGAAATGCCGGACGACTTCGAGAACGCCGAAGAGCTATGGCTCGTCGTGAACGGCTCTCTGCGCCTCGCTCAGCATGGCGAACAGCTCGAGAAGCATCGCGACGTGATGGATCCCGCGCTGGTAGCACAGCTGGACCGGGCCGGGCGTCATTCGGCGCAGGAACTGTATCGCGCCATCTTCCTGCGGACCAAGCTCTACCGGCAGGTGCAGAGCTGGTTCGAGCGCGCCGATATCGTTGTCACTCCGACGCTCGCGCGGACGGCGCTTCCGATCGAGCATCAGTTCTTCGACATCGTCGAGATCGACGGACGGCCAGTCGATACGCTGCGGCGCGCCTGGTACCCCTATACCTTGCCGTACAACATGACCGGGCACCCCGCGATGAGCATTCCCTGCGGATGGGACAACGCGGGCCTCCCGATCGGCCTGCAGCTCATCGGGCGCCTGGGCGCAGATGGCGTGCTGCTGCGCGCCGCCGCGCTGTTCGAACGAGCGCGGCCCTGGAGCGGGCGTCGCCCGAACCTCCCAGAACTCGCCGCATAGCCGCGTCGAGCTGATCGGCGAGCTCGGCGCGTATTACTTTGGCCCCATGGAGTGGAAGCGGGGTCCTGCCTAGACTTCGGGCGACACGGTCCTGAAGTTCGTGGAGGGATCATGACAAGCGCTTCGTGGGGACCATTGGAGTTTGTTTCGACGGGTGCGAACGGCGCGCGGTGCTGGTTGGGCGTGACGCTGCTCGTGCTGAGCTCTTGTGCGGGCGTCGCACAAGCCGAGCCGCGGGTCGTCACCAAGGGAGGCGTCGACTACAGCATCGACGCTGTTCCGGCCTGGGTGTCGCGCACCACGATACAGGAGGGCTCGCCGGGAACCGGCGCTGCGGCGGCTCCAATCAGAAATCTCCTGCTCGACTATCAAATCTCACTGCTGGATTCGACGCCGCAGCTGTACACGCACCAGGCGCTCGCTGCCCAGACCTTCGGTGCGATCGAGAAGGTCGCGAACGTCCCCATTACCTTCAGTCCTGATTCGCAGCGGCTGACGGTGCACGCGTTGTCGGTGTTGCGCGCCGGCCAGCATATCGACAAGCTGCCGACTGTGCGCGTGGAGCTTCTGCGCCGCGAGCCGGGCCGCGAAGCAGCCCTTTACGACGGAGTCGTAACCGCCGATTTCCTGCTGGACGACGTGCGCGTCGGCGACATCGTCGAGGTGGAGTACACGCTGACCAGCGAAACTTCGGTCGACGGCGAGCTTTTCAACTCCACGTTTCCGCTTGCCACCGCCGAACCGGTCGACACCCTGAGGGTGCGCGTGCTGTCCGCGGTCGGCCGTCCTCTGCGCTACAGCGTGCTGTTCACCGACGTGACGCCGCGCGTGACGAAGCATGGTGACGTGAGCGAGCTCACGCTCGAGCGAACGGCCGTGCCGGCGATGCTGGCGGAGCCGTCCACACCCGAGGACGCCATACCATGGCCGCGCCTGCGCGTGAGCGAGTACGTAATCTGGAGTACGGCGCGCTCCTCGAGTTGCACCAGCAGGGGGCGCAAGACCAGTTGAGCAGAGCCGTTGACGAGGCGGGCGGTCAGGCGGGCGCGCTGCGTGACGCCGTTGCGCGCCGCCGCTCCCACAACGCGTCGATCGTGCCGAGAATCCCTTTGGGCATGAACACGATGAACAGCACGAGCAGCAGGCCGTACACCAGCGTGTCCAGCCCATGCACGTCGTGACCTAAAGCGAGCCGCAGAACCTCGCTCAGCAGCAGCGTGAACACCGCACCCACGGTTGGCCCGAGGCGCAGAAACATCCCGCCGGCGATGGCGCCGAATACCATCTGCAGACTCACGGCGATCCCTGACACTGTCTCTGGGCTGAGGTAGAGCTGGTACTGCGCGTACAGCACGCCGCCCATGCAGGTCATCAGCGCCGAGATCAGCGTGACACCCAGCTTGAGGCGCGAAACGCCGATGCCGATCGACGCGGCCGCATCCTCCTCCTGGCTGATCGCCTCGAGCGCGACGCGCGCCATCGAGCGGTCGACCACAGTCCAGATCCAGAGGCCCGCGAGCCAGAAGCCGAGGATGATGTAGAACCACACCATCTTCGAAGAAAACTGCAGCGCGGCAAGCGACCAGGATGTGTCGGACAGCGCCGTCTTGGGCGTTACGCCGAGCGATCCCCCGGTCTGATCGCGCAGCGCCACGATGATCATGCGCGCGACCTCCGACAGCGCCAGAGTCACCAGCGCGAAGTAGTGGCCGACGATCTTCAAGCGGAAGCAGGGATAGCTGATCAGCGCAGCGACCAGGGCGGTGAGCACCAGCGCGATCGGAATTCCGAGCCAGGGCGACAACCCGAAATGATTCCACCCCATCACCACCACGTAGGCCCCGATGCTCAGGAATGCGCCATGACCGAAGCTCGTCATCCCGAGCCGCCCCATCAGCGCCCAGCTGGTGTAAACGTAACCCCACAGCAGGCACATGATGATGAGGTGCAGCGGGTAGTTGCCGAAGCCAGCGAGTGGCAGGAGCAGCAGCGCGGCGATACCGATCCAGCGGAGCTGCGTCACGATGCGCCTCCGAACAGCCCGCGCGGCCGCCAAAACATGGCGGCGATGAAGAACAGGAAGGCGATGACATAGCCCCACTCGAGGTGGAAGAAGTAGCCGCCCACCGAGATGAACTGCGCGAACAGAAACGCCGCGGCAAAGCCGCCGATCATGTTGCCCAGCCCGCCGAGCACGCATACGAGGAACACGACCGGACCGAACGACAGGCCGATCGCCGGGTGGATGTCGTACTGAAGGACGAGAAGGCAGGCGGCGAGGCCGGCCAGACCGCCGCCCAAGGCTGAGGTGAGCAGAAAGATACGCTGCGGGTTCACGCCCATGAGCGGCATCACCGCGCGGTCTTGCGCGATGGCGCGGATCGCGGTGCCGAGATAGGTGCGGGTCAGGAACAGATACATGCCGATCATCCCGCCCAGCGCGACCACGAACGCGATCAGCCGGGCTGTGCTCAAGTACAGCTCGCCGAGCTGAAGCGGCGGGAGCTGAATCCCTAGATTCTTGAACTCGACGCCGAAGGCGAGTGTGGCTGCGCCTTGCAGCAGAAACAGCACGCCGCCGGTCACCAGGAGCTGGTTGATCGGCTCGGCCGAGAGCACCGGCCGGATCACGAACTGGTGCAGCGCGGTGCCGAGCAGCGCGACAAGCGCGATGCACGCGGGAAACGCCAGCCACAGCGGCCAGGCGTAGACGGCGTGCAGGTAGTACACGGCGTACATGCCGATCATGATCAGCTCGGCGTAGCAGATCCAAACCACGTCGATAACGCCGAAGATCAGGTTCAATCCCAGGGCCAGCAGCGCGAGGATGCCGCCGAACAGCACGCCGTTGAGCACGGCTTCTAGAAGGAAGATGTCGAACACAGTCGTCACAATCCCAAATACGCCTGCTTCACCTCGTCGGTCGCCAGCAGCTCCGCCGATGTTCCGCTCGCCCGGATGCGTCCGGTTTCCAGCAAGTATCCACGCTGCGCAACGGCGAGCACCTGACGGATGTTCTGCTCGACGATCAGCACGGTATAGCCTTCGCTGCTCATCTTGCGCACAACTTCGAAGATGGCTTGCACCATGACCGGGGCGAGGCCGGCCGACGGTTCGTCGAGCAGCAGCAGCCTCGGCCCCGACATGAGCGCTCGGCCGATGGCGCACATCTGCTGCTCTCCGCCGGACAGCGTCCCGGCCGGCTGATGCCGGCGCTCCCGCATGCGCGGGAAGAGCTGGTATACGGAGTCGAGCCGCTGCGCGAACTGACCTCGCGCGGAGGGCAGGAAAGCGCCCATGCGCAAATTTTCTTCAACGCTCAAGCGCGGAAACAGCCGCCGGTTCTCCGGCACGTGAGCGATGCCGCGGCCGACGAGCTCGTGCGCGGGAACGGTATTGAGCGGCTTGCCTTCCATCATCATGTCGCCGGCAGTGGGTTCGATCAGCCGCGAGATGGCGCGAAGCAGGGTGGTCTTGCCCGCGCCGTTCGGCCCGATGACCGCCACGGTCTCGCCGGCCTTCACCTCCAGGCTCACGTCGAACAGGGCGCGGAAGCTCCCGTAGCCGGCGCTGAGCTTGTTCAGCACCAGCATCAGGCGCTCCTCGCTGCGACGGTGGCCTGCACGTCCCGTGCGTCCGTGCCGAGGTACACCTCGATCACCCTCGGATC
>DATJZQ010000058.1:0-7513 GCA_035499005.1 Burkholderiales bacterium | reverse complement strand
GGTGAACCTGTTTTTCCAGCTGCTGCCGTTCATCGACCCGGGGGCCGGTACGCGCGTCAACTGCGTTGTGGTCCGTGTGGACCTGAAGGACGGCAAGCTCACCCATGACACGCTCCTGATCGATACCGGGCGCGTGCGCGTTGTCGGCGCCGGCGGTGCCGACTTCTCCACCGAGGAGATCGCCTTTCGTTTCCGCCCGCGCGCGAAAGGACCGGTACTGTTCAGCCTGCAGCCGCCAATCGACGTGACCGGCACCATGACCGATCGTCGCATCGGCGTGGCACGCGGCAGCACCCCCGAGACCCTGGCCCGCTTCTTCACTTCCGTGTTCGTGGTGCCCGTCCAGATGCTCACTCAAGGCCGGCTCCCCGCGCACGGCAGGGATGTGTGCACCGATCCGCTGCGACCGCCCGCGAAGGAGTGACTTCACTGCGAATCGCGACGCAACTCGGGCGCCACGCCGTATACTGCGTCGCCCACACGTTGCGGGTAATCGTCGGGGAAGGTCCACATCCCCACCCCCGGCGGATGAACAAGACCGCGCCACGCCGGATCGAACGGATAGACCATCGAGAGCAGCACATCGCTCGATACTCTCTGGTTCGCGACCCAGTAGCCGTGCCCGCGAGAGCCGCCCAGCTCGTGCGGGCCGGAGACCCCGGTCACGTCGATGCCCACCAGGCGGTCGTTGCTCGCGAGCGTCTCCAGGTCCTCGCGCGTGAGCTCGTCGAAGCGCGGACGGCCCAGCCGCGAGGCGCGAGCGAGCCACGCGGAAATCTGCAGGGCGCTGTCGTTCTCCGACAAGTACACTTCCGTGCGCTGGGCAAGATCCGTGATGGCTGGCACGTGCGAGCGAGCGAAGGTCTGAAGATCGATGTCGGCGGCGACGAAGATCGCGTTGGCGATCCGGTAGCGCTGCCGCAGAGCTTCCGGGTCCTCGTCCGGGTGCGCCTGGCGCAGCTGAACGAGCGCCTCGGCGAGCAGCGGCCCGCCGCAGCTGAACCCGATGACGTTGATGCGTCGCGCCTGACTGCGCTCCGCGACGAGCGCGATCAGCTGCGCGATGTCGGGCACGAACGCGCGCGCGCGCGGACAGTCCCACAGGTAGTCCCACGCCATGGTGCCAGTGGGCCAGGAGAAGGCAATCATCGGCGAGTGGCGCGCCAGGAAGTGACCCCAGCTGCCCATCAGGATCATCACTTGGTCGAAGGTCGCGCGGTAGCCTGGCACGTAGATCACGACCGAGCCGGTAGGCGACGTCGCGACCTGGCGGTCGATGGCCGCGACGAACTCGCGCTCAGCCTCCCCTCCCGGCGTGCCGGCGATGCCGAACTCGTCGACTGCCACGACACGCGCCGGGCGTAGCTTCTCGGCGCGGCTCGTACGATCGGACTCGGCGAGCTCTTGGAACGACCATTGAGGCTCGCCGAGCTCCACCTGCGCGACACCGAGGCGAACCCCATCGCCTGCGCGGCGTGTAAAGCGCTCGGGCGCTCCCGGCGGCGCCGGCGCGCGCGTCGTCGCGAAAAGCACATTCACGTCCGTCGAGCGATCACGCGGCAACACGGGGTACGAGAAGTCGAGCCGCTCGTCCTGCATGACGACCGGCGACGGGACCATCGCGCGGGTCGTGGTGCAGCCGGGCGAAAGCGCTGCCAACGCAAGTGCGGCTGCCAGTGCAAGGCGATCCACGCGACGTGGGCGGCGCATGATGAACAGGGCTTGACCAGGTGTGGCTTATGGACAGCCCTTGCAGCCGCTGGTTCGAGCGCGGCTGAAGATCGCGCCCTCGGTATTGGCTCCCGTCAGATCGGCGTCGGTCAGATCTGCCTCGGTGAAATTGGCGCCCTGCAGCTGGGCTGACAAAAGCGACGCGCCTTTCAGTCTGGCGGCCCGCAGATCGGCGCGCTGCAGGTTCGCATCCTGAAGCCGGGCGCCCTCCAACCTGGCGTTGGCCAGGTGGGAACCGCTCAGATCCACTTGGGTAAGATCCGCCCCGCTCAAATTGGCATTCTGCAGAGCCGCGCCTTTCAGCGTCGCACCGCTCAGGTTCGCTTCGTCGAAGCGTGCGGCGCGCGCCTTGACGCCCTGCAGGGAGGCCGAGCGCAGATCCGCGCGGCGCAAGTCGGCGCGCGACAGATCGGACTGATCCAGGTTTGCTCCCTTGAGATCAGCGTCGGCAAGCACCGAGCGGGTGAATTGCGAGTGCGCCAGATTGGCATCGCTCAGCTTCGCCCCGCTCAAGTTCCTGTTGGTGCACAGGGTACCGGGCCGGATAAGGCAGCCCCCTACCCTGGGGACCTCTTGCGCGAAAGACGCGCCCGCCTGGAACACAAGAAGCACGCAGAGCATTCTTACGTTCGTCATCGCTTGACTCCTATTCGCGTGATCCGCGTTGCTGGCCCGGACCGCCCTTCATCGCATCCATCATCCAGGCCTGGAGGGCGATGCCGAGCGCGGCGAGAACGACGTAGACCACGAAGCCCGCCGCGCCCCGGAGGCCGAGGCTGGTGACCACCAGCACCGCACCCACCAGGCTCGATAACACGATGATGGCCCAATCCATGAGCCATACAGCGAACAATGCGCCCACCACACCGCCGATGACGAACGTCGCTCCGCCGACCGCGCCCGGAGCGAAGCGCTCTGCGAGGATCAGCGCTGCGTAACCGCCTGCGTAGAAGCCGCCTAGAGCGAAACCTACACGCTGGAACAGCATGGCAAGCAGCGCGCCGATCAAGCCCGTTGCGGCGCCCGCCACCCACATGACCCAGCTCGGCTGACCGGCGAGGAGCACGCGCACGACCTCGATGCCGGCGTAGAAGCCGGCGATCGCGACGAACAACCAGAACAGCTTGCGCCCGAGCACCAGCAGGAGCGCCCCGGTGACGAGATCCGCGATCGGATGCACCGATGTCCTCCGTTGCTAGGCCCCGGCTTCCACCGCCGTAACCGATTTGCGCAGCGCCTCCGACGAGCGGATCACGAACTTCTCGGCCTCGACGACGAGGAAAAACACCAGGCCTCCCGCGAACAGCACGGGCCACACGTGCAGCGGAATGGCTTCGTTGTCGAACAGCGTCTGCAGCGGCGGCGCGTAGGTAAACAGGCACTGCAGGATCACGACCGCACCGATGCCGAGCGGCAGAAACTTATTGCCGAGGTGCGCCTTGAGCGACAGCGCGCTGTCGATCAAATAGCGGCTGTTGAGCAGGTAGAACACCTGACCGATCGTGATGGCGTTCACCGCGACGGTGCGCGCGAGCTGGTCGGAGGCGCCATATCTCTTCATCCAGAAGAACGCCGACAATGTGTAGGCGAGCAGCGCCAGGCCGACGAAGATGACTCTCCACACCCCGAAGCCGGTCAGGATCGGCCGGTCCACCGCCCGCGGCGGCCGTTGCATGACGTCGAGCTCGTGCGGCTCGAAGGAGAGCACCAGGCCGAGCGCCACCGAGGTCACCATGTTGACCCACAGCACCTGCGGGGCGGTGATCGGCATGCTGAAGCCGAAGAAGATCGCCACCGCGATCACCAGCGCCTGGGCGACGTTGGTGGGGAGCATGAACAGGATCGCCTTCTCGATGTTGTTGTAGACCGTGCGCCCTTCCTTCACCGCCGCGCCGATCGAAGCGAAGTTATCGTCGGCCAGGATCATGCCGGCCGCCTCCTTGGTCACCTCGGTGCCCTTGATCCCCATCGCCACGCCGATGTCAGCCTTCTTGAGCGAGGGCGCGTCGTTCACGCCGTCGCCGGTCATGGCGACGATCTGCCGGTTCGCCTGGATGGCTTTCACCAGGCGCAGCTTGTGCTCGGGGCTCGCGCGCGCGAACACGTCGACGTCGCGGACGCGTTCCTGCAGCGCCGCGGTGTCCATCTCTTCGATCTCGGCCCCGCTGATCGCCGTCTTGCCGTCGCCGATGCCGAGCATCTTGGCGATGGCCGCTGCGGTGATCTTGTGATCGCCGGTGATCATGGTGACGCGGATGCCGCCGCCGTGGCACTCCTTCACCGCCTCGATTGCCTCTTTGCGCGGCGGGTCAAGCAAGCCGATGAGGCCAAGCAATACGAGATTTTTTGGCAGGTCTGCCGGGCCGAGGCCGCCCGTTTTGACGCCCGGGTTCTCGAGCCATGCGGCCGCGAGGACCCGCTCTCCCTGTCCGGCCAGCTTGTCGGCAACCTGCGCGAAGCGCTCGCGGTCGAGCGGCGCCGCTTTCCCGTCGCGGATCTGCTGCCGGTCGCAATGCTCGAGAATGACCTCGGGCGCACCTTTGACGAGAAGGCACTGCGCGCCGTCGGCGCTTTTGTGGAGCGTCGCCATGAATTTGTGTTCCGATTCGAACGGGATCGCGTCGACGCGCGGCCAGGCCTTCTGTTCGGCCTCCCGGTCCATCCGGAGCTTGGTCGCAAATGGATAGAGCGCGCCCTCGGTCGGATCGCCCTCGACCTTCCACGCTCCGTCCTTCTGCAAGAGCTGTGCATCGTTGCACAGCATCGACACGCGGCCCAGCAGCCCGAGCACCGGATCCTTCTCGTCTGCCGGCTTCCCGTCCTGCTTGATCTCGCCTTCCGGCGCGTAACCGTTGCCGGTGACCTGATACTCGGACTCGGCGGTGGCGGCCGACACCACCATCATCTCCATCAGCGTCAGCGTGCCAGTCTTGTCGGAACAGATGCGCGACACGGAGCCAAGCGTCTCCACCGCGGGCAGGCGCCGGATTATGGCGTGACGCTGAGCCATCCGCTGCACGCCGATGGCCAGCGTGATGGTGATGAGCGCCGGCAGGCCTTCCGGGATCACCGACACCGCGATCGCGACGACCGCCTGGAAGAGCGCGACGAAATCCATATCCTTGACCCACTTGCCGTAGGCGAAGATCAGAACGCTCACCACGCCGATGACGGCGGTGATCGTGTAGCCGAACTTCTTGATCTGGCGCAGCAGCGGCGTCTCGAGCGAGCTCACACTCGCGAGCAGCTGATTGATCTTGCCGAGCTCGGTGGCGCTGCCGGTGGCAACCACCACTCCGGTCGCGCGGCCGGACACGACCATGGTCCCCGAGAACGCCATGCTCTCGCGGTCGCCGACGGTGGCCTTTTCCGAAACCGGGTCGGTGCTCTTGTCCGCGGGAACCGATTCGCCGGTGAGGGTAGCTTCTTCCGTGCGCAGGTTCTTCACCTCGGCCAGGCGCAGATCGGCGGGAATCTTGTCCCCGGATTCGAGCAGCACGATGTCGCCGGGCACCAGCTCTTCCGCCGGAAGCATGCGTGTCTCGCCGCCGCGCACGGTCCGCGCCTCAGCCGACAGCATGTTGCGGATCGAATCGAGCGCCTTCTCCGCCTTGCCCTCCTGGATGAAACCGAGCAGCGCGTTGATCAGCACCACGCCCAGGATGATCGCGCCGTCGACCCAAAGCCCAAGCATCAGCTTGACGAAACCCGCACCGAGAAGCACGTAGACCAGGATATTGTTGAGCTGAGCGGCAAAGCGCAGCAGGGCCCCGCGCTTCTTGCCTTCGGGCAAGCGGTTGGGACCGTACTTCTGCAGCCGGCTCGAGGCTTCGCTCGCGTCCAGGCCCTTTGCTGTGCTGGTCGCGAGCTGCTTCAGCGCCTCATCCACCGCGAGAGCGTGCCAAGCAGTGGCGCCCGCAGCACCTTGGTTGACTGCTGTCTCCATGTGCAGCCTCCGCTTCGGTTTGACCCCCGGCTTTGCGGCCAGGGATACTTCATTCGCGCGCCTGGGCTTGCGACCAGCTCGCCGCTATGCCGATGCGATTCGCAATGATTCCGCGAGACGCCAGGCGTGATAGAGAGTGCCGGCACCCCACGCCAACGCGTCGAGCCCGGCGCGAGCCGTGGCAGCCGGCGTGCGCTGCAAGGCGAGGTCTTCGAGCAGCTTCTCGCGCCCGCTTTTCCGCTCGTCATCGAGCTGCTTCGAGGCTTCTTCGATGGCCTTGAAGACGGCCGCATCGGGCTTCGCCTTGGGATCTTTCGTCGCGTCGAGCCACGCGACCAGCGCCCGGGCGCCCGTCTCAAAGCCCTCTGGCGGCTGCCAATCGGCTGCAACCGCGGGAGCCCGCTTCAGATCGTCGTGAAGCTCCGTCAAATGATCGAGCGCATGGGAGAGACGAACGAGGCGCCCGCCGAAAGTGGCGAGATCCGTGGTTTCCAACGAGAGCGACGCGAGGAAGTTCTCGATCTGCTGGACTGGCTCCGCCGGTGGATCATAGACGACCGCCTGGCCGGCGAGCCGGCGCTCCACCGCGCCGACCGCGCCGTGCGCGACCTCCATGGCGGCCCGCCAGGCTGCTTCGAGCGCTATCGGTCCGCCCGCTTGCGCGACAATCGGCTCTAGACGGGCAATGGCCGAGTCCCCACCACTCCCCGAGATGCGGACGATGAGGTCCGAGAAGCGGTCGAGCCAGGGATAGAACACCATGATGCCAGCGAGCTTGAAGATGCTGCTGAACGCAGCGAGCGCGAGTACGCCGTCCGGATCGTCGAGGCGGGCTCCGACCCAGTCGGCTGCTGTCGTCAGCGGTCCGAGGAAGAGCATCCCCAGGACCGCGACGATGGTGCTGAAGCTGACGTGCGCCAGCGCCGAACGCCGCACAGCGAGGCCGCCGCTGATGGCGACGAGCGCGGTCGTCGCGGCCGAGCCTACGCTCTGCCCGACGATCATCGCGCAGCCTTGCTCGAACGTGAGCGAACCGGCGTGCAGTGCGACCACCGTCGTCGCTGCTGCAGCGCTCGAGCTTTGCATGACGACAGTCATGGCCACCCCGATGCCGGCCAGGATCCACATCGCGCCCGGACCGTGGCCGGCAATGTCGTCGAGGTTCCAGGAGATCCCCTGCATCCCGACTTGAAGGTAGTCGATCCCGGTGAAAAGCAAGCCGAACCCTGCGAGGATCGCGCCGAGAGACCGCAGCTTGCCCTTCGCAACCAGCCACAGCAGAGCGCCGATTCCGAGGAGCGGCAGCGCTCCGGAGGAAACGCTCACGCGGAAGCCGAAAAAAGCGACCATCCACGGCGTAGTGGTCGTCCCCAGCGTCGCGCCGACGATGACACCGACCGCCTGCTGGAAGGTGACCAATCCCGCGCTGACAAAGCCCATGACGGTAAGCGTGGCCGCCGTGGAGGATTGAACTGCCGCCGTGAAGATCACGCCGGACACGACCGCGCTGAACCGGCCGGAAACGACCTTTTGCAGCGTGCGGCGCAACGAGTCCCCAGCCAGGCTCTTCAGGCCGTCGGTGAGGTGGTGGATCCCGAGCAGAAACATGCCCAGTCCACCCAGGATCTTGACTACGGCGGCGGCGTCCATGAGCGTGCGGCTAGTACTTCGACGGTACGAGCCGCCGGTTCCTCAGCGTGGCCCGGTCGTCGTACGCACCCTTGTTCGAGCGCGCGGGCAGCTTTATGGTTTGGCGCGTCACCTTTTTGTAGGGGATCAGAGTCAGCAGGTGGCGGATGCAGTTCAAGCGCGCGCGTCGTTTGTCGTCCGAAGGCA